>JAYTOA010000021.1:0-43708 GCA_043748015.1 Flavobacteriales bacterium
ACATCAATATCACCCCCGAGAAATGTTCAAATTACACAGTTAACTTTAGGTGGTCAATTTGAGCCGGAATCAGGTGGTCAACTTTGCCGGAATATCCAAGCTAGCATTAATGAAACGACGAATCTAAATGAATCGGTATTTGCCGTTGCGCCCGACGAATCCATTATGATTTACACTCATCACAATTCAAGAAAGCATGAATTGCATTTCTGGAGAATATCCTATTTGAAAAACAAGCAGACAAAAGTCAATGTTATTTTAAAATATCCCAAAACCCTTCAACCTAATATTAGGGCAGAAGTTGAAGGGTTTTGCTTCTCAAATGGCGAGCTTTACATTCTCTTACATGACAAATTGCTCGTTTTTGACATGGGCCTTAGATTCATGCATTCATTTCCCATAGTTCCCAAATGGAATAAAATTCATGCACTATCCAACGGCAATTTTTTATTGAGTTATTATTATCAATTTTCCAACACTTTGACGAAGACAAAACATGCCTTAGCAATTATAACTAAAGAAGGAAAAATAATAAGGGAAATTTTCCCGAATCCTGATATGATTGGCTTGACATATTGGGAACACACCAGACTGGTTGTGAATTAGCCCCTTAATTAACCGGACAAGACTAGCAATAAATTTGTAGAGTCATGTCAACAGAAAGAAAACCAAAAGTTCACAGAACGAAAGAGGAAAAGCTTTTGATCCTGAAAGAGGGATCAACCAAAGGAGTTGCGGTTACCTGCCGCAAGTATGGCATTTACGAAGCCAGTTATTATCAATGGAAGAACAAGTTCAATGAGATGGGCGATGCCGGTCTGCAGCATGGGATGACAAAGGAACATCTCAAAGAAATCAAACGGCTGCAGAAGGAAAATCAACAATTGAAGGATTTATTGATTAAAGAGCAATTGGAATCTCAATTGAAGGGAGAGCTTTTGAAAAAAAAGTATGCACGGGAGAACGCAAAGAAATCGTAACTCGATTTGTTTCAAAAGGACTGTCAAGAGATAAGTGTCTTGAACTGGCTCAAATGACAAAGCATCAATATTACCATATTCCAGTGAACTCCGGAAAGCGCGGAAAGCCTTTGAGTACCCATACGTGGCGTTTGATGAAAGATATTTGGCAAACAGTACCAAATGCAATCCTTGAAGCAGAAATGCATTCCATAGATCTAAACCCTGATTTGAAATGTGGCGCAGTGCGGATGACTGATCATCTTCAGCTCAAAGGTTATAAAGTGAATCATAAAAAGGTTGCAGCCATAATGAAACGTCTGGGTATCACAGGTAAGAACAAGAGCAAGTCAGCGAAGCGTGATAAAAAATATGTTCAATATCGAATTCTCAATCCCACAGAACCACTGACACACTTGCAGATGGATATTAAATCTCATTGGCTTGTCAAGGAGCGTTGCCAGGCATTTACCCTATCTGTTATTGATACTTTTACAAGGGAAGTACTAGGCAGATACACGGGCTATTCTGTTCGTGCAATAGAAGTAAAGAACTTGTGGGAGAAAATAATCGAAGAGCATCTTGAACCGGCCGGCAGAGCTTGGTCTGAAATCGCACTGGTGGTGATCACGGATAATGGACCACAATTTATCGCTGAGCTTCTTAAGGAGTTCTTCGGAAAAAATGGTATTGAGCAGCAGTTCACCCATCCATACACTCCTGAAGAGAATGGATACATCGAGAGTTTTCATGCCAGCATGAGCGCTGCAGTTGACAGAGAGCATTTTAATCTTGAAGAGCTAAAAAACAGATTAGACGTGTTCTTTTTGAATTACAACAATCATCGAACACATACTTCCACTAAAGGCTTGCCTCCGATCATGTTCCGCAGGGCATGGGAAAATGATTTAGTAATAACATGTTTTGAACCGAAGAAAAAAGTGAAAATCAAATTGCGTCATCCCTTGTATGAGATACCCGGAATACTGAGCCGGAGGGAGCTTCTTGCAAAAGAAAAACGCGCGAAGCGCAGCCAATTAAAAAGAAAAAGCGGAGAAATAACTTCCTCCGCTTACAACGTTAGGACGCCCGTAAACACGTCGCCGTCGGTCGCATCTTGCGTTGCAAATGAAGTAACAGAAATTGAATTAATTTAGCCCAACGTGAAATTGTCCGATCAATAGGGGGTCAAGCCAGTTGCAACGAATGGAAGTTACATAGTAAGAGCGTCAATTAGCGAACCAGCTATTTTCTTGTTTGATGAAAATTTAGAACGGATTGATTCGCTCAGCCTCAAGATACCTTATTGGCATAATGAGAAAAATCAGAATGTAGATATTTCCAACATTGCAGCATATATGTATGCCGGAGGTTGTAAAAATCATGATGTACAATTCATCAATGACAGCCTACTCATCCTAAGTTACTATCATTCGAATAGTTGCGGTGGCGAAATAATCATCTCAATTTCTGATAAAAAACTCCATCAACAAGAGTCTAAAATCACCGACCGATTGATGTATTGGGATTCACCTCAACAGGTAGACAATGACTACCACCTTACACTGAATGATATTAGTTGGTTTGGCCAAACCGCCAATGGTATAATTCACAAAAATAGCTTATACCATCTTCATCCGGGGGAAGTAATTTCTCCGGTTGGTCTCAATCAGTGCGATCTTTCGCGTCAAAGGAATACCCCAAATACTTCTGGAAAAATATCTTATTACTTCGTAGTAAGTGAATTCAAAAATCGCGAATGAGACGAAAAATCGCAACTTTGTTGGCTTTGTTATTTTGTGTTGTTGCAAAATCACAAATGGTTGATCAACCAATTAACACAGAGATTGCTTTTTATGACTTGAACAATGAAATCGTATCTCTCTCTAACAATGCTGTAATCATAGTATCCTCAAGGCTTAACTGCAAGGGCTGTTATAATTACATTAAGGCCGTCAAAAGACGTTGTAAGCGAAAGACACAATGGTACTGCCTATTTGACTATTCTAATGTAGAGATTTCACAAAGATCTGCGGTTTTGGCATCTGTTGAATCCTATATTAGAATCCCGAATGTGGAATATTTATTTATTGGTGGATCGAGTTTGAAAACATGTAGAGAATCGATGAATCTTTGCCTATCGGACTATACACCACACCTCATACTTATTAAAAACAACAATAATTCAACCTCCATATGTCACGAAGAATTATTTTCGGACGACAGTAGCGTTTCAGAAGTTTCCAAAAAGATCAATTCTTTCTTTAGAATCATTAAATAAAACGGATTCACCAAGTCTCTTTCTTGCTAGGAATATATGACACCAAATAAAATTTACACCTTGCGTATTTCAATTTTAACAACAAGACATGGGTTCCACGTCTTGTTGTTTTTTAGCTTGTTATTTTCGGAAGCTATTTGTCAGACAGATTCATTTTTCAACCTTCAAAACAGTTATTCGCATGAATTGGATGCAAGCATGATCAACCACAAGAATTGGGGTGCAATTTCTTGTTATGATTCCGCACAGAACAAGCTTTACATCCCTCTGACCATTGAATCCAAAACAAATAGAATGAGCATTCTTGAACTTGACATTCGAACTTCACAATTTAATATCACGGAATTCAAAATCCCCAAGAAAATCCGGTATGACAAACGATGCTCTATATCTGGGATAAGAAAATTCAAAGATGAATTCTACGTCAAAATTTGCGATGACATTCTTCATTTTAATCACAAAGGCCAATTTGTTGATCGCAAGACGTATGACGAGATATGGAATTACTCTAACTTCTTTAGCAATGGTCAGCGATTGTTGGCATTTTACTATGACTATCATCCAAAGACAAGTCGTAAAAAATTCGGAATGCTCGTGGACAAAATGGATGGCACAGAACCCATCACCGTTTATCCTCCAAGTGATTTTTATCAATTGTCAGTTTTTAAACCAAACGAGCTCGTGTGCAACAACGCAAATTTCGTTTTGACTGCCAGCATTTCACGGCCGGTTATTTACAGTTACAATCAACAATTGGAAAAAGTTGATTCACTCATCATACCTGTTGAACATTGGGTTGATCCGGCTTCACTGCTTACTGATTCTATATATGCCGCACTTTGGAAAAAAGGATCGTTTAATTTTGGAGCAAAAGCACTTATTGATACTTGTAGCAAATCACTTGGCATCAAATTGATCAACGATTCGACATTGAGCTACACCTCGTGCAATACCATGAGCAGGGTTTCAGAATCTATTGTTCATATTGACATTGATGGACATTTTACCTTTCAACGCATGAGAGAAACTAACGCTATGGATATCATGAAAAAAAACCACGAACATCCCGAGTTGAAAATTGATAAGCAGGATGTGGAATTCATGATGCAAACAGTGTCATCGGTTTGTGAAAATGGCCATCAATTTTACATCACCCTTGGACCTGAACTAAGACTTGACGAGGGAACCTTTGATGACTATAAAAAAAGTCAGGCATCCCCACCGAAAAAAGGAAAAACAAATTTTCATGTGTATCACTTTCTTTATGAACCATGAAACATTTTTTGTTGCTGATTATTTGCTCTCTGGCTTCCCATTTCACGAAATCTCAATCCTATCAATTGGTAACCGCGGATGGAAAGTCAACGGAGATCAGTGATCGATCTCTAGTGATCTTGGTGAATAACATGAATTGTATGGGGTGTTTTGAAGACCTGAGTACCATTTGTAAAAAACTAAAATCAACTGTGCCGGAATTTTATGTGCTGTTTGACACAAAATTCATTCAGCCTTATGAGCGCTACCAAAAAATCTCAGAAGTGGAGAAAAATTTACATTTCAAAAATGTGAAATTCCTTTTCTTGGAACTCAACTCATCTGTTGGATATGGCGAATTCAATTGTCCTCAATGCGATATGATGCGATCACCCAATCTTGTCTTGCGGATCAATGGTCAGAATCTCTGTCAATGCAACAGCTATCTGTTCAATGAAGAGGCGAACGTTTCTCAGATTGTCAAGGAAATAAAGTTGCAATTCCAGAGCAAATAGCCTCTTAGAAAGAATAGCTAATTCAACGTAAAATTCACTTCGCCTTGTTTCATCAATCGATAATGATGCGCAAGTCTTGCGAGCATATTGCTGAATGTCGACATCGCCTCTGTCGTTTCATCTGAGATAGGTTCTTTCTTCAAACGCAGTACCAACATGCCGTAGAGTGCTGTCAGACAGACTTCAATTTCATTGGTGATTTTTCCATCCGTGCGCCCAATGTATTCCTGTATATTCGATTGCGCCTTGCGGTGAAGATCGATGTAAGTTTTATCCTTCACCAGATTGAGCATCGTGTTGTGCAAGTAGTTCAATTCAAAAATCAATTCATGCACTTCGCTGATGTGACCTCGCATTTCCACTCCTTCTTTCTTCATCTCGGACATCAGTTTACTGAACCATTCCGCTTCTTCCTTGAACGCATTCTCATCCGGTGTAAACGAGCGAATGAATTCCTCCAATGCAACAGTATCGAAATCCACTGCGCGTACGAGGTCTTCCATTTGCCAAAGGAAAATGATGTACTCCGCTATATTCTGCTTTAATTTTTGCTCTGCAAGATTCATTTCTTTTCTTTTTCTGCACGGTATTCCGCGTTGAGTCCGGCGATTACTTCGTCGGTTACGTCGTATGCACTGTTGCCATAAAGTATAACTCTAAACTCACTTTGCTTATTGATCACATAATCAATACCGCGTTGTTTTGAATAAGCCTCCAGGTATTTATTGACGCGTGACATCAGCTCCTCATGCATTTCCTCCTCTTTCCTTTTCAATACGCCAACTTCTCTTTCCTGGATGCCATCCATTTCAGCTTGCAGCTTCTCCATTTCTTGCTGCAATGCCATCGCCTCTGATTCGGGCATGTTGGGATGCTCTTGGGCATATCTCATGTTGCTATCAAACCTCTGCTGTCGCGATCCAAAAGCTTCCTTCACGCGCAACTCTGCAGCATTCATTTTCTGCTCAAGATCCTTTCCCTTTTCTGTGATAAACTCATACTTCTGGTTCAGAGAATCTCCGTTGATAAATGCCACAACGGTAGACTTCACTCCTTCCTCACCACTGAAAGCCTCGGCAACTTTTATATCTTCAGGAACGGATGCAATCGCATTATCATTCGAAGATGTTTTGTAAAGAAGATAACCTACAGCAATTGCAAGTAATACACTCAACGACATTGAAATTTTTGCCAGCATAAATTATTTATTGGATAGAGATTGATAAGCCACATGAAAATCAGCATGCATCTGAGAAAATCTGCTCATGGTTCCGTCGATCAATTCAGGGGTACAAAGCGCCTTCACATCATCAGGACCACTCACTCCGTCGTGACTGATCTTGTATGTCTGTTTGTACTGCCCGGCTTCCATTTCTATAATGTACTTGTCGTTATAAGAGAAGATGGAAATCTTCATCTGGGGATGCGGAACTTGTGCGATAATTCTCATTTCGAGTGCAAAAATAACGACACATCAAAATATGATGGTGAAATGAACATCAACAGTTGTTGGTATTTTACATTCGCAGCAATGTTAGTGCGTGATCTTCCGATTTACAAACATCATCAGGTGTCAAGCCTCGCATGGGCCATTGCGTCTGCGCCATTAATGGCCAACCGAACAGGAAATTTACATTTGCTTGAAGAAGATTGGTGCGATGATCAATTCTCAAAACATGCTCAGTGGTTAATGCGTCTTGATCTCGATCCATCTCCATTGATAAGTTGGCTCGAACAGGACAATCAAAAACTTTTGGGTAAACGTTTTGAATCCATGCTCGCATTCTGGTTTGAAAACAGTCCCTTTTTTGAATGCCTGATTCGCAATCACACATTCGTAAAAAACAAAAACACAACAGGAGAAATTGATTTCATCATCAGAGATAAATTCAGTGATGAAATTTTTCATCTGGAAGTAGCATGCAAGTACTACATTGGAGTGAATCATTCCAAACAATGGAAGAACTGGATTGGTCCAAACGGACATGATAGTTTGCTCTTGAAAATGGAAAAACTAAAACAGCAGGTGGCTATTTTATTGGGTGATGCGGGAAAAGATTTATTACGCGAACTACATCTCAAATCAATTCCGTCGCGTGTCCTTCTAAAAGGTTTCTTCTTTCATCCTTTTCATGAAGTGCACAATGCGGTTTCACCACATAACGCACATGCGCACTATAATCCCGGATGGTATGTGCGTTTGAGCGAGCTAGAAAATTTCGCGGATTCAACGTCACAATGGTTGATACTTCCAAAAACATATTGGACTTGTTTGTATCACTTTCCGCTTGAAGAGAATCAGGTTTTGAGTGGCACCGAAATGTTTGCCAAGGCGAACGAACTCATTCAACTTAAAAGAAAGTCGCTCATGCTTCTACAGGTTCACACTGAAGAAAACATGGTGCATGAAATTTCTCGCGGTTTTGTGGTTGCTGATAAAAATTTTTAAAACTCAAGTTCAAGGACCGGTTCTAAATGAGGTCGACTAAACAATTTTTCGCATTTCACCCATGTGTTTTTCCGAAGCAACACGTTTGAGCAAACGCAACACAACAAGTGAAAGCAGCGTGCTGGCAATTGCGACATATCCAACCATTTCATAGTTAAAAATTGGACTACTCTCTGTTTCTTGTGTCACGATATTTCCCGCAATCAATCCTGAGGAGCCGCTAGCCAATGACATCATAGCGGAATTCAAACTCATAAATCCTCCACGGTACCGCGGCTCCACAACAGAAGTTGTAATAGTGTTGGCTGGAATCATTCTTCCGGAAATAAAGATGAAGAAGAACCCGGCAATAATCAACACTACAAATAGTGGCACCGGTGTTAGGTGAGTATTGATAAAAATTGGAATAATTGATAGCAATGCGAAAATGGTGAACACCCGAAATCTTCCAAACTTGTCGACCATTCTTCCAATCATAAAGCCGCTAATAACGGATGCCGCGCCACCCGTGAGATATATCCACTTGATATCCGTTTGCGCAAGGCCAACATTGTTGATCAGATAGGGCGTCATAAATGAAATCACTGTAAACTGACCAAGCACAAGCAAAACAGTAAACAGGAGCGCATTGCGTTGCTCACGATTTGCAAATGCAAGACGAATAGTTTCCATTCTATTGTATTGTATTGCGCGTGTTTTTAAATGATCATTTAGCTCAGGAATATTTCTGAATGCCAAAATCCAGAAAGGAAGAGCAAGTGCTGAAACAAAGTAAAAAGGTATGTGCCAGTTGTTATCAAACACATCGACCAATGTCAATGCGATGGGCATACCCAGAATTGATGCAAGCGAAAACGCAATGGTGATAACAGCCATTGCTCTTCCTCTACGTTCAATCGGAATTACATCACCAATGATAGAGAGTACCAATCCGCCGAGGAGTCCGCCTGTCAGTCCTGTGATAACCCGTGTGAAAATGAAAAGATAAAAATTGAGTTCTTGATTGTCTGTGTTTGGAAGAATGGCACTTGACATTGTGCCGATCATAAATCCGAAATAAGCAGTCAACAATGCTTTCTTTCTATCAATGTTGTCAAGATAAAAAACGCCGGCAAACGCAGTAACGAATGCAGCAATACCGTATGAAGCCACGAGCATTCCGTATTGAGCCGGTGTAATTGCCAATTGCTTTTTCAGCAAATCGCCCATCGGCATCATGATCATGAAATCGACAATGTTCGTGAACTGAATTGCGGCCAAGACCAACAACAACATGCGTTCACTTTTCGAAAGCGCAGATTTCATTCGCTGTCTTTATTCAAGCGTATGGAGAGTGCGCCACTAGGGCATTTTCCAACTTGCTCAATGATCGATTGCGTATCCGCTCCAGTCATCTCAATCCATGGTTTTTCGCGAGGTTTGAAAACTCCAGAAAGTCCACGAGCGCAGATTCCGGAGTGAATGCACTTTTCAGGTTGCCAAATAACTGTTACTTCCCCGTTGGTATATTCTTTTTTCATGGTTGTTCAATATAGTGGTTGTTCAATTATTTGCTTCATGACCTCTGCTTTGAAAGGCTCGCGATGTGGATATTCTGAAGGCTTGACATATTGAAGAATGAGTGAAAGCAATGCGTTTGAAACCCACATTTGATGAAGAAAACAAACGGAAAGGTCAACCGGCAAAGCACCCACGCTGGATTTAATTTCAGCAGCAGTTCTGCCAAAAACTATTCTTCTACATCCGGATTGTATTCCCAGTTCAATGTAATCGTAAAGCATTCGCTGATAAACTGCATGGTCTCGATTCATCTCATAATCCAACCCGATGATGTGTGCTTCGAGCATATCGCCGCATCGCATAGCAGTCATAAAGCCGATTATTTCGCCGTTTATCGAATATGTTTTCAGTGTAAAATTTGAGGAGAGATGTCGAAGTAAAAGTGGAAGAGCACTCACATCGAGTTTACCCAATCTAAAATCTGCTTTCTGATAAACGTTGTCGTAAAGCATTTCGAGTTGAGGTAAAATACTTGTTAGCTCGTCGGCTTCCCACTCGCGGATTTCGAGGTTTGACGAGCGCTTCAATGCTGCTTTGGCCTTCGTCCGAAACTTCGTGTTCATGGATTCAAGGTAATCGTCAAATGTCAGCCATTCCTTCAAGAGCGGCATCACCATGTTGTGATCAACCTGAAATTTTTTGAACCTTAGTTTTTCCATTTCATCAGCAATTCCCACGGAATCCGGATAGAAATCTTTGATGATCATGGCGCAGATCTTCATTCCACGCTTTTTTTCTTGCTTGGCAATTTCCTGCATGGCTCCAACAATTAAACTACTGATTCGCTTGTCTCCAATGCCTTTGTGAAAAGAAAAACCATGCTCTCCAGTTGCAATCGCATTACCACAAATAAGTACGTTATGAATATGTCTTCGTCGGACAAACTTTGTAATACTATTAATGCCTTTGAATAACAAGTTGGAATACGCATCACCGGAGGTGGTGAAGTGCGTAATCTGAAACGCAGCAGCACCAACTGGCTCGCTGCCACACATGAACAATACATATCTCAACTCAAGTCCTTCATCGTGCGACTCTTCCAGCGCTGACAGGTAATCGAGGCAAAGAAAACGGTTGCTATGTTCAACCACGCTTACCCAGAGCTCGGGATTTATTTCTTCCACACTTTGAAATAGAACGGTATCAATTTTCAGCCGACCGACCGACATCGGATCAGTTTGGATAGGATTGGCAGATGCGGTAGAAATGATGGTTGACATAGAGAGTGTAAAACTATGACAACGTTTTGTCAAAAAGGAATGACATAGCACAACAAAAGTGTTCCTTTGCAAAAATTGTCATCATGCTTGAACTTCCCATAAAGCTCCATCTCGTATTCATACTTACCACACTCCTGACCTTCATTTTCGTGGCAATGGCAGGACTTCTTTCAAAGGACAAAAAGATTCAACGCATAAGTAACGTGGTATCATTGGTCGTTCTGTTGTGGCTGATATTTCAAAGTACGTTGTCACTCAACAAGTGGTATATGGACCGCGAAGCAATGCCGCCACACATGTTGTTCCCGTTAATTACCTCAATAGTTGTCGTATCAACTTTATTCATTTTCCAAAGCGGCAAACGTTGGATGGATGGTATTTCTCTATCTGTATTCACCTGGATTCATGTTGTAAGATTGCCCGTAGAAATTTGTTTATTCTGGCTTGCGACACACAAGCAATTGCCATGGAGTATGACATTCGATGGATTCAATTATGATATCATATTTGGAATCACGGCACCGATCATGGCCTTGCTCTATTTCAACTTCAAAAAGATTTCATCCATGGTCATGCTCGTATGGAACGCACTTGGCCTGATTTCAGTGTTATTGGTTTTCATTAGAGGCATAGGCTCTTTGCCTTCTCCGATTCAGATTTGGGATTTTAGTCAACCCAATTATGCTGTAATGCACTTTCCATTTATCTGGCTTCCGGCATTCATCGTTCCCACTGTAGTGTTGGCACATCTCATTGCCATAAGAAGACTTCGGAAAGGCATCTAAACTTCTTTCAACAAAAGTTTTTCATCCGCATTTATCACGCACAACACATTGGTGCTTGTCCATAAAATGAATTAGCATTTTGTATCGTTTAATTTCGGAATAAAAATCCGACGCAATTTTTCAAAATTTATTACTGCAAAGCAAAAGATCATGAGTAATGGCAGTCCTACGACTTTGTACCGCACCATCGCACCTAATATCGGAACCGTATTTCCAAGTATAGATGCAAGTACAATGAGGTAAGAAAATATAGCTAAGATTATTGGCCAATGCCGCCTTTCAGGTTTGCGAAAAAAAAGGATTGCTGCTATAGAAATCAAGAGATAAAATAAATCTTCAATGGCAAATACCATTGATGCAACAGAATTCGCCTCGAAAACATGCGGGCGGAAATAGGTGAGGAAAAAGGCCTGCGGATAATGTGCGAAGAAGGCGGATACGTTGGTGACAGCAGGTATCTCCACGACGCTTCCTGCATCTCTTAAAATGGCAACATTGTAAAAATCGATTTGCTTTTTGTGCAGTACATACAAGAAATCACCGCCTCGAAAAAAGTGATGCGCATTCATTGCAACTACAAAACAAATAATGTGCACTATTACAAACTTCAGTACTACCCATCTTTCACCGGTTGACTTAACGAGCAGGAGTGCGAGCATGGCCGGTATCAGAGATATCACGACATATACTTTCACATAGACGAGCAGAATAAAGCTGATCCCAAAAACCAGATACTGCGAATAGCTCTTCGGATTTGTCCAAAGTTTTACCAGACTTGAAAGCAACAATCCAAATGCGAGAAACAATGGCGCCTCTTTTAATACAGAAGAACTCCAGAAAACCACTGAGGGAAGCAAGAAGCAAACAATAAACAATGTCTTTTCCTTACCCTTGAGCAAACCGTAAAATGCCTTGAACATGGCGGTGAATCCAATGAGCGACATAAACGACATGATGATTGCATGTACATGAAAGCTCTTAAAGGAGATAAATGAAAGGATCACATTGATTCGAATAATGGTTGAACAATCGTTGCTCAAACCATAGCGATAACCACTCGTCCAGGCGATCAATTGATCATACACTTTGACATATTCCGGGTGATCCATATCTCGACCCAACATAAAAGACCAGAAGACATCTCTGTTCAAATACCATTGACTTTTGATAGTTAGAGCATCTTCAAAATAACGCAACGCATCACTTTCTGTTGGGTCAGAGTAATAGTATGTATATACCAACCAGAAAACAAATCCTGCTGCTACCTTCAGCCAGAAGGCACCCAACATCCAATTACGGGGAATTTCCAGTAAACGAAAAAACCGCCATCTATAAATGATGGCGGTGATGATGATCAAATAAAAAACCGGTGCGACGATATCTAATATCATTCTATGCTTTAGTATTCACTACTTCGTTCAATCCTTGTTTAACATTCAATCCCAACACAGCGATCACGAAAAAAAGAAGAGAGAAAGAACCCACCCAATTAATCATGATTCCCTGGCTGTATGTTTTTGGTTCGAACGACCATTCTACAGTGTGATCTCCGGCAGGAATCATCACTCCTCGTAAAACGTAGTTCGCTCTGAATGTTGGAACTTCATTCCCATCAATTCTGCAAACCCAACCTGCCGGATAATATATTTCACTAAAAATAGCCGGAGCCTCCGTTGAAGAATGAGAAGAGTATGTCAAAATTTTTGAGGCGTATTCTGTTAGCGTTATGAACGCTGTTGAATCAACTTGCGTCGGCTCCTTGACTATGCCCGAAAATTCTTGGTGCACAACTGCGGATATTGCCGGATTCAAATCTGCGATAGAGGTCATTTCCTCGTCGGCAGAAGGAATCATTTTAATATTCTGAACAAACCACGCATTGCCAAGCGCATTCATAGAATTATCAATTGGAGGTGCCTCGCCACTGTACTTCACATATTTCGTGTTGAGCATATTGATGGCATTACAAGTTGCAAGCGCGGAGTCAACGGATTCAATATTACCTGTACCGAAAGCGTCCGTAATTGTAGTAATCTCCTGCATCAAATAAAAGTCAATGAGCTCCTGATAGCGTTTCAATTTTGCTGCGTGATATCCTCCGAGGCTTTTGTGGAAGTAAGGAACATTTGCTTCAGAGAACGTTCCACGATTGGCAAGCAACACACGAAAATCCGTGTTCAACATCAACACTCCGTACTCTGCAGAAAATTTGAACTTGCTCTTGTCCTTTACTCCAACGAAGACAGGACTTTCTTCAATTTTTTCCTGCAACGCGATTACTTTACTTTCGAAATCCTTCACGCTTCCCTTTTCAGCTTGTAGAATAAAATCATCACAACGATCAGGTGTGAAAGGCAAGACGCGATCTTCAGATTTCGAATAGTACTTGTATTCCATTTTTTCTGTTCGCGGATTCTTTCTTTTCTCTTCGTTCATATATCGCGATGAAACAGACCACATGTCGACAGTTACCACCACCATCATAGCGCCGGCAAAAAAGTACCACTTCAATTTATTGAATGAAATAGCAACGAGCAATCCTGCGGCAATGAGCATGATCATCAAACTTCGCTTGGCATCCTTCTCGAAAATATATGTTCTCACATCTATCAATCCGCTTTCAAGTTCGTTGATGGCTTTAACTGAGTTCGGATCTGATTTGTATTGTGTAAGAAGGTTATCGATTGAATCAATGTCGTAAGGCGACATAAGCGGACCAGTAATTGTCGGTTTGGCCATTACCATCACCATGATGAATACCAACAAACCTGCGCCACCCCATATCCATTTCCTCATGGAAGTAGCAACACCATTTTTTAGCAATGAATCGACATACATCATTCCGAATGCGGGAACGATAATCTGCAATAAAATGTGGATCATTTTCGAATCCCTGAACTTGTTGTACATCGGTACCTTCTCAATAAAAAATTGATTAAGACCATGCAATTCTTTCATTGAAAGAAAAATCACCAGCACTGATAAAAACAGGAAAGGCCACTTCAATGAGTCTTTACTAAACATCAAAGCCATGGCGAAAAGGAACAACATAGCAGCGCCAAAATAGAAAGCACCGGAAGAGCTGCCCTGTTCTCCCCAGTACTGTGGAAACATGGCAAGATTCTCACGAGCCGTGCGCGGCGCCTTCTGCATCGCTTCTTTATTTTCTGCAATGGAAACGGATGAAGATCCACCTTTTGCATTGGGTATCATAATGGCCCACAATTCACCCGGCGCCATGTTGTATTCAAGAATATAATCTGGTCGCAAGCCATTCGTCGGTGCCTGGTCTTCCGCTCTTCCCGGAGCGACAAGTGTCAATTCCGTCGCCCCTCTTGTAGTGTACTTACTGTATTCGTAAGTTGTAAGAATTCCGGCCATATTGGGCATCAGCCCCAAAGCACCAGCGAGGAACAATGCACCGGTTCCAATCAATGCTGATTTCAATTGTTTCTGAACGATTAATCGAATCATTTCAGCGAGACCAACAGCACCCAATAAAAAAAGAAGATAATATGTCATCTGTAGGTGATTCGACATCAGATGCAGACCAAGGAACAGCGCAAATAATGCACTTCCAAGTAATACTCTACCACGATAAGTGAGTATGAGAGCTCCCAGTATTGGCGCCATGTAACCGATGGCATTCACTTTTGAAGTGTGACCTGCACCGAGATAGATGATATTGAAAGATGAAAGTCCGAATGAAACCGCAGCGACAATCGCCAGCCACGGATTTACTCTCAAACACAACATGAGTATGTAAAATCCAAACATGCACATGTAAATCGCCCCGACAGTAGGAGAAGTAAAAAGTTTCAGGATTCTATCCACCGGCTTCAACAAATTGGATGGATACTCCATGCTGGTCTGATATGCCGGCATACCGCCAAACATGTTATTGCTCCACAATCCTTCCTCACCGGTGAGATAGCGGTAGTCGGTAAATTCCTTAGACATACCCATTACGTTTTGGATGTCGTGTTGCTTTAGTGAATATTCATCACCAAGCAGCGAAAAGAAAGTAGAAGCGATTACGAGGAAAACAATAACTGCCACGATGTGCGGCAACATTTTCATGAAGATGGATTTCATACCGGAAAATTAAACTGTGGTTTGAGGCGGGGAAGGTATGGAATCAGCGCCAAAACGCAGGGAACTAGTCCTTAATTTCCACGTAATCCACATAATCTCCACCGGAAGTGGACGAACTTTTGCCTGCTTCCTTCTCAATTGTCACGTCACCTTCTTCCCGACGGGGACGTTGACTTTCTTGATATTTTCGGGCATTATCACGCATGCGGCTTTCCGCTTTCTTGATCACATGTGGCAAAGCTAGATTTGCAATCAATCGTATCAAAAAGGCAATGGCAAATATCCAGAACAGAATTCTGAATACACCGGATATTGAGGCCTCATAAATCATTTTGCAAAGCTAATCATGTAGAAAGAAAGCGGAGGAAACTTTTAGATAAAATAACGGTATGCAACCTATGCGGGCGGTGGGTGCACAGAGTTTGCCTGTGAAGTTCGCACTTTAGAAATTACTTTATTGAGAAGTTCTTGCTTTGTTTTTTATCCCCAGAAGAAATTACGATTGTGTAATCGCTTTTCACCAGATAGAATTTCCCATTGTCAGCTTTTTTGATCGACAACTTTTTTTCTTTTGACAAATCACGCGCTGCATTCAACGCATCGCACAAATGGTTAGCAATCGATTCTTCAATGCTGAAATCGCAGTTGTAATAATTTAGTCCTTTCGAAATTGTTTGTGGATTTGCGGTAAAAAGCAGGAGACTATCGCCCAGCCAACATTCAATCTTCACATTCGCATCTGCCTTTGAAGAATAAAATGGAATGCTGAAATTCGGAATGTAAGGTTCGAGCCATTTGCTCCAGTTTCCGCCCCACTCGCCGTTTCTCTTCATATCCTTCAAATCGAATAAATAGATAAGTGAGTCCTTCACATTATTGACTTGTTGAATTTCTTCGAGGTCAGCAATCCAGATACTTCGACCATGTGTTCCCAATACAAGATCTTTCTCGCGATTCTGAATAACCAAATCGTGCACTGCGACTGCGGGTAGATGAGATGAAAAAATCGACCATGAATTTCCTTGATCAAGCGAAATGTAAAGCCCGTTATCTGTGCCGAGATAGAGTATTCGATCATCAACAGGATCTTCACGCATTACATTCACGGGTTCCATTGGCAAACTTGCGCCAATGTTCTTCCAAGTGGTGCCAAAATTTTCCGTTACAAATACATATGCGTTGAAGTGATCATTGCGATAACCGTTGCAAGTGACATACATTCTTTCTTTCACTTTTGATGAAAAAATAACCCGACTTATCCATGTCGAAGATGGTAATCCTGCGCTAATATTTTTCCAGTTGTAACCATTGTCGTTGGAGATGTGAACCAGACCATCATCACTGCCCACGGCAAGCAAACCGAACTGCAATGGAGATTCTGCGATGCTCGTCAAAGTGCCGTAAGGAACATTACCTGCAATTCCACCACTGGTGAGATCACCACTCAGCGTTTCAAAATTTTCGCCACGATCAAGTGAACGATGCACTTTGTTGGAGCAGATGTAAAAAATATCCTGGTTATGTTTCGAAAGCAGAATCGGCGTTTGCCAATTCCATCGTAAAGGTTTCTCGCCGAGTTTGTGATTGATTTGAAAATCCTTCTCATCACCGCCATTTCTTTTCAAACGAGAGTAATTTCCGAATTGAAAACCCGTATAAACCGTTTCATTGTCACGCGTGTCGACCATCACTTGCATTCCATCACCACCCATGATAGACGTAAATTCGTTGTGACCGGTAATCAACCAATCGCTGTTCGGTTTTGTTTTTGAAGAACCCACCCAGACTCCATTGTCCTGCAATCCGCCGTAAACATTGTAAGGAATTGCATCATCTACTTGTACTGTATAAAACTGTCCGACTGCCGGAGTGTTGCAATTGACAAACGTTTTTCCATCGTCATAACTTATTTGCACACCTCCATCGCTACCATTGATGATGTGATTCTTTTTTGCCGGATCAATCCACAACACGTGATGATCGACATGCACATTGTCGGGATTGATACCACGCCAAGTTATTCCACCGTCATCGCTTGTGAGAAGCGGAACACCTGCGATGTAGAGTTTCTTTGCGTCCTTTGGATGAACTGCAATTACGCCGAAATAATATCCATAAGTAAAGACTACATCATCGAGAAAATCCTCATGCGTGCGTGTCCAATTCTTCGAGTCGAAATCATAACTATACACTTCAGCTCCGACAACCGGAGTGTCGAAAAGATCATTGTTCGCATCATAGAGATAATCATACAACGCAGAGGGTTTCAGCCTTCCGGCGGATATTTCGTCACGCACATAATTAACAGAATATTCCTTGGGAAATTGATTTTCATTCAAGAAAACGCGCAACATGGTAGTATCCAAGGCAAGAAATTCGGATGACTTCATGTTCTGAAAAATATTTTTCTTCAATACATCCTTTGCCTCCTCTTCCTCAACAGTTTTTGGACGATGATCCTGATTGTCGACCATCGCAAAGAGATATTTTCCTGCAGAAGAATGATGCATGGCCAAACCAATTCGTCCTAATTTATCGTGAGGAATTTTTCCAAAAGCCAAATTTCCTGCACTTGAAATTTCCTTCCAGGTTTTACCACCATCCTGGCTTTGATGCACTCCTGAAAAACTTCCGTTGCCGTTGAAGTTCCATGCAGTTCTATCACGATGCCAAATGGCAGCATATAATTCTAAAGGATTCAACGGATCAATCACAAGGTCAACCGCGCCTGCATTCTTATCAACGTTCAACACATGTGACCATACCTTACCTCCATCCTCTGTTTTAAAAACACCACGTTCCGAACTTGGCGAATAGAGATGACCAAGAACCGCAACCCAAGCGGTATTGGGATTGTCAGGATGAAGAACAATTCTTCCGATGTGATGCGATTCCGATAAACCCCGATGCTCCCATTTCCATTTTTCATTTCCGGAATTATTTGGAATGCGATGTCCCACAAACATGCCAACACCACTATATGAAGATCGTGAAGAATTCGCTTCACCGGTACCAATCCATACCGTTTCATCGTGCTTCCAGTCTACGGCAATGTCACCAATGGTCATCACCATTTCGTTGTCAAAAAGCGGAGTGAACGAAGTTCCGTTATTGTGTGTTACCCACAATCCACCACTTGCGTATGCAACATAAAAATGAGTCGCATCATTTGGATCCACATCCATATCGACAACACGGCCACCCATTACAGATGGACCCACGCAACGTAGCGGAATGTTCTTTGTCGCAGAAGACTGTTCGAGGGCGACACGTTTTTTCAATCCATCGAGACGGAGATCTGCGGAAGTGACCGGTAAACCAGAGGCAGTAGATTTATCTTTTTTGCTCCCATATTGTGCAAATCCTAATAATGAGCAACACACGAATAATACAGCTACGAGAAATTTCCCACGCATAGTTTGAATCAGATTATTTAAAAAAGTGAGCCCTACCAGCTTACTTAATGTATCTCCAGTCTTGCTTGTTTTTGATGCCTTTCAAGGATTGATAGATCAAATTGATAACATGCTCAACATCGTCGATGTCCACCATTTCAACCGTTGTGTGCATGTAGCGAAGAGGCAAGGAAATCAATGCGCTTGCCACACCCATGTTGCTATATGCGAACGCATCCGTATCAGTACCTGTGCTTCTTGAAACAGCTGCACGTTGAAATGGAATCTTTGTTTTGTTTGCGGTGTCGATGATATGCTTGAGCAAATTATTTTGTACTGCCGGGCCATATGAAACAACCGGACCTTTACCACAAGAGAGATCACCATTCACCACTTTATTCATCATAGGCGTTTGCGTATCGTGACACACATCAGTTACGATGGCGACATCGGGATTGATGCGATGGGCAATCATTTCGGCACCGCGCAAACCAATTTCTTCCTGAACAGAATTGGTGAAATAAACACCAAAAGGAAGTTTGTCTTTTTTCTCTTTGAGCATACGGGCAACTTCAGCTATCATGAAACCGCCGATGCGGTTATCGAGCGCACGACCCAGATAATAACGCTTATTTAGAATCATGAATTCATCTTCGAAAGTGCATACACAACCGATGTGAATTCCGAGCTTTTCCACTTCATCTTTTGTAGTACAACCTACTTCAAGAAAAATATTTTTCATGCTCGGCGTTTCTTCTTTTGCAGCATCACGAACGTGAATCGCAGGCCATCCAAAGACACCTTTTACGACACCTTTATCGGTGTGAATATTCACGCGTTTACTTGGAGCAATCATGTGATCACTACCACCATTGCGACGCAGATAGATGAATCCATCGTTGGTGATGTAATGCACGAACCAGGAAATTTCATCTGCATGCGCTTCAATCACAACCTTATACTCAGCTTTTGGATTGATCACACCGACAACAGTGCCGTACGTATCCACCATGTATTCATCAACATAAGGCTTTATGTAATCGAGCCACATCTGTTGACCAGGCTTCTCAAAGCCTGTCGGAGCAGCGTTGTTAATATACTTCTCAAGAAAATCAAGTGACTTAGCGTTGGTGATCTTCAATACTTTTTCTTTCTTTGCTGCCGGTTTAGCTGCTTTTTTCTTTGCCATATTCAAAAATTTATTGCGGTAAAAATAATCTGCACTTGAAGTGCACAACCAACCGTTTAACACAACTCAACACGATTTACGCACAACATTTGTCAATATTTATGGAAGAAAAAAAAGATAGCGACCTGATAAAGGTCATTATCACTGAGGATGGTTCGCCTTCATTGTTTCATTCCGGATTGAATGAGACATATCATTCGCGACATGGTGCGCTGCAGGAATCGCAATATGTTTTTATTGAAAAAGGGTTGAAGCAAGCATCGACATTTCACGCTTCGCTCAATGTGCTGGAAGTTGGATTTGGCACAGGACTCAATGCATGGTTGACGATGTCTTTCGCGCAAGAACACCAAAGAAACATTCATTTCACAACGCTCGAAACTGCGCCATTGGGTGAAGAAATATTCTCTAAACTGCATTTTTCAAATACTTATTCGAAACACTCCGGAGATGATTTTTCGCGATTGCATTTTGCCCTTTGGGATGAAGCAGTGCCGATTACGACGTTTTTCATCATTAAAAAAAGAAAAATGGCCATTCAGCTTTTTGAGTCTACAAAAAAATTTGATGTAATCTATTACGATGCATTTGGCCCTCCTGCACAGCCGGAGATGTGGACACCTGAGATATTCGCAAAGCTCTTTTCTATGATGAATGATGGCGGCATTTTCGTTACCTATTGTGCCAAAGGTCAGGTGAGACGTGATCTTGAGGCGTGTGGCTTTATCACCGAAAGATTGCCGGGTCCGCCAGGAAAACGTGAGATGCTTCGAGCAACAGTTCCGCAATTTTCATCAATATGAATGTAGTTATCATTGTAAAACAATTCAAATGCCCGATCGCTTCAACATTCGTGTGTATTTCATTTTGCTGGATGAGCATCGACTCCTCGTTGCTGATGAAATGATCAAGGGTAAACCTTACACAAAATTTCCTGGAGGAGGATTGGAATTTGGAGAAGGCACGATCGAATGTGTGCAACGAGAAGCGATAGAAGAACTGGGACAGGCAGTGGAAATAGTCGATCACTTCTACACTACAGACTTTTTCATGCAATCTGCATTTCGAGAAAGCGATCAAATCATATCCATTTATTATTTAGCGCGATTGACTGCCGAGCAGCAATTCAAGTCTTCTGAAAGAAAGTTTAGTTTTATGCAAACAACAGATGACGAAGAATCCTTTCGTTGGGTGAATAGAACCGATTTGATAGACGAAGAATTCACATTCCCGGCAGATAAAGAAGTTGTACGAAGACTATTATTACTTCAACAGTAATCAATACGTTTTTCTATTGGGGATTTCAAGAGAAGTTGCAGTTCATGAAGATCATCACATGGCCAGGCGACGAGTCACATGTCGCATAACGGATTCGTACAATTGATCCGGATTCATAGTTCTCCAACGTATATCGTTGAGCTGTCCGCCCAGAACAAAATAGCTATCGATATTGGCGTCCTTCATATCGTCAAGAACATGGCTCCGGAAATTCATCAATGCTATCCAGCCATCAGCATCATTCACATCTTCAAACCATTCCTCGTAATAGCTGTCATCAGAACTATGGAAATTCAACACGTTCTCGCCGATAAGAATGAATTTCGAAACACCCCTGTTCATTAGAACTTCCATCACTTCTCTTTTGAGAAACATGATATCGTTGTACAAAAGATCATTCCACTCACCCATCAATTCAATGATGGCGATACCATCCTCATAATTGGTGAAAATTACTTTCAGAAATAGTGTTTGACTTCCGAAATTATCCCATTGTGGATGAATATAGTGATCGTAAATTTTGTGAGTGAATTCAAACTCTGAATACTCCCTTTCGAAAAACGGGGACATAGGATCCTCGCTTGCGACATAGTAGCCGCGCCAGTTGTAATATGGTTCGAGTGTATGCATTTTTTTTCAGAAACAATTCATCAGTCGGACTGAAAAGTTCCATTCGTTATTTTCCATCATGTGCATCTACAGCTTTGCGCACACTTCCGTGTTGTTTTAAAAGTTGACCGGCTTCTTCTTCATTCAGGCCGGTTAGTTTCATAACCATATTCGTTCCGCGATTCACCAGTTTATTGTTGCTCAACTGCATATCCACCATCTTATTTCCTTTCACACGACCGAGGCGAATCATCACTGCGGTGGAGATCATATTCAATGTCAATTTTTGTGCTGTGCCACTTTTCATGCGTGTACTGCCTGTGACAAATTCAGGTCCAACTATCACTTCTACAGGAAAATCAGAAACACTGCTCAACATTGTATTTGCATTGCATGTGACGCATCCTGTAGCTATTTTATTACTACGACATTGCTCCAATGCACCAATCACATAAGGCGTAGATCCCGAGGCAGCAATACCCACAACAACATCCTTTTCATTGATGCCGTGTGTTTGCAAATCCTTCCACCCTTGCTCTCTATCATCCTCAGCAAACTCGACAGGATATCTGATAGCACGATCTCCGCCGGCAATGATTCCAATGACAAGGCCGTGTTCAACACCAAAAGTTGGCGGACACTCTGAAGCATCCACAATGCCAAGTCGACCGCTCGTTCCGGCGCCGATATAAAACAGCCTTCCACCATTCTGCATATTACCGGCTATTCGTTCCACAAGTTTTTCAATCTGAGGTATGGCGAGATTCACGGCAAAAGGGACCGTTTTGTCTTCATCGTTGATATTTCGCAGTAGCTCAGCCACCGACATATTCTCAAGGAGATCATAACTACTATCGCTTTCGGTTGTTCCTGTCACTTTATTTCTTTTTACAAAAATACTTTGCATACTCGGGCGTTACCATGATGGCGATGAATAATTTCTTTCACCATCACCTTGCATAAACCAAATGTCAGGTGCAACATTCGAGGCACTAATTTTGACTACTTTGTTGGCATTCAATAATCACTGTAACAACGCATGAAAATTTCACTTCCGCTTTTATTCATTCTTGTATTTTCCTGTTTCATGGGATTCTCTCAAAAAGATTCTACTAAAACGGGCTTCTTCAATCAGGCATTGGCTACGCCGAAAATCATGGCGGCAAGGCACGAATTCAACGAGAACAATATGCGCGGGGCATTGCTCATCTATCGAGATGTATTGGCATCAGAGCAGAACAATCCGGCGGCTTTATATGGAACAGCGGAGTGTTATTACTACATGAAGAGATATGACCTGGCGTTGGAGTACATCGACAAAGCAACTGCCGTGAACAAAAACATTTCAAGTGATTCAGATTTTTTTTACGGAGAGATCTATCATCGATTGGCACGAATAGATGACGCGATTGCTTCCTTTCGCAAATTCATGAACATCGCCAAGCCCAATAGTTATGAGTATATGCTGGCAATTGAATTCATTTCTCAATGCAACTATGCCAAGGATATGATGGCGCGCCCGGTGGATGTCACCATCAAAAATCTCGGCAACAAAATCAATTCTCGCTATGATGATTACACACCAAGTATAACCGCTGATGGAAAAATGATCGTGTTCACGTCACGAAGAATTGACACGAAAGGAGGACGCATGGATGAGCATGGCGACAACAAATATTTTGAAGACATCTACTACAGTGAGTACGATGAAAAAACAGGTGAGTGGGGCCAGTCATTTGGTGTTGAAGGTGAGCTCAACACAGAAACTTATGATGCAGTGTTGAGTATTTTTCCTGATGGAAAGGGCATGTATGTTTACAAGAACACGGTGAACACGACAGGAGATATTTATTTCTCAGAGTATCGTCCTTCTAAAAATGAATGGAGCAATGCTGAAAAAATGCCTCGACCTATCAACACATCTTACTTTGAAGGGTCAGTCTCCATGACTGAAGACGGCAATACATTGTACTTCATCAGTGAAAGGCCTGAAGGTCGTGGTCAGGGAGACATCTACGTGACATCAAAAAAGGGATCAGGATGGAGTAATCCAAAAAATATTGGTGAAGTACTCAATACCGAGCTCGATGAAAAATTTGTATTCATACATCCCAATGGCAAAACATTGTACTTCGCGAGCAATGGACATCAGACCATGGGCGGCTATGACATTTTCAAAACGGAATTTGTAAACGGTGAATGGAGTATTCCCATGAATCTTGGATATCCGATCAATACAGTGAATGAAGAGTCCACTTTTTCCATTACCAAAGACAACAAGACACTTATGATAGCGGCGGAATACCCTGACAGCTTTGGTGAGCGTGATATATATAGCATTGACGTATCGAGATATCCAATGATTGCCGAGGGATATGAAAACAGCACCTACGGACAGGTACTATTCACCTGCACTGATTCTTCCGGTGAAGGGGTCAAAGGAGTGTTGATCCGTGTCATTGGCCAAGCTTCCGGTAGAGAAATCACTTCTGTAAAAACAGACAAACTTGGAAGAGCAAAAATCAATTTGCCGGGTAATCAGAAATACCAATTTGTAATAACCGAAAAACTTTTTTCCGAATCACGCGAAATCGAGCTTCAACTCAAAACGCAAGGTGAAACTGTCGTGAAGATGGATGTAACTATCAAGTGATACCCATGTTAGCATCACCTGATCAGCAATTTCATCACGTCGAAATTGCTCTCGGAAACTTGGATAAAATAAATGCCGGAAGAAAAACTTGAAGATGAAATACTCTCAATGCTACCCACCGGCAAATTAATCATGCGATCATAAAACTTTTGCCCTGAAGCACTGTAAATAGTAAGCCTTCGACCAAAAATGTCTGAGTTGGATTTTAAGACAACATTCTGTCCATCATTAACAATTGTGAAAGGCAATTGCTTCGATCCATAGTCCATCTCAACAATGTGAGAAAACTCCTGGTGATCGTTCCATTCCCTTAGAATGAGGCGATAATAGTTTTTACCACGAAGCGGATTACCATCTGTAAATGAATAGTTTTCCTCTGAAGTTGAATTGAGTGAATAAACATTACCAATAGTTTTGAATTGAATGCCGTCATCACTCCTTTGCACAACATACTCGCGCATATTTTCTTCTGACACTGTTGTCCAATTCAATTGTATGCTCCCACTTTGTTCTGAAAGATTGAATAGCTTCAGTTTTGCAGAAAGTATCAGAAAAGAGCATGTGGCGGTAGTTGTGTATCCTATTCCCGGATCAACGAATATGTAGCCGTTACCGGCTGTAGTAGACGTAGGACTCGCAAAATATTGTTGATTGTCCACGCATCCAGTTAAGTGATTGAACAGTGTGAGATATCGAGTGCAATTAGATGAACATGCTCCATTTGCGTATTTACCGTTGCAATTGGTTTGATCCGCAAATAAAATGTATACCGTACCTAGCGAACATATACTGCTAAAATTGTATGGGGCAGTTGGATTAGCACCGGTGAAGGCAATCGAACGCACGCCAGCCGGCAACACATTTCCCGGAGGAACCGGGACAAAAACACCGGCACATCCTGCCCACAAATTCAAATTCGCGATATAGTTATTCTGAGCGGCAGTGTAAGCACCAGACAACACCCAGTTTGTATTCAGGTTATCGCCTGTTCCATTGCCACCATATGCACAGCCACCGGCATAGACAGTCTGACTTACCAATTCCATATATCGGATGTCAAAAGGATTTCCACCGGTATCAAAAAAAACGAACTCTTCGGCGCCTTCGCAAGTTCCACAAGTTCCGTTGACGAGCAACTCAAGTAACCTTGGTGGAACCGTGCAAAGCGTGGTTGCTTGTCTCACTCTTAGGTCGTCAATCATTGTATATGCCAGCCCTATTCCAAGAGTGAACGTTAGTCTCAAGTATCTGCTTGTGGATAACAGCGGTGCAGTAAAAGTTGCCGCTGTGGTAATAGTCATGGCTGTACCGACTGTCGTCCAAACAAAGCCATCTAAAGACTCCTCAACAAGAAAAGTAGAAGCACCACCGGTGGTGCATTTGTGAAAGAAACTGACCTGATCTGCAGCTGATGCCCAAGGTCCATATTGTATGTATTGACCGGTTACTCTGAATTGAAGTGAAGGAGAATTTCTGCCATAATTGCTGACGCTGGTAAGAGAATTCAAAGGACTACTTCCGGTCATAGTTGCCGGAACTGCAGGAGCAGAGTTGAAATGCTCATCTAAAAAATATACTTGACCCTGTGCATAAGCGCAACAAAACAGGAATACCAGTGTATTTAATAAAAATTGCCTCATGACTATTCACTTTCAACACATAACTTATTCCTTATCAGCATAAGTTGAGTTGAAAAACCGATTCCAAAGATGAGGCTTTTATCATAAAATAACAAGCAATCACACGCGATAGATGTAAACAAATTCGCGCAAACGGCCGTAGTTCTTCGACTTCAGAGAATCGAACTCCTCATTTGCTTTTCATTTCGAAGCGAATTCCAATATTGTCTTTTCGCTTTTTTGTCTTGACCTCGTATGTCGGATAGGCATAACTAGTCGGGATTAACAGCTGATCGCTATTGGGGATCAATTTCTGAATGCGACGGTATTCTGCCGATGTGGCACCCGGCCTTGTGAGCGAGACATCAATCAATTTATTTTGAATCATTTCCTTGCCAAGACAGTCAGTGATCGGAATTCTAAAAATAATGGATGATCCGTTCTTCAACATCACCAATCGTTTTTCTGAAGCATACAATGAAACCAAATCCTTTTTGATTTCATTCAATTCCGGGATGTTGTTGCTATCATAAATTTTGAATTGTAGTTCAGCGCTGTCGTCCTGAATTTCGTTGTCGCTGATCCAATAAATGAGCAATTCATCCTTCTCCACAACGCAAGAAATTAACTGTGGTGCGTACACCGTTTGCAAGTATTCATGAAGTAACTTGGGATTGCCCTTGTAGTCCATGCCGCTCCATGAAAACGCCGGCCACAAATCATTCAGTTGCCAATACATTGTGCCCATGCAGCGAGGCATTGCGCGGCGTTGAGCTTCTATTCCCATCACCATTCCTTCTGCTTGAATAACTTGCGTCATTCTTCCATAAAATGAAAGGTCGTCATGTGAAATCTTAGGATACCATTCTCGCATGTATTTATCCATCAATTTGAAACCGCGATTGTGTTTCTGGTGGGATTCCAAACCGGGATCGCTAAATGAAATTTTATCTTTCACCAACATCTCCTTCAACACTTCATCAGATGGAAAACTTTGCATGCCGAATTCACTCATGAATCGCGGAATTTTTTCCTTTAATACTTCAAATGGTTCTTCATCGTGCCATAGTCCCCAGTAATGACTATCTCCCTGGTTGAGACTTTCGGGATTCGCTCTTCCATAACGAGGTGAACTGTCCCAAAAATCTGTGTGCGTATTCTTCACCACAATCTTTCTAAGCGTCAGATCAAAAACATCATTGTATGCTCTCGAAATTTGAAATTTATGACGATCAGATAATCCCGTCTGCCAACCCCAATTATCCCATCCTTCCATTACTTCGTTGTTGCCACACCACAAAGCAATGCATGGATGATTGCGCAATCTTTTTGTTTGCTCATTCGCCTCTTCAATCAGCGTTGTGACAAAAGTTGAATCAGCAGGATACATGCTACATGCGAACATGAAATCTTGCCATACCAAAATTCCCATTTCATCGCAGATATCATAGAACTTTTCGTCTTCATAAACTCCTCCGCCCCACACGCGAAGCATGTTGATGTTTGCATCTTTACAACTCTTCAATAATTTTCTATAATCCACTTCTTTAGCCTCGCCGGGGAAATACTTGATTGGAATGTAATTGGCGCCTTTGATGAATATCGGTTTTTCATTCAACGTAAAAAAGAATGACTCACCAATTGAGTCCTTTTGATTCACCAGTTTGATATTTCTCAAACCGGTTCGCTCGATCTTACTGTCCACAATTTTTTCACCGATACGCAGTAAAACACTGAATTCATAGAGGTTCTGAGCACCTTCATTGTTACACCACCAACGATACGGAAATGGAATTTCAAATGGAAGCTCAACGATGTTCATACCTTTCTTCAACCTCACATCCGACATCCAATTGTCGCCGCTCTTGGTCATTTCAAAAATGATATTCGCCTCTCGATCCTTATCTGAATGAATAGTAAAAGTTGTTTTACACTCTGCCAATGACTCCGTAACTTTTAATTGTTCGATATGGATATTGGTGAAGCGAGCCTCGTCATATGCAATAATCTCAATTTGTTTGGTGATACCGCACAGAAGCAACTTTGGCCCGAAGTCCCACCCAAAATGAAACTGCGGCTTGCGCACTATTGCGCGTTCTCCTTCGCCGGGTAATGGATAATATAGCTCCGTTAAACGCTGCTTGGCAATGGGTATTGGCGAGAAAAAATTAATGCGCAATACATTTCCTGAAGACTTGAGGTGCTTCTTTACATCAACTTCCCACGAACGAAAAGCGTTATCCGTTTTAATCAACAATTTATCATTGAGATATACGTCTGCATAAGTATCAAGCCCATTGAACTTCATCCTCACAATAGAGCGATCAGCAATACTATCGTCGACAGCGAACGGAATGGTTTCATAGACCCAATCTTTTTCCCCAACCCACTGACAAGCCTTCTCATTTTCCCCGAAAAATGGATGTTCAATCACTTTGTTCGCAATCAAGTCTGTGTGCACACATCCCGGGACCTTTGCCGGTAGCCAGGTTGCTGCATCTGCTTGACGAAATCGCCACGAGGCATTCATAGGAAAAGTATTCAAGTTGGGTTGTGCTAATGACGTAATGCAAAATAGCAATATGAAAAGTGCGGTAAAATTTGACTTCATCGGTTTGTTTTAATTGCGCCATGATCAGACCGAAGATGGCGTCGCAAGATGCTGAATTTCATCCATCCAAAAATATAACCAAGACCGTATGAAAAGTGAATGACAGGGAAGGATTGCATCGTGAACCAAAAAATTTTCCAATTTGAAAATGAATTGAGTTTGGCTGAAATGATGAGAACAGCACTACCATAAATAATGCATTCACTCCAAAACAGGGTGGCCGCAAGCAGACTGAAAAAGCTGAGCAACAACAACAAAACAAGACTTAAAACCAGCAATGGCGGAGCAAATTGACGAATAGTAGCCGGCGCTCCCAGTTTGATATTCACCAGCGGTTTGTATAATCCATACTGATAAAACATTGTACCGAGCTTATCAAGATTCTCGCGCGCGAAGTATTCAATTGTGACTTCAGGAATCAACACAATTTTTCCTCCGGTCTTTCTAATTCTACCGTTAAACTCGTCATCCTGATTGCGGTGTAGATCGTTATCAAAATAACCGATACGATCGAAAATATCGCGACGAAAACAACCGTAAGGAACAGTGTCCACAACAACATCGTTGTCTGCACCAACTCTGTATCCGGCGTTCCCAATTCCGAGTGGGTGAGATGTTGCAAGCACAATTGCTTTTGCTTCGGCTGAATCTGCGCCGGGTTTGGTAATCCAAACTCCGCCTACATTATCTGCTTTGTGCTCGTCCAATTTTCTTACGAGTATGGTCCAATAATTTTTCGGGTAAATGGAATGCGCATCCATACGAATAATGACTTCGCCTATGCTCATTTTTATCGCCGCATTAAGTCCCGGTGAAACAAAGCGATCCGGATTGTCAATGCATTTGACATAGCCAATTTCGCCAGAGTATTTCTCAATGATTGATTTTGTTTTATCAGTACTGTCACCATCAGCAAAAATGATTTCGACTTTCTCCTTGGGATAATCCTGATCAATGAGATTCTTCATCAACGAATCGATAAACTTCTCCTCATTGAAGCATGGAATCACGACTGATATGAAAGGCATTTCAGTCATTGTAATATTTCGAATGCAAAAATTTCAAAGAGCTATTTAGGAATTTCATGTGCATCCGATTCTTGATATTTCCTGTGGTGCTGTGTTCGTGATGAGTCACTTTAAGTTCATGGAACACCATCGTTTTCAGACCCAGTTCGCGGCATTGTTCAGCGATGTATATTTCCTCACCATAAAGAAAAGAATCGTATTTCAATGTGCCTCCTTTTTCAAAAAAGGATTTTGCAAGAATCATCATACTGCCGTGCACTGCATATGTATCTTCAACAGAAGCATAACTTCCGGAAGATTTGGCGGTCAACTTTCGCTTCGCATAATGAAGCAACTGGTATGCAAAAAACACCTTGTAATTATTGGTGACACGAATAAGTCTTTGAAGATGACTTGAAGTAAGTCGTCGCTTATACATTGGATTCAATGAAGCACCGTTGAGTGATGAGACGATGTGAGGACCGGCAACCGAAACACCTGATTCATCCAACAGCATAATGAGTTTGTCAAAAAATCGAATCGGATCGAAAGAAAGATCAAAGTTTGAGATAATGAAGTAATCCGGAAGTTGATTGCCGTTATTCGTCATGTAGTAATCGAAGGCGACAGCAGCGGCTCCAATGTATCCAACATTCTGTTCGGAAACTACAAGACTGATTTTGGTATCCGGTAAAATTTCACTTAGAATGCTGTTGTCAACGGATCCATTGTCGACTATAATCAATTGAAGGTTTTTGTACTCCTGCGAGAAAAGAAATGTCTTCGCAAAAGCAACAAGCTCGTGCTCCTTTTTGTAGTTGACCAATACAATAACAATGGTCTTCATTTCTTGCGGAATAATTTCTTGTAAACATCAACCATACGATGGAATATCCAACGCATGCCCGGAACAGCACGCAACAAATTCGCTACGGTGCGTGCGAACGAAAAGAGTCTGATGTCAACATGTCCCTTTTTGGGAGCGTCTTCCATCACCAAATTAAGATCGATGGTTTGTTCGCCGTAGCGCTGCTTTATCAGTTTGAAATATTTTCTATAATCGACATCAAAATTCATTCTAACCACCCAATAAAATTCCAATCCACGAAAATTCCGGAATACGATTTTCTTCTTGATCATCGGCATTCCTTCATCAATCAATTCACGAACAAGCGCAAATGATGGATTCTTAGCATGATCACGATGAGTGTTGTTGTAAAGCGATTCCACTTCAAGACCTTCCTTCAACATTCTTTGAGTGAGTCCAATCTCATACACCTGGATGAGGTTGCGATAATCTGTGATCATGCCGTGTTGTGAAAAATGAGCTTGCAAAACGGGAATGGCCCGCATATTTATAACAAGAAAGAATGACTGAAGATGGGTTGCATATCGATCAGAAATTATCATTCCGATGTAATCGGCTTTTGATTGATTGATACGCGCGAAATCCGCATGGAGATCCTTAAAAAGTATGCATGAATCATTGATGAGTGCAACCCTATCGAACACGTTCAAATCATTTGCTGCTACTGCCTTTCCCCACATGCCGAAGTCATAACCTTCGTTGTCCACCATCATGAAATCAATGTTGTGCGATTCAAGAAATTCTTTGCTCGTATGCGAAAGCTCTTTTCTATTGTTAATGAAAATGATTTTTGTAAAATGCGGTTTGAGTTGCTCCAAATAATAACGCACGTAGTACGGAATTTCCGAACCATTGAAATAACTGCTATATAAACAAAGCGATTTCATTTCTTCATCGTGAGTTCTGTCCAATGCGAACTGAGTGGAGCTGCATGATTGCGATAATATTCATTCTCTTCATTTGGTGCGGAAGAATTCTCGTACCAGGGCAAATGCTGAGCTACTGCAGGAAAATTAGTGCGCCATGCTTTGCATTCTCCTCCACCTTGGGCGAACGGTGCATAGAGCGCGAATGTCGTGTCAACAGCTGCGATAAAAAAAGCATCATTCACAGCCCGCTTCCAGAATTGACTCTCCCACTCTATTACATCCTTTTTCAAAGCGAAATAATCAGGTAAGTCATCAATGCGCAAAGCCAATCCAACTTTGTCGAGTGTGATGTTCTTGAGCAATGCTTCGTACATGATTTCGACAATGTTGATTCCCTGTGAAGCATCCGGTAAAACGTCAGCATCGGTGTATATGTAGTAATCGCTCAAAAGATATTTCAACTCAGAAGATTCCCACAAAGCGCGCGGACCAACATTCCGTCCAAGATGAACAACTTTATGAGGGCTATTATGATAGTAGTTTAACAATGGAGGATAGCTAGATTCATTATCAAGAATGATAATATTACGTAAGCCTGCGTTCTCCAACCATTCGATGAGTTGGGTGAGATAAGTATATCTATTTCTGTTGTTGATGATAACAGGAATTTTTCTCAAATCAACAGTCGTCAATTTTGAATGCGACCAACTATAAAAAAATCTTCGCATTCTTCTCCACAGCAACGCGAATCGCTTTTTTAAATCAGCGGTGTTGCCCGTGAAAATATCGCTTATGAGTTTGCGGAAATCCATTTTATCTATTCAGCCAAACTTGTTTCAAGAATTCTTTTTATCATTTATTTTTCTGTAAAGTCTGTAGACCCACAAAAGAAAAACGCCGAAGTACTTGTCGTGAATTTTGTCTTTTTCTCTTCGCTGAATTTCCGCGGAAGTACTCTCACTGATACCCATCTCCTGATATTTTACAAGAACCGATCGCACATGCCTATAGCTTGCGTTATTTCTACGCAACGCATTCATCATCCAATCGTAATCACCATACACACGAAAACTTTCATCAAAGCCACCGGTTCGTTTGAACAATTCCGCTGACGCAAAAATGGCTTGATGACAAACCATGTCTGTCAATTGAAATCGTGAAGAGAGATAATCCGGGTGAATTTTAATTGACTCCTTTTCACCTCCAAACAACTTCACATCGCAATACAGCAACTCTGCTTCTCTCTTTTGTGTGGCAAATATTTTCAACGCTTCCGGATCATTGAGTTCATCTCCCGAATTCAAAAACTGAATGAATTTTCCTGTGGCTAGCGCAAGGCCTTTGTTCATCGCGTTGTAAATACCAGTGTCGGGCTCAATGAGTGACTTATGTATTTTACTCTTGTGTTTATTGATGATGTCGATACTGCCATCTCTAGACATGCCATCGACAACGATGTATTCGTAGTCTTGAAATGTTTGAGCCATCACACTTTTGATGGTTCGTTCTAAACCTTCAGCGTTATTAAGATTGATTGTAATGATGGAAAAAAGTGACATATCAGAATTGATTCATGACATCGATCACTCGCAGAATGTCTTCGTCTGTGTGAAAAAAAGATATGGGAAGACTTAAAGTTGTGCGATGAATTTCTTCCGCAATTGGAGTATCAAAGTGATCAATGATTCCCTTCATTGCTTTTTGCTTTACAGGTGTAACCGGATAATGAATCTCCGTTTTGATTTCATTGCTCAACAAAAATTCCCTTAATGCATCTCTGCGCTCATGTCTAATATTGTAAATGTGATAGACGTCTTCATAGCTATCATTTACATAAGGTAAAACAAAGTCGCCCTTCAAACCTGTTTGATAAAGCGAAGCCAGATGGCGCTTGTGTGCATTGATATCATTCAACCGCTTCAACTTATGTGTTAAAAAAGCGGCTTGCAACTCATCGAGTCTTGAATTTACGCCCGGCACTTCATTGTAATATTTTACATCTGATCCATAATTTCTCAATCGACGGATTGCAGCATCAAGCGTTTCGTTGTTAGTTGTCACAGCACCGGCATCACCCAGTGCTCCGAGATTTTTCGTTGGATAAAAACTAAACGCTGAAAGATCACCGAATGTTCCTGTCATCTGTCCATTCTGCTTCGCACCATGAGCCTGTGCCGCATCTTCAATCACAAACAACATCTTCTCCTTCGCAATTTTAAGAATCGAATACATGTCGCAACATTTACCATAGAGATGCACGACCATGATGACACGCGATCTTGAAGTTATTGCTGCTTCAATTTTCGAAGGATCAATATTGTATGTTCGGAGATCCGGCTCTACCAACACAGGAACTAAACCCTCCTGCACGATAGAAAGTATTGTCGCGATATAGGTGTTCGATGGAACAATTACTTCATCACCTCGCTTGAGACCGAGACAACGAAGAGAAAGCACCAGGGCGTCGAGTCCGTTGGCAACACCCGCACAATGTTTAACGCCGCACCACTTTGCAAAATCATCTTCGAATGACTTCACTTCGTTACCCAAAATAAACCAACCTGAATTCATCACGCTTTGAAAAGCACTGTTGTAACTCTCCATGAATGGCTCATTCAGTTTGCGCAGGTTTTCGTACTCGATCATTTTGTATACGGTTCGAAAATATAATCGTCAGCAGAAAAGTATTCAGAGGCCAAAACCATCAGAATGGCATCAGGTGTAAACTCAAACATTTCATGCCAGTCTTTGGAGTCTAAAATGAGACATCGAGAAGGATTGTTCAGCAAAAATGTTTCTTGCTTCACTCCATCGTGATTGTAGATTTTACATTCACCTTGAATGCAAACTGCTGCCTGTACTGTTTTGTGATGACGATGTCCGCCACGGCGAGATTCATCCACACCATAGATGTAGAAAATTCTTTTGATATCAAACGGAATGACCTTCTCAATAACCGTCAGGTTTCCGCGCTTGTCCGTAAATGTTTTGAGATCTAACAGATGTGCCATACTTGCGCCCAAAAATAAGGTGCAGGAGGCCTTACAATTCAGTTCGGTGATAGATATGATTGCCCAGTCTGCGATAGGAAGATCTACGGCCTAACAAGAAACGAAGTCGATTGAGAATATTATCCTTCAGAATCAGAAGGCCATTCATGATTCGCGATGGAATAATATCTCCCGAAGTGCCGTTGCTATTGGCAATTTTAGCACTACCAGAATACAATTCAGCCGCTAAATTGAAAAGTTCAATTGCATATGGTTTAAACAATTCATTTTTTGCTAAATCACTCAGCGCATAACCGGCACCGGTAAAGGCGACCATTTCACCTGAATAGAATCGCAAACCGTGAAAATGGAAGAATACAAGAGGAGAAATACTTTCAGATGATAAGTCTCTGACGTGCAACAGACCCAAAACTTTTACCAATTCATATTGCTGAATATTCCAGGGAGCAACTCCGGCGCCTAAATGCTGTAATACATGCACGCCTTCAAATCGCGTCGTCCAATCATCCAGATATTTTTGATCTCCGAATTTTCCATCCTCCAGTCGATTGTAGCACCAATCAATACAAGCATTTCGCCACCATTTTAATGCTGTGAGGCCATGCTTATCGTTTCGAAATGTGATGTATTGAACGCAATAAATACCGCTGGTTGCGCTTTGATTGTACACCGGTGTGTAACGATGCTCAGTGATGAGAATCGATTTACTTCCCATTTCCTCATGGAGCACAATTGGATCACTATAAAAGAGCATGTCAGCATCGATGTAAGTGCAGTGTTCAAGATTGTATTTCTCTATGCAATACAAAATGGTGGAGGAAGTGCACGTCCAGCAATATTCGCCTGCTGTTCTGGAGGATTTAACTGACAACAGTGCATCATCCTCAAATTCAGAAAGAGAAACAACCGTGAGATTTTTCTCCGGAAAACTCTTGAAATAATTCAACGTGACATCATCAAAGGCGAACACGTACAAATGAAAATCGCTACATACTTTTTCGAGTGAGCGATACATCGCCAAACCGCGAGCCAGATAGGCGGAATTGAACAGCGTACAAAATTGTAATGTTTGATTCTTACTTGTCATTCAATATTCTTCTTTCAAGAAAAAATCCTTTTCTATAACAGCGCAATTCATCAATGTAATTCTCACCGTCAATCGTATCAGGTAACTCGCGTATCAATCTGTACATTGGCAGCAAAGCTTTCAAAAATTTCTGTTCATTTAGAAACCATGCAGGATAAGACGCTTTGTAAATTTCTTTAGGAACTTGTTGGATTGTGATGCGTTCCTGAACACCATCAATGAAAGCCGTGCGATCAATCATAATGTAACGCACATTCCATGATTTGAATTTCTCAATCAAGCTATACGGATCTTCCATATAACAAAGGACGCTGGAAAGTATCAACAAATCAGGTTGATCATCCTTCCGCAATGATTCAAAATCCATATAAAATTTCAGCACATCATCTTGAAGGTTCTCTTGTCCTGCATTTACAAAATGTACTTGTTCAATTACATTCCAAGACTTGATACTGTCTTCAATAAAACGCTTATACTGAAAATACAAACTACCCAGTGAACCACCGAAATCAGCGATAACAATCGGATGATTCAACTTCCCGATTGTTTCAACCAAGACATCTCGCACACTTTCAGAAAACTGAAAAGTGTCGAATGTGACACCATCTCGTTCAAACGCCGCTTCACCATTCTTCACCTTCAAAACTGATTTCAAAACTGTGTCCAATATCAATGAAGAGTCGTATCCTGAGCATTGCGATTGTGCCTTACTCCACGAGTCAAAATCTCCGCTCCATTCATTGTTTCCTGTCGAGCGAATTCTTTTATGAAGGGCTCTCAACTTACCCGTGACACGCGACAGTATAGACGGGCGTGTAGCATTGAAAAATATTTCAAACAACTTTCTTCCTGCGTTGCTCTCAACAATGTCAACCGGTAATTTGATTACACTACTGCGATTGACATCCACATCGTAGTGAGAAGTCGTTGCGAGATTATGAGTACCACTGCCATCGTTACCAATGTTGTGCGCGAGTGAATATGGCGGATACAAACAAAGTTGATTATTCAAGAATGAACTCGCGTACCAAAGGACTGCCCATGATTGATTCACCCCTTTCTCTCTATCCTCCAACATCCGGAAATAAGGATATGAATTGTTGAAATCGAATTCGCTTTGAAGCCGCGAGTTAACAAGTTTCTCTTTCAGTGCTGTCGCATCCGGATTGAATTGTCTCCAGCGATCAGACCATGTAGCCCAGCCCCAGCAGTCAGCTCCGCGAATAAAAAATGCTTCCGGCAATTCTTTGATCAACGGATAAACATATCCAGAAATGCACGCGACATTCTTTGCGTCTTTGTACCTCTCCAATGCGATGTTCATGAACTGAAGAAAATTTGTGGAGACGACAAGATCATCTTCCAGAATAATTGCGCGACCGAAATTTTCAATGACTTCAGAAACACCTTCGGTCACATTCTTTGCAAGACCGAAATTGCTTTCACGCTCAATCACTTTAACAGAAGCGAATCGCGTTTCATCCTTAGCAACGAGTCTTGTGAGATCGACAAGTTTCGATGCTTCATCAGAAGCGCCGCCCCTTGATCCATCACAGTATATGATGAGATCAGAAATTATCGCCTCAGGGTTTTGAGCAAGTGCAGACAATGTACGAGCGAGATGTGCAGGACGTTTGTATGCGAATATGATGATAGGCGCATTATTCATAAACACCTCCCACGTTGACCCATTTCCATTCCTTCACTCTAATTCCCGAAGGATAATCTTTCTTCACTTTGAAGCCAAGAAAATATTCCGGAGCAAAAATAATTTTATCTGTTCGGTTATTGAGCCATGCAGCCCACCACGAAAAGGTGCTGTTCGCTGTGATGACAATTTTCGCGTTCAACAAAATTTGAAAATCAGTGATCTCGTCATTTCGCTCAAAAAAGTAATTCGGTTGAGCCCCAAATTCCTTCTTCGTAAAGTCAATATCATCAGAAACAAAAATCACGTTGTAAGACTGAAGATTATCGATCATTGCTAAACAACGGTGATAATATTCCGCCGGCAATGTCATGTCATAACCACCGATTTCATCACCGCCAAAAGTGATGTAATCTGTGCGGCGCAAGTGAACAGCGACGTAAGGCCGCATCAACAATTCTCTCTTATCACTTTCAAACTTCGAACGATATTCTTCCTTGACTTTGAAAAGAGATTTTACGCTTTCTTCATGGCCTGTGAAATATTCTACAGACTGAAAAAAGCCGTCATACAAAGTATTGTTGTGTAATTCGGCCAACAAATACTCATTGCCTCCCACCTTATTCGGCCACTCCACAACAGACTTGCTCACTGCAACATTCAGTATTTCAAGAGGCAATTTACTCACGCCACCATAATGGAATTTGTGGACACTTCTCTTGAAAATATTTCGCAGTATAAAAAGGAAAATCCGAAAACTGTTTTGAAAACCCAGTCGACTACTTGCCTCGAAATAATGTAACGCGTTTGATCGATAGATGAATGAAGAAGTATTCAATTTCTTCGCGGCGACATATGCAAATGCAAGTTGAAACATTTGATTTCCCAATCGTCCTCTGGAAAAAACTCCGATCATTTATCAGATGATTTGTGACTTACTGCAACATAATTTGAGTATCGATAATCCTCTTTGAAATTGCCTAGATGATCCTGAAAAGCAATTTCGGTCGCTTCCAATTTTCCTACACGATAATTTTTATTTATCATCATCTGCGCGATTTCCGCCAGCGTAATTCCCGCATCGAGATAGGTACCGCCGTATTCAAACTGAACCGCCTTCACCATATCGGGCTTTAACAGCTCGCCACCACCGGTCAGTACACGTTTCTCGTTTCCTTCAGTATCGATCTTCAATAGATCAATACGATCAATATTATTGTCGGCTATGTAACTATCAAGCCTACGCAGTTGAATAGTGGTTTTCTGATTCAGTTGCACTTCTTTGCGATCATACATCGAAGCTGAAGAACTGCCGGAAAAATCGAAATGTATTTCGGCTTCACCATTCGCATCTGACAAACCGAATGGATTGATGCGGATGTTTTTGTTGTCATCAAAACGGGCGTGCAATTTTTCCAGACAAATTGCTTGCGGCTCGAACAAATGCAATTCGTAATCGGTGATATTTTTCTTACTCAACACCTCAAGTACCATAGCGGTATACTCACCTAGATTCGCGCCCACATCAAAAATGACCGGGCGTGAAATACTTTTGTTGATGTAAGTCTCCAGAAAAAAACCTTCGCCATTGTCGGATGGATTTACATCAACAACTGGAGCGGGCTTCAGCTGTCTCAACATTTTACCAGGCAACCAACGCAGACGCTGATACCAGCGCTTCCCCCAACTGCTCAAATTGTATTTCACCTGATAATAAATGGCTCCTGCTTGATTCGCCAGCAAATCCATCGTACCAGCATCTGTGCGCATATAAAACGCATCACCCCATTGCCACTTCGTTAATTCCAATGCAACACGATGAAATCCCTTAGATGCAAGAAATGTGTCGAGCTGATAAAGCGTCGCACATCCCACATACACTTTTCCAACATTGATTTCGGTATAGATATAGTCTATGTTTTTCAGCTGATCTCCAAGACCTTTCATAGCCATCAATTCTGCACCTTGCAAATCAATATTTAGAAAATTGCAATCGTCGAGAGTGATATTGTTCTTTTCGAAATAATGATCGAGACGATGTGTTTTCAACTTCAAAGTATGATGTACAGAGATTTCCGGATGGTGATCCTTGTGCGTTCCCAATTCAAGTATAGAAGAAGACTGAAAGTTGTTGGCGATTTTGAATTCCACTTCATCACCATCTTTATCCGACACAAGAACATTGTGCGCAACCTGTCCTTGAAATTTTTTCAGTTCTTCATTCAGCACCGGCATCAATTCGGGATTGCCTTCAATCCAGATGACGCGTTTTGCGCCGGCTGCGGCATATTGTGGCGCTTCTTCCGCCTGGTGCGCACCGAGATGCAACACCCCCCGAATGGTGATGTTGAATTTCTTGATGAGCTGATCAACCGGAATGAGCATGTCTTCTTTTCTATTTAAAAATTAAGCGCATAAAAATTATTCCGCGCGCCAATTGTTTTCTATCAAAATACTTCGATGTGTGGAAGGTACCATTCTTCCTGTCCCGTAAAAATCGCCGTCTTCTACGTCTATCATCACTGCTTCCTGCACCCAGTCCTGCATTTGTCCTGCGCGACTGACAGAAATGTTCAATGAATATTTTCCTCCGGTCAGTGGAAATTTATCTATCGTACAAATGAAAAATCCTTCGCTACTCACTTTATCAAAAGTGCCGGAAGAATAATCATTGCCAACGACTGTGAACAATGTTCCATCGTAACCATATATCGCAACGGCAACCGCAATCTCGCGCATCGCTTCGGGTTGCGTGCACTTATATCCTATTTTGAAAATCACTTTTTGTCCGCAGATAATGAGATCAATCGCATCTGATTTTTCACTCAACACTTCAAAGCTCATCAATCGAATCTTACCCTCACCTTGTCGATCTGTTCTATCGGCGAGTGTGGAGGTGCCCAGTTTCTGCGCCGACTGCATGTAAAAATTCACAGCATCATGGATGTCCGACATCGGCTTCACCACTTGACCTTTCTCCAACACAATTCCTTTACTGCACAAGTTCATCAACGATGCCATGTTGTGACTCACAAATAAAATCGTGCGCCCACCATTGCGACTGATGTCTTCCATTTTCCCTAAACACTTCTTTTGAAACTGCGCATCACCAACAGCCAACACTTCATCTACGATCAAAATTTCCGGATCGAGGTGCGCTGCAACAGCGAAAGCCAGTCGCACATACATTCCGGAAGAATATCGTTTCACAGGCGTATCGAGAAATTGTTCCACTTCAGAAAAAGCAACGATCTCATCAAATTTGCTTGCTATCTCCGCGCGACTCATTCCGAGGATAGAACCGTTGAGAAAAATATTTTCTCTGCCTGATAATTCGGCATGAAAACCTGTTCCCACTTCCAGCAAACTTGCCACGCGTCCTTCGATTGTTATTCTTCCTTTCGTCGGTGTGACAATGCGCGAAAGCACTTTCAGTAGCGTTGATTTTCCTGCGCCATTTCTACCGATAACACCAACGCGATCCCCTTGATTCACTTCAAAACTCACATCCTTTAACGCGCTGAATGTTTCACGAGATTCCGATTTTGAACCTCGAAAAACACCACGCACCTTGTCCACTATCACATCTCGCAAAGCCGTATACCGAGCATCTGTCTGATGCTTGATGATATATTCTTTGGTGAGATTTTCTACTTTGATCATGTATTGAAATCAGATAATATCTGAAAAAGTTTTTTCTGTTCTTCTAAAATATTTGACGCCAATCACCAGCATTATCATGGTGATCAGGATGGAAATTAGAAATGCTCTTTCATTCAATACAATTTGTCCGCCCGTGATGCACCAACGAAAACCATCAATCACACCAACCATCGGATTGAGTGAGTAAAGAAATTTTGCCCATTCAGGATAGCCACTTTGGTAAACGGTATTGCTGCTGAAAGCAATCGGCGAAACGAACAATCCGAATTGAACGACGAATGGAATGACGTAACGAAAATCGCGGTACTTCACGTTGAGTGCAGCGATGAGCAAACCGGAACCAAGAGCAGTGAGAATCGCGAGGAAAAGAAACACGGGCATCAACAAAATCTGCCATCCGGGATTGAATTGCAATGCGATCATGACCACAATCAATATCGCGAACGAAATGGCAAAATCGATGAGACAAACAATCACCGTACTCGCCGGAACAATGATTCTTGGGAAATAAACTTTCGTGAGAAGATTCTGGTTGGCGATCAGCGAATTTGAAGCATCACTAAATGCAGAAGAGAAAAACTGCCAGGGCAATGTTGCGGCCGTCACCATCAAAATTCGAGGTACGCCATCGCTGGGAATTCCGAACGATTCACCAAAAAACCAGAAGACGGCAATGGTGAGCAACGGACGCAGAATACTCCAAGCAATACCAATGGCGGTTTGCTTGTAACGAACGAGCACATCACGCCACGCGAGAAAATAAAAAAGTCCCCTGTAATTCCAGAGGTCCTTCCAATAATTCGCGTCGGTATTCCCGGGGGTTATGATAGTCCTTTGCGCCATAGCGTGCGGCCAAAGTTACTTCACAAAAGTGCTATAAAAAGGAATGGAAATTTTGCCGGTTGGTTTACGGCACAAATCGACAGAAAACCTTAAGATTTTGGCTTTGCCGGAACACCTACAACAGTAGTGTTTTCGGGAACGTCACGATTCACTACAGCACCGGCTCCCACCACCGAATTATTGCCGACTTTGACACCCGGCAAGATGATAGCTCCCGCGCCAATCGCGGTTCGATTACCGATTGTGCATGCGCCCAACAATTTTACAAAAGGCGAGATTTCACAAAATTCACCGATGGTTATATCATGACTTACAAACGCGCCCACATGAAGTAATGTCCCCTTTCCGACTGAGTTATTTGCCTCTACAGTGACACCAGGCATCACGCAACAACCATCACCAAATCGATTGAGGTATTGACCAATGCGCGCATGCTTTGAAATAAGTGTGTACACATGACCGCCATTTTCCACCATGAGATTGTACAACGCTTCTCTGCGACGAGGAGCTCCGGCACCGATGACGAACTTATGATCGCCTGTTTGGAATGCCTTCTTCAAACTATCGATTGAATTTAATATTGGAAAAATGCCGAATTTTAAATCGTCGCCATCAACAGAAAGATTATCAAAGAAAAATAAATCCTGTGGATGAACTGTCTCCAGTAATACATCGGTCAATTCGCTTGCAAAACCTTTTGCACCGGCAACTATCATAATGGTGTTTGTTCTATTTTGAATTCTGAAAAAATATTCATCCCAAATTTAAACCGCTTCATCATTCCATATCTGCCAACTTCTTTCAGCTTGAATTTCAAGCATCTTCAAACCATTCATCACATGTGCTCCCTTGTCTTTCCCTTTTCGCAGAAATGAAGTCATTTGCGGATTGTAGATAAGATCATAAAGAAAATGGGAAGGTCCGATTGCGTCGAATGGAATTTCAGGTGCAGCGTCAATATTCGGTAACATTCCTAATGGTGTAGTGTTGATGAGGAGATGAAAGTGTTGCATTGTTGCAGCTTCAAGTTCATCATAACGAATAATGTTCGCTCCACTTTTTTCTCTCGATACAAAATGAAATGTGATGTTCCACTTTTTCAATACATGAGCCACAGCCGCAGAACCACCGCCTGTACCAAGTATCAATGCTCTCTCATATTTGTTCTCGAGAAATGGTTTGATACTCATTTCAAAACCAAAAGCATCGGTGTTGTGCCCGATCCATTTTCCATCTTTGATGTGAATGCAGTTCACGGCGCCGATTTCAGAAGCTTCAGAAGATAATTCATCGAGAAAAGGAATAACGCTTTCCTTGTAAGGAATAGTCACATTGAGTCCATTCAAATTTTCTATAGATCGCAATGACGTGATGTCGGAAATCTTTTCCAGTGGAAAATTCTCATACACAGCATCGCGGATATTTTCCTTTTCAAATTTCTCTGCGAAATATTTTTCTGAGAAAGAATGTGTAAGAGGAAAACCGATAAGACCAAAGCGTCGGATGGCAGCGCTCAATTGGCAGCTTGTTTGGATTTTCCCATCCATGATTTCATGATACCGATGAAGATGGGTAACAGAGAAATTCCGATGATGAGAAAGACTACGATTTCGAAATTGTTTTTCACTATTTCGAAATTGCCGCAGGTATAGCCGAGCATTCCAACGCCCACTACCCAAAGAATGGCGCCGAGAATACACACCGTGATGTATCGCTTATACGGCATATTGCTGGCACCGGCAACGAATGGCGCAATGGTGCGAACGATCGGAACAAAACGCGCCATGATGATGGCTTGCCTTCCGTACTTCTCATAAAACTTTTCGGTACGCGTGATGTATTCGCGTTTGAAGAATAGAATGCGTTCGCGCTTTTTGATTTGCTCACTGAAAAATTTCCCGACGAAATAATTTAGGTTATCTCCGCACAATGCGGCACCAATAAGTAGCGGAATCAATACCCAGATATTCAATCCAACATTGTCGTTTGCAGCAGCAAGTGCTCCTGCAGCAAAAAGAAGAGAATCACCGGGTAAAAACGGCATCACGATCAAACCCGTTTCAACAAATACGATGAGAAACAGAATACCGTAAATGAGAGTGCCATAGTTCAATATCATCATATTCAGATGCTCGTCGATGTGCAAGACGAAGTCCATCAATCCTTTGATTATTTCCATGGCGCGAAGATGAGAAGAAATTGAGTTTTGAGATTGGTGAAGTTGGAAAGGGGTGGTGGCG
>JAYTOA010000022.1:0-16164 GCA_043748015.1 Flavobacteriales bacterium
CATCAATATCACCCCCGAGAAATGTTCAAATTACACAGTTAACTTTAGGTGGTCAATTTGAGCCGGAATCAGGTGGTCAACTTTGCCGGAATATCCACACATATTCGCTCAAGTTGCGAAAGCAACAAAGTGAAAAGAACATATTTGAAGAGATGGTGCAGAGCGAAAAGATTGATACAAAAGAATGTGAAATGTATGCGTTTACCAACAGCTATGGTTGAAATGGCAAAACAAACAGACGACCATCTGGTCGCCTGTTTCTTTCGTATCTATTTTCTACTTAGCGTTGTTTTTGAATGAGCTATGATTTACAAATGGGAAAAGTGACATATTGAACATTCCCGCTTTAATTCACATATTCAATAGTGCTGTTTCCATTGGAGACATCATCGGAACTTACATCAAATCGCTTTAGAATATTATTATTTGTAACAATCTCTGCCCAAGGTATTTGATTAATCGTGTCTCTATCAAATATGTATATGCTAAGAGTATCACCGGGCATTCCTGCAATATACTCCGACCAAGGTTCTCGTGAGTCAACCGTAAAAAGGTCATTGGGGTCAACGAAAATAAGCGGGGGCTTGACATCCGGTAGAGTTGTGTCCGGATAAACATTCTCGGCATCTTTGCCAGCTATGTAGAAGCCAATTATTGTTGATGAACTATTCTTAATATCAAGTGGGTAAAACTTTTCAACTAATGAAGATTCACGGCAAGAGGGTGACATAAGTGTACCAATCACGACACAAATAAATAATTTTTTCATAATACTATTGGATTATTCTGTTGGATAATTAGATTCATATAATGACCAATCCACACCATAGTGTCTACCGAAATATCGTTTCGCGTGCTGATTTGCTCTGATTTCAGTCCAATTAGCACCTAAAAGCGAAGGAATTCCAACTGCAAACAAGTACAGTGGACCAAAAATCTTACTGTCAAAAGTATGACCAAATTCATGCATTTTCAATGGATCCTTATCAATAACAAATTCATCTTCCCGCAAATTCAGGTTGATGTGGTTGCCAATTGAAATACCCCATCTGTATTCACCATCAGGATCAATACGTGATGAAAACGTATACCCGTCTGCATAATCAACCCGATCAATTGAACCGAAAAAATTGCTGAGCTGTGAAGAGGCGTTGCCAATAGTTGATTGTAAAATTTCCCAGCTAAAACGCGATATCCCTTGATAAATACCCATTCCAAAACGATCGTCTAAATAAAAATTGCCAAGGAAAATTTTCCCTGAATTTCTGAAATTGCTCCAATCGCCAGTGCTGACACCACGCACAACGCCTCCAACAGCACTCAGAACTGTGGATCCCGCATATACCCAACCAACTCCTTGCAGTGCAGGTCCTAGCACTGGAACACCAACTCCTACCATAACTCCAGCAGTCACTGCTGCTCCAACAATGAAGCCCTGAGTAAAGTATTTAAGCCCTTGTTTCAAACTTATGGGTTCATTGTTCACATGGTGAGCAAGGACATTCAAAGTTCCCGCTACAATTCCTACAGCAATTGGTATTAACCATACAAACCGCCCATCCGGATCAATCCCTACCACCGGATTATTCCCCATAGCCAAATAAGGATTGGCAAATTGCGCAGCCGGGTCGGGCACCAGCCAGCGGGCTGTGCATGGGTCATACATCCGCGCGTGAAAATCATAGAGTGCAAGGCCATGGCCAGCCCCCCCTCCCCCCAAGGGGGGAGAAAATTCGTAGAGTTGAAACTCTTTGCCTTGATAAGCTATATCGTGCACAGCATCTGCATCGGGCTGCGATTTAGGATTTTCCCACGTGAGGCCATAAGGGTAGTAATCATACACTACCCTTACCACTGGTGCCCAATGGACAATGGTCATATTGTCAAAATTGACCTTGCCTGCACTGCGGTTGGTGACGTAAGTGTAGAAGAAACCATCGTCTTTGGCTGTTATACCTTGCTTGGCTAATTGGCCCAATGCGTTGGCATCGCCCACTTGTAGAATGCCGCTGCTAAGTGGGTCTAGATTCATCTCCTTATCAAAGTACATGTAAACCAGGTAAGCCTGTGGCTTGCTGAAATCCACATCATCGAAAGCATCATTGATAAAGGTGTTGAACGCACCAAACTGGTCGCCACTGACATTGTTGAGCAGTGCCATGCCTGTTTCAGGACCACTAGGAATAATGCCACCACTGGCTGCACCCAAGTTCAATAAAGTACCTGCAAGTATTTCAGCTACGCTGGTGAGCGGGTCGCCCGGGGCTTCGGTGTACCAATATTTGGCGCTGAGGTTTATGTCAAAGAACTTTACTCAAACTCATTCAATTGACCACAAGCGTAATTGTTTTACTGTCCGACTTCAATCCGCGAGAAGCAGATAATTCAACAATGTATTCCCCTGGTTGCTCATAAATGTGTGTAGGGTTTTCATCAGAACCAATTGACAGATCTCCGAAATTCCATGAGAAGCTTTTGGCATCTGAGGATTGATTTTTGAACTGAATAGTCTGTCCTGAGTTTGGATTAGACGGGGAATAACTAAAGTCAGCTTCAGGTTTTATCCCGCACGAAGTGACTAAGAGCAGGCTTATTATGAACAATATTATTTGGAGCCTATTCATAGATTACAATAAAATTTGAATTATTCATTTGAGAAAGTGAAAGCTCTATTCTAGTTAGAAACCCACGCTGAGTGCTTCTAACGATATTCCAATCTAACGTCTCAATGGTGTCAGCGTTGAATATATACAACCACTCTTTTCGACCGTCAGAATATAACTCTTCCAAACAACCGTCTCGGGCAACTCTAGAAATATCCTCATTATTACCAGGGAGGATACCTCCTGACATGTCCCATACAGGATCATACTCTCCTATCGAAGTGTCGGGGTAATTCCAATAGTAGTGAGAGTAGATTCTTGTATCTGATTGATTAACGAGGGTCAAAGTATCATGAGAGCTATCGGTGCAAATAGATTTCTCATGATTACATGATATAATCGCCAACAGTAAGTAAATAAAGGCTATATTTTCCATTAGTAAAATCTATATTTATTTAAAACAAAAATGGTATACCAGCAAGCAAAATTAGTCCATATTCCCACCACTTTGGATCCTTTGCCTCATTAGGCAAGTATGAGTATTTATGGTATGGATGACTTGGATCGTAGTAATTAGAATCCCATTTGAATCCATGCCGATCATTGAAGTAACGAGCTGCCCTATAATTTGCATCGTGTTCAGTCCATGATGCTCCACCAACGGACTGTATGCCGATTTTTGGAAGGTAAAGTGGGCCATATACTTGACTTTGGAGATAATGACCAAACTCATACATTGTAGTATAACTACCCTTGCCTAACCCTAGTTCAACTTCACCTCTTCCAGCGGTAGATATATAGTTTCCAAGTAAGACTCCGCCATCTTTTCCGTCCAAAGCATTTGTTACAATTGTAGCCCCATGATAATATCCAACATCCACGCGTCTAAATGTGCTTGCAAGCATAGCGAAATTATAGCCAGCAAAAGTTTGCGCACCTTCCCACCCTATAGAATGGCTGTTGCGGCGTAACACGTTAATCCGATTAATTAATTTGTGTTTCGATTTCGATTTGATTTTTTGATTTTGTTTTTATGAATAAAACCTCATTCTCTTCAAACCATGGAACTCAATCTATGGGACGATTAATTATAAGACAGCATGAGCCGTATGATGGGAGACTATCACGAACGGTTATGTGAGAAGTTTCAGGGTAAAATTCGCATTTGCCTACTCGCCGTGAAAACTTTGTGCAAAAACTTCGTGACCTTTGTGCAAAATTTCATTGTGAACTTAGTGTTTTCAAGGCTTTGCACTTAAAGCCATTAATACGAAAAAATCATTTCAACTTTATCGCATTATGCATTAGAACTTCTTAATCGCAATGCGCGCGTGATTCTCAAATCTATGCAAGAAGAATTCGCTTTCATCATTCAAAAATCAACTTGAATTTTCCATCGCTTCATTTGGGATTAATTTTGTCCAAAACACAACACATGACACTCACTGAAAAAATCAACGACGATATCAAGACCGCTATGAAGGCCGGAGAGAAAGAAAAACTAATGGCATTACGCGATATCAAAAGCAAATTATTGCTGGAGATGACCAAAGGCGGAAGCGAAGGCGAAGTTGATGATGCGCGAGGTATTGCAATTCTGAATAAACTTTATAAGCAGCGCATGGAATCCATCGACATTTATAAGACACAAGGAAGACAAGATCTCATTGATGAAGAAACAAAACAGGCAGAAGTGATCGCCGCCTATTTACCTGAACAAATGAGCGTTGAAAAACTCGAAGAAGAAATTCGGGCCATTATATCGAGCGTTGGTGCAGCGGGTCCCGGCGATATGGGAAAAGTAATGGGCGCCGCAACCAAGGCATTGGCCGGCAAAGCAGATGGTAAAATGATTTCAGAGATGGTGAAAAAAATGCTGGCTTCTTAATTCATCTATGAAGAAAAAAGCCGGAACAAAAAAATTGATTACCATCGGTCGACACGTAATGATCGATCTCCCCGATCTCGACAGTTATGGCGTGGAAGCGAAAGTTGACACCGGTGCGTTTCGCACGGTGATACACTGCAATTCGTGGAAAGAAGTAGATGTTGATGGCGTGAAAATGCTCGAGGCACAATTTGATCTAAACGACGACGGCGTGAAGACGATTCGCTTCAAGGATTATTTTCAAAAAGAATTCAAGAGTTCTTTTGGCGAAAAAGAAAGTCGCTATTGTGTAAAGACATTGATAAAGATCGGAAGCAAAAAAATCAAGAGCAGCGTATCACTTACAGATAGATCAGATATGCGTTTTCAAGTGCTGTTGGGAAGAAAAACCTTATTGAGAAAATACCTGGTGGATGTAAGTAGAAAATATGTGTAACCATTCTCGAATTATAACTTTCGGGATCACACCCTGATTCCCATTACAAGAACATCATCGATTTGCTCTACTTCGCCCATCCAGCGATCAAGCGTTTCAGCGATGCGCCATTTCTGCTCAGCCATCGGAAGATGGTTGTATTGAAGCAGCATCATTCGGAATTGTTTCCTCATGAATTTCTTTCCTCTCGGTCCGCCGAATTGATCAGCAAAACCATCGCTGAATAAATAGATGCAATCGCCGGGTTTCAGTTTCATCGTGTGATTGGTGAATTCCTTTTCGCCGTTCACATATGTTCCAATGCTATATGGATCACTTTCAATTTCGATCAACTCGTTATCACGAATGATGTATGCCGGATTGTGCGCACCGCTGAATTCCAGTTCCAATGTTTCAGTGTCAAGACAGCACAATGAAATATCCATACCATCGCGCATGAAGTGTTCACCACTATCGGCGCGCATAGCTTCAGCAGAAAGCCTATTGGCGCTATTGAGAACCTGTGCCGGTTTGCTGTAAACTTTTGTAGCCTGGTTCAACACATTGTGACCAACGAGGCTCATAAACGCTCCCGGAACTCCGTGTCCCGTGCAATCGGCCGCCGCAAATAATTTCTTTTTACCTTTTGTAATGAACCAATAAAAATCACCACTGACAGTGGCCTTTGGTCTAAAGAAAACAAAAGAATCAGGAAACATTGCACGAATAAAGTTGTCATTCGGCAGAATAGTTTCCTGCAAGCGCTGAGCGTAGTCGATGCTTGATTGCAGATCAGAATAAAGCAAATACATTCTTTCGCGTTGCGCTTCTACTTCCTCTTTCTGCTTGCGTATTTCCAGCGTTTGCAAATCGACCTTTGCTTCCATTTCATTTCTGTAGGATGCGAGATCACCTCTCATTCGCAGCAATGCTTTTCCCAGCTCGTCATGCTCAGACAACGGACTGAATTCTGTATCAAAATTTCCTGAACCGACATTCAATGAAAATTCCTTCGTTTTCTCAAAGTTCGAAATAAGTTTATTGACAGCTTGAGCCATGTCACCAATTTCATCATTGCCGACTTTGGTATTGTGCACCGCGTAAATTCCTTTAGAGAGGTTTTGCAATTTATTTTTAAGCGAGGCAATAGGACGAACAATCGATCGCGAAGTAAGCACACCGATAAGAATACCCGCGAAGAGCACGCCCAACGCGATGTTTACCAGCAACAACCGAAGTTTTTCGAAAGACTGATTCATTCTGGCAATCTCGGCCGACATAGTATCACGTTGTTCGGCATTCATGCTTTGCAACTTCTGACGTGCAGCTGTCAATGCAGTTGGAATAGTTCCCCCATCAATGAAATACGCATCAGCCGTCATTTGATTGATTGGATTGTAATAGCTATCAAAGTCCGGCAAGGTCGTTCTGATGTCTTTGTAAGAAATCATCAGTTCGCGAATGTGACTGAAAAGTTCGTGTTTCTGAATAAACTGTTCTTTGGGCCATAAAGAAGAATAAGCATTGATCTTCTTCATGAGATTAGGAATAGTCTCCTCGCATATTTCTATTGCTTCTAATCTTTCTCGATCATCTTCTCTTCGTTGGACATACGCCCATTGCTTCATCAATTGCTGAGCGTGAATGAGCTGATTATCCATTTCCTCCAGCACTTTCACTGAGGGCGCGTATATGTCATTAATTCTTTTATTGATCTCGCGACTTTCGTTGAGCGTGTTGTTCGTCAAATAGAAAACAACTGCGACAACGACGATGAAGAGACCGAATCCGACTCCAATTTTTCTCGATATGGAAAATCTAAAAGACAATTTACAATTCGTAATAATGTTATTCCCCTTCGAGAATTTTTTTCAGTTTCAATTCGTAGATCATTGCTTCTCCATCATTCAAAGTGAAGCGATTCAAATTCAACAATGCAGTGACAATTTCTCTTGTATCTCCACATCTTGTATTCAACGTCTTCAGTTCGGAAGTTGCAATTTGAAGATGTGAAGCGCGTTCAGATTCATCAAAACACCTTGAGAAGTTATCGCTTGAGTTCACGCCAATATTGTAATGAATCACTGCAACATTGTAAGGAGTTGTGCAATCTTCAGCATCCATTTGACAGGCCTTGCTGAGGGCGTCGATAGTTGCCGTCAAGAAATCTTTGTTGCATCTATCCGCCATCCATAGATCAAGAAACCGTTGGCCCTTTGCTTTGAAAAAAGCGTGACTCGACTTGAGCGTGTTTTCGTTAGAGCCAATTTCTTTCAAGATTGATAAGTACTTTGAAAACACTTTCTCAGCTTCATTGTCAGATGTACTCTGTATTACGGCAGCAGAAGCCAAAGCATCTTTAAAATAAGTTGAAGCCAGATACCTCAGTGCAGCGTCGTTATTGCTTTCTGATTTCTCCAAGTTGAGCATTCGCGCTTTTAGAAAAGACTCAACAGCAATTTCACGGCTGTTGCTTTGCCTGTTCTCAGATTCAACATGCTTATAGATTTCTTTGTAAATAAATCCGCGCGTGTACCATGTATAAGCTTCCAATGCTTCATCCTTTTGCAAAAGAGCCAATTCAATTTCGGATTTCGCTAAATCAAAATTCTTCTCTTGGCACAATTTCGCGGCATTAACTGCAAATCGTTTTGGCACAGAATCTACGTCGTTGATCAAAGTGTTATTTGCATCACTAACTAAATTGAACAGACAGCACACCACCACCAGACATTGTCTGATTCCAATAAAAATAGATCTGATGGTTATAGGGAGGATCATAAAAGAGTGGGGAAATTATTTCTTATCGGGCAAGGTTATCTTACCCTCTAAAATCAATCTTTCGATTTCGTTTTTAAAATATTCCACGTCATTTTCGTGCTCAAGTGCTCTGTGAATGTACATCAGTCCGCGTACCACCTCACCTTTATCAGGAGACAATTGATAGGCCTTATTCATGCTTACCAATGCTTTGTTCTTGATAAGATCGGCACAATCCTGTTGAATAACTATGAGATCAAAAATATCGGTATCCGGACCAATTTTTCTGTATTTGAAAACAGCTTTGTTATAGAAGATCACCGCAATGTTGTAGTGTGCATCACTATCAGTTGAATCCATTCGTACAACTTCTGAGTACATGTCTGCCGCCTTTTCAGCAATATCAGCGTTTTCAATATCCATCTGCCAGAGCATAAAATAACGTTGTCCCATGCTCTTGTTGAATTCGCCATCGAATTTCTTGAGACTTGTACCGGGCTCAGCAACATGCATCAACTTCCGAAATTTATTGAAACTCACTGTAGGTGCCTTGTCTGTTTCAATATCAAACTCACGTGTTTGTAGGAGCGCATCGTTGTAATACGAAGAAGCAAGAAATTTAAGACTCAGCTTTGTCATTGCTGAATGCTGATTCAACTTATCCATTTCGAGAGAATTCATAAACGACTCAATAGCCATTTCGCGTTGCGGACTATTTCTGTTGCCCATTTCGTTTTGCTTGTAAATCTCTTTATGAATGAATCCATCCACATACCACAGGTATGGACTCGCTGCTTCATCCGAGATTTTACGTGCTTCAGTAATTTTATTCAATGCAGCATCGTATTGCTTCTCTTGACAAAGACGCGCTGCTTCGTTGGTCAAAGGCAATTGCTGCGCGCTCATGCCCAATGCAAAAACCAACATACCGAAAACTGTGAAGGCGATTGTTTTCATTATTGTATAGCCCATTGTAAAATTTTTAGTCCGGGTGTAATCTTTTTATCTTCCATTGAAAGTTTGCTCAACTCAAACCGAATTGAACCATCAATATTCTTAAAATTGATATGTGAACCTGCCCCAAGTGCACCTTCCCAATTGGTAACAATCAAAGTGCTTTTGTCCTTCAATTCGCGCAAATATTTCGGAAGATCACCCTTCTTAGATTTATCGATAAAAAGTATGTGTATGATGCCATTGGGTGGAAGTTCGGAAATAGGAAGTATGTCGAGCGTTTGACTGCCGATAGGTTTTGTTCCATACTTAGCCGACATGTATTCAAATACATCTTGACTACCAACGATTCCGACAGTGAATTTACCCTTCTTCGTATCGGCAGGCCAATTGTTATTCATTGCAAACTGGTAGAGGTAATTGGACCTGATCATAGCCACGGTATTGTCTTCAGGTATGCCCTGAGCGCTCACCTTGTTGGTGGCACCAAAAAGAAAAAGACTTGTAATGAAAAGTATGAATAGCCTGAACATAGTGCAGTTAAAGCGCGTTATGCGCTTATACCAAAACTACCTTCTCAATGTTTCAGAATGATGTGAAAATTCCTTGGTTCTGCACGTTGGAATGTTCAAACTTTCATTTGACGAGAATACCGAACAAAAAGCATGGCTATGCCTTTGACTGGTCGGGCGCAACGCCTTTCATGCCTGCCACATCACGATCGAAAAAGTAAAGTGCACCTTTGTCGTCACCAATCATTTTCAATTTATCCATCACATTGCCAGCGAGAGTTTCCTCTTCGATTTGCTCGCTTACATACCATTGCATAAAATTGTGCGTGGTGTAATCCTTTTCGCGCAGGCAAACATCAACCACTTTATTTATCTCAGCAGTAACATGCGTTTCGTGACTTAGCAGCTGAGCGAAAATATTCTGTAAAGATTTGTAATCCTTTTCCGGTTGCGCCAGACTTGGAATGACCGCGCGGCCACCGCGGTCGTTAATAAACTTGATCAACTTCAACATGTGTTGTCTTTCCTCATCACTGTGTGCATATAAAAAAGTGCTGGAACCCTGGAACCCATTGATTTCAGCCCATGAAGCCATGGCGAGATAAACCTGGCTACTTTCAGCTTCAATTTTCACTTGATCATTGAGGACTTTTTCTACTTTTTTATTCAACATAGCATAAATGATTTGATTGCAAAAATAACAGAGTTTAAAGGCTGAAGTTCATTCCATGTGTGAAGTAATGCATCACGATTTGTCCATATCAAAATCCTGAACTTCTTTGAATCCGGCAATAAGAGGCAATACAGAAGGGATCACTTTTTTCCAATAACGTTTGACATCAACATCTTTCATCAAGGAAATTTCTCCTTTGAGAAAATGAATAAAATGCTCCGCGAAATAAGGAATAAGCATGACACCTTTCGAGCCAAAACCGTTGAAGATGGCGTATTGATTATTCTCAGGATGGAAACCAAGCACCGGTCGTCTGTCGGGGCTTGTGGGCCGATATCCTGATTGATGATCCACTACCTCCGCAGGTTCCGGATATACCTCACGAAATTGGTTCAGTAATTCGGCTTTTCCTGTTTCCGTCGGTAAAATATTTGGCTGACTCAATTCATAGGTAGCTCCAAGGCGGAATAAATCATTGCCGATCGGAATTAAAAATTTTCCGAAATTGAGCATACGCTTCAACTTCAGACTAACAGACTTGATGGTGAGCACTTCGCCTTTGTTCGGAATCATCGGCATCCAGTCGAAACCAGGTTGAACGAGCGACTTCCATCCCGTACAGAAAATGACGATGTTGTCTTTCTCTGACGACAACTCCTTCAACTTTTCCTCCGAAACTTTACCTATGATCAGTTTGTTCTCTTCTTGTAAAAAAGCTTTAGCGCAAACAATAAACTTCGGCACATCCATCCAACCTGCGTGACGAACAATACCATGACCATGAGGCTGATTCAATTGTTCTTTCACATTACCATCTTGCTCATCTGTTAGAAAAGCTGATAATTCCGGATGAACACTGCGTTCATCCCAATCATTGGATGTGTGCGTATCAGCGAAGATTCGAACAAGTTCTGTTGGGTGATAGAAGGAAGTATTGAATTTTTTTTCGAATCGTGAATAAATACTATCCGCCTTCGGAACCACTTGTGATGCAAGCCAACTTTCATTTAACTTTTTAAACGTAACCGGATTCCACATTCCTGCGGCAATCATGCTTGATGATGATTGATGACCGTCGTCGAGCACAGTCACATCCATTCCTTCTTCCAGCATCAACAACGCTAGTAAACTGCCGGCAAGTCCCTGACCAATGATGAAGTATTTTTTCTTCATCGACGCATTGCTGTTTTCATTCATCGCAGTACACTACTTCAGCACGCCAAGTTCCCTACCGACTTTAGTGAATGCGGCAATTGCTTTCTCGATGTGTTCCGGTTCATGAGCAGCTGAAAGTTGAACTCTGATTCTTGCCTTTTCTTTCGGCACCACAGGAAAGAAAAATCCAATGACATAAATGCCCTCATTCAAGAGTTTATCGGCGAAAGTTTGCGAAAGTTTTGCATCGTAAAGCATCACCGGAACGATAGCAGAATCGCCGTCCTTGATTTCGAAACCCGCGGCACTTATTCCTTTTTTAAATTGAATAATATTTTTTTCCAGCTTATCGCGAAGTTCAGTGCTTTTACTTAAAAGATCAAAAACCGCAATGCTCGCTCCTACAATAGAAGGAGCAAGTGAGTTGGAAAACAAATAGGGACGAGATCTTTGGCGAAGCAAGTCCACAATTTCTTTTCTACCTGAAGTAAAACCACCCATGGCACCACCTAGTGCTTTGCCCAAAGTACCGGTGATAATATCAACGCGGCCGAGCACATTCTTTAACTCAATCGTGCCCCTGCCTGTTTTACCGATAAATCCTGTTGCGTGACATTCATCCACCATCACAAGTGCATCATATTTATCTGCGAGATCACAAATTTTATCCAGTTGCGCCACATAACCATCCATTGAAAAAACACCATCAGTAACGATAAGTCGAAATCTAGTACCTGCACTCACAGCGGCTTTCAGCTGCTCTTCAAGATCTTCCATGTTATTGTTGCGATAGCGGAACCGCTGCGCTTTGCAAAGACGAACACCATCGATGATCGAAGCATGATTCAATTCATCACTGATGATTGCATCCTGTTCGTTAAGCAATGGTTCGAACACACCACCGTTGGCATCGAATGCAGCGGCATAGAGAATGGTATCATCGGTATGAAGAAACTCCGAAATTTTATGTTCAAGTTCCTTGTGAATATCCTGAGTTCCACAAATGAAACGCACGCTACTCAATCCGAAGCCATGCGTGTCGATGGCCCGTTTTGCCGCTTCCATTACAACAGGATGAGATGACAGTCCGAGGTAATTGTTCGCACAAAAATTCAACACTTCTTTACCGTCGGAAGTCTTTATTACAGCATCCTGTGGAGTAGTAATAATCCTTTCGCGTTTGAAAAGTCCGGCTTCTTCAATTGATGCCAGTTCCTTTTTAAGATGATCTTGAAGTCCTTTATACATATGCTGAATTTTTGGCTGAAATTATCTCAGAAACATTTGTTGCGCCTTTTTCATTTCACAAAATACGTCATGCCTAGATTCAGGCCTGCATATTTCACGTCTCCGGTGAACCATTGGAAATTGGTGTTGACATTCTCAAGTATGTCCGTCGTGGTGTACTTAAGCGCGGTGGCGCATCGATATCCATAATATTCCCCAAGTGCGAATAGACAAAATCGATGTCCATTGATATCAAAAGTATAACCCAACTTGACACCGGTGGAAATCAAAAATCCAACACCGTTTCGACTATCAGCTTCAATTAATACCTCCTTTGAATAATTAGTTCCAATCTGTTTCATATCGTATTTCACGGAATATCCCACGAGTAGAGTAGCAATACCGAGTGCGAACTGAGGTGTAATTAGAATTCTACCTGAGGAAATATCCTTAGCGAGTTGCACAGACCATCCTGCGCTTTCATAGAAAGAACCATCCGTTTTACGCGTCATAACGGCAAAACCATTTGTATCAACAGTACCAAGCAGACGAGCAGAAAGTTCTGATGTTGCAATGTTCGAGTGATAACGCGAATAGGTCAATCCGACTTTCCAACCATTTGATAAACCACTGTGACAATCAAATCGAAAATTCCAACCGGGTAATGCGTATTGTGTTGCTCTGATCGATGACTCAGAATACTTATGTTCACCTTGAGGTAATGCCATTCCAAAAGAAAGACCAGCATCAACCTGCCATTTGTTTGTCTGGCTGAAAACGCCATTACTTACAAAAAAGAATACGACCAAAAATTGAAGCGCCCTCATATTTTCAAAACAATATGATTGGTTGAATCGGAAAGGACACGACCGTTTGTAAGATGCACATCAATATAAAAACGTTGTGACATTTCCGACGAGGGCATGGCGAAAAGCAAGTAGTTCACCACTTTCAATTCCGGCCAGAACCAATCAAGATGAGAAGCAGATGATGGCAATTGCGTTATGGTTTTTTCGACAAAGTATTCCATCAAATCGGTTCCTGCAGGATGTGTCTGATCAAAGTCTGCAGAACTGTATATAATCACTTGTCGAATAGTATCCGGTGATAGGTAGACATCTTTTGGGCAACTTAATGCGTAGCATTTGTTTGAAAGCGAAGTAAGAAAATTATTCAAAGAGTGATTGCAGAGACCTTCTAATTCCCGACCGAAATATTTTACTTGAATCGCATATGCCATTGCCGAAACACTGTCGACTGTGATTGGCACAGGAGCCGTTCCTCCATTGTCAACGTGATCAATTTCCATTAATGCTAACTCAGTAGAAATGCAGATAGAATCACCACAGCAACTCGAGCAGCAAGTCATGCATTGGATGCCGAAAAGAATAAAAATTACTTTAAAAAGAAGCGCATTCGAAGGCATGGGCAATGCAATAATTTTGAAAGCTAATGTAAACCTATGTACCTGAAATACAACCCTGACTATTCCTCACCACGCGTTCCAAAAATCCGCTCACAAGCCACTTTAGCGGCGCGTTGTTCGGCAATTTTTTTAGAACTTCCGTCCCCGGTTCCTGCACCAACATTATCAATCATCAACTCGACTTTGTAATAGCTCGATCCTCCTTCGTTTTTATGATTGAGTACTTTGAAGTCGATAGTCTTCTTGTGTTTTTGACTCCATTCGTGCAGTTTACTTTTGTAATCCAGGTCATCGTGAACGCGCGTATCGAGGCCGTGTTGCTTGAGTAATTTCAAAACAATCTCTCTTGTCGTACTGTATCCTTTTTCCAGGTAAAGTGCACCAATGATGGCCTCAAGTGCATTTCCGACAATGGAGTGATGCATTTCCTGTTTGCCGAGATTGAGGTGAAGCAGTTCATGAATTTTCAGCGTATTGCCAACCATGTTGAGATTCTCTCTTCTCACCACTTTGCTTTTCATTTTGGTGAGCTCACCTTCCGGCAATAAAGGGTATTTATTGTAGAGATAATGAGCAACGATTGAATCGAGAATAGCATCACCGAGAAACTCAAGACGCTCGTTACTGTTTTTTAAACCCGGACGAATACGCGTAGCCGCTGAGCTATGTCGCAGTGCTTGTTCGTAAACAGAAGTATCCGCAGGCTTGTATCCAAAGGCTCTTTTTACGAAGGCCTGAATTTCTTTGTTTGCCTTATTTTTTTTGAAAAAAGGTAATTGCCAGCTCATCCAATCCTTTTGAAAATCGCCGACGTATTGTGACCTCCAAATCCAAACGTATTACTCATCGCGGTGTTCACTGTTCTCTTCTGCGCTTTATTAAAAGTGAAGTTCAGTTTCGAATCCAGTTCCGGATCGGCAGTTGTGAAATTGATAGTTGGAGGAATAATGCCGTCACGAATAGCGAGAATAGCTGCGATGGCTTCAACCGCACCGGCTGCACCGAGAAGGTGACCGGTCATTGACTTTGTACTTGAAATATTGAGTCGATAAGCGTCATCTCCAAAGACATCGAGAATGGCGCGTGATTCCTGCACATCACCAAGCGGCGTGGAAGTGCCATGGACATTGATGTAATCAATATCACTTACCGACATTCCTGCATCCTCAAGCGCATTTCTCATCACCAACTTTGCTCCCAGTCCCTCAGGATGAGGAGCAGTGATGTGATAAGCATCCGCGCTAAGTCCACCACCCATTACCTCGCAATACATCTTTGCACCGCGGGCTTTGGCGTGTTCATACTCCTCGAGAATGAGACAACCGGCGCCTTCACCTAAGACAAAACCATCACGTGTTTGATCAAAAGGACGAGAAGCGGTTGCGTAGTTGTCATTGTTCTCCGAAAGAGCTTTACAAGCATTGAATCCACCAACACCGGCTTCAGTAACGGCAGCTTCAGAACCGCCCGTTACAATAATATCCGACTTACCCAACCTGATAAGGTTGAAGGCGTCGATCATGGCATTGTTGGAAGAAGCGCAAGCGGAGGTTGTAGTGTAGTTGGGACCTCGGAATCCGTAGTTGATGGAGATATGCCCTGAGGCGATGTCTGCAATCATTTTAGGAATAAAGAAAGGGTTGAAACGCGGAGTTCCATCACCTTTCGCATAAGCTACACATTCCTCCTGGAAGGTGTGCAAGCCGCCAATTCCTGAACCCCAAATGACACCAACGCGATCTTTATTGACTTTTTCCAGATCCATTGCTGAATCAAGAATAGCCTCTTTAACCACTACCAGTGCGTAGTGGGTATAAGGATCCATTCGCCTTGCTTCCTTACGATCAATGTGGTCTTCCACATTGAAGTTTTTCAGCTCACAGGCAAAACGGGTTTTGAACTTAGAGGCATCGAAACGTGTGATCATATTTGCGCCACTCACACCATTGATAAGGCTTGTCCAATAATCGTTGAGATTATTACCAAGCGGCGTAAGTGCTCCAAGACCCGTTATTACAACCCTCTTGAGCTCCATAGAAAATTAATTTATTTGGGGAAATTACTTCGAGTTGCTCTCGATATAATCAATTGCCTGCCCAACGGTGGCAATTTTTTCAGCTTGATCATCCGGAATAGCGATGTTGAATTCCTTTTCGAATTCCATGATGAGCTCAACTGTGTCCAAAGAGTCTGCGCCTAGATCATTGGTGAAGCTAGCCTCGCGGGTTACTTCTGCTTCTTCTACGCCCAATTTATCTACGATAATGGCTGTTACTTTCTTTGCTACGTCTGACATTCTATAAAAGTATTTATGTGGTTAAAAACGGTGTCAAAAGTATCTTTTTTTAGGTGAGTACAAATTTTTTTTTTCTATTATACCGAAAGTGCCGTCAATCAACGGTTTTAGAATAAATATTGACTAATTGCACTCTGCAGAGTATCAAAGGGCGACATATAAATAAGTGAGAGAATATTTCAGAACTGATTGAATACTCGTTGCTTTGCAGCTAAGAAATGACACCATGAATGCGCTGAATCAAAATGAATTAGA
>JAYTOA010000023.1:0-9422 GCA_043748015.1 Flavobacteriales bacterium
GGCGGTAACAATCCGGCGAGTATTACATTCGTATGAAAGTCATATGCGAGCGCTCCGTAAACACACCAAAAGCTCAGTGAAAAGATACTGAGCAATAAAGCGGTGCCATGCCGAATGCCTCTGAAGATGCTGATTCTGTAAATGAAAAATGCAGAAGAAAGCAACACAAGAATTTGTAGAATTAACAAACCATAAGAGCCGGCAATCCATCTAACAGGACTCAACAGCATCATGATTGGCGAAAAGTGATCGCAGAGATAACTCATCTCTTCACCATAAAGACCTTGTGTGAATGTGGCGCTCCTTCCTTCCGAATAAGCAAACAACGCTTGATTGAACATGCCATAATCAAGACCATAAGTTCGAAAGTTGAAATGATTGATGAGCGAGATGGAGGAAAAGATAACAGCGAAAAAAAACAGGACGAGCCAGATCCACATATTACGCATACTGTCTGTTCTCATACTCCTGTGTTTCAAGAAAGTTTATTAGGCTAGCCATTCACCATGAAGAATGGCCACGAGATAGAAAAGCTGAAAAATTATCAACATCATAATTACCGACCATGTAATTGCTTTTTTCAGTTTAAAGAATTGAAGACCGAACCAAAGGCCAACCAATATCGACAATAGAACATAGGAAATCAAAAGCCTGATATGCAGGTAACTTCCAAAGAGCAACATGGAGAATATGACAAAAGATATTATCAGTGTGGCAATCACTTTCGTTGACTTTTCAAATTTGAAATGCTTCTTCAATTCCACTGTTGCCATTAATAAAAATGGTGTTGCGAAAACAAATCTATTCAGACTGAATAAATGACCACCACGGAATAGCAAAACAAATAAGCCGGTTCCAACGAGATATAATAGCGAGTATGAAAGAACCCGAGAAAATGTGCGACCATTTATGTGTCGTTGATATATAAAATAAATCAGTAAAATCCCCGCAATCATTGAAATCCACAACGCGATTGAATCAATCCAGATGACGTGAGGATGATTCCAGGTTGTCAATGGAAACAGCGGCCACTTCAATCCATTGCCCCATCCTGCCTGAGCATCAAAAAAAGTAAACCAGACTCCCAAGGAATAATACTGAAAACAAAATACCAAAAGATTTCCGACAACAATAGTGAGTGATAACAAAACTATTCGACGTGAAATCATCTGAAAATTCGATTGACCCAGAAACTCCGCCACTATGATCGCAGGAATAAAAATACTAGCTGTTGGCTTAGTAAGCGACATAAGGAACAACGCCATACAAGCCAAGCCAATTCGATCATTCTTCAAAGAATAGTAGAAAATTACAGCAAATAAAAACAGCAGCGATTCTGAATATGGCAAGAACATGAAAATGAAGGAGGGAATAGCAAGAAAGGACAGCAATTCAGTGTATTTCAATTTCATCTGGTTTGCGAGCATGGAAAATGAAAACAGAAATATGAATCCATTAAGTAGTGAAACACTTCCCGGCGAAAGTGATGACAGTTTCCATAAGAAAGGAAAAAGCGGAAAGAATGCGCTGCGTGCAAAATCATATCCATTTTGAACTATGAAGTGCAGATGCATTGCATCCCATGAGAGAAAATGATATTCCGATAATGCATTTACTTCACCTAGATATGTGAATACCAAAACAAGGGACATCAACATGAAAAGATAGAAGAGCGAAGAGACTAATAAATATTTTAGAAATGAGGCGCTCAATGTGTGATTGAGATTCGTCTTGAGAGAAATTGAACGCCGTCAGTAATGTGCATCACATAAATTCCCATAGCCAAATTTTCAGTTGATATTCTCTGATTATTCGTATACATATGGTTTCGAATCGCACAAGCTCCGTTCATGTCGTAGAGGACGACATTGTATTTCCCCGAAACCCAATTCAGTGAAATTGAAAGTTGATCCTGAATTACCAGCATCTTTTCGAGCTTCTCGTCTGTTTCATTACCCACAGTAAAGCAATTCTCCCCAGATACATCCAATGCATAATTGCTCACAATTACAGGGTCGATAAATTTCACAACATAAGCATCGCTACTCACATTGGATGAATAACTTGAAGAAGCGCCCAATAGCAAAACTGAACCCTGGTTATCTATGATGAGGTCGTGCGCCTTTTCATCAAATACGCCACCAAATGCTGCACCATTCAACCATGAGCTATATAAATCCAATCTGAGAATAATAGCGGCTGAACCTCCGGAACCGAACAATGTTGTATTGCCAACAACATACAAAAATTCCGGCCCTTCAACAATTGATTCCACTGAATATTCATTTGAACTCTGAATGAATGAACTTATACCTAAATCATTTAGCTTCTCGTAAAAGCCATTGTTTGCGGCTCCTTCGTAAATATAATTACCGGATAAAAGAAAGTATCCGTCATTGGAAAGTTTCATATCCGTGATAGTGGAATTTTCAAATTGATCGTACAACTTTTGCCATTGGATGATGTAATCATCACCAATAGATATCACCCATGCGTAATGCTGATCGATTGCTATTTGTGTGAAGCCTCCAATAATTAATTGAGTGTCACTCAAAAAAAGCATTGATGTAAACCCATCCTCCCCCACTCCACCGTAAGTCCATTCATTAAGCAAATTACCGTCATCTTCTATGTGCAACAAATAAGCATCACTACCTCCATTGCCATAACTGTATGTTTTTCCGCAAATGAGAAATCCGGATTGTGGATGTTCTATGATCTTGTAACCGAAATCCCAATCCACTCCTCCGAATTTTTTTTCCCAGATGATTTCGCCTGCCGCATCCACTTTGATTACCATGACATCATAACCACCGGCGCCCTGACTGTTGGTGTAACCACACATCAAAAAATTTCCGTCGTTATCTTCAACAATGCTTTGTCCCCATTCCACGTCAAGACCGCCATACGCCTTGCTCCACATGCAATTCAAATCAGCGTCAAGTCGTATCAAATAGAAATCTGTGTTGTTGTACTGATAGCTACCTGTAGTTCCAATGATGGCGTAACCTCCCGCCGCACTTTCGATCATTTGCTTGCCCTCTTCAAAATAAGGACCGCCGAATGTGCGAACAATTGCTGTGTCCATTTGCGATTCACAAAGAAGACTAAACATTGGCGCAAGTAAAACAAAACAAAAGACAGCAAACTGCCTTGCGAAATTCTCGCAGTAAAATATTTCTTTAATTTTTATCGAGGTCATTTTCATCAGATGAAAAAAAACTATTTGATGGCTTGTCTTATTTTACAAAGTCGCTCCAACATTCCCTCCAACAATTCGAGTCGCAACATATTGGCGCCATCACTTTTGGCGATGGCAGGATTGGGATGTGTTTCTATAAAGAGTCCATCAGCACCAACAGCGATGCCCGCGCGTGCAATGGTTTCGATGAGATCTGGTCTTCCACCTGTAACTCCACTGGATTGATTGGGTTGTTGTAAACTATGCGTGCAATCCAATATCGTTGGAGCGAATTTTTGCATGGCAGGTATGCCACGATAATCAACTACGAGATCTTGATAGCCGAACGTAGTGCCTCGCTCTGTTAACCACACATAATTGTTGCCTGTCTCCTGCACTTTTTTCACCGCATACTCCATGCTTTCCGGCGAAAGAAATTGTCCTTTTTTAATATTGATTGTCTTACCTGTATCACCAGCAGCATGCAATAAATCTGTTTGTCTGCACAGAAAAGCCGGAATTTGCAAAACGTCTACATACTGCGCTGCGAGCGCAGCCTCCTGCGCTGTGTGGATGTCAGTGACAATCGGCAAATTGAATTTCGATTTCACTTTCGCAAGAATTTCCAACGCTTTTTCATCGCCAATTCCGGAAAAACTATCGCTTCTTGAACGATTGGCTTTTCTATATGACGCCTTAAAAATGAAAGGAATCTGAAGGCGTTCTGTCATTGCCTGCACTTTCTCGGCAATGTCGAAAACCATCGCTTCACTTTCAACAACGCATGGTCCCGCGAGCAAAAAGAAATTGCCCGAATTCAAATGTTTTATATGTGGAAGTTGCATCATGTAATTCTTCTTTTTGTGATTGAAAAAACGCTTTCATTCATCAACCATCTCACTTATTTCTAAAATATTTTCGCTAGCGAAAAGTAAGCATCAACACTTCGTGCACTGCCCATGGTGAAACCACCAATGTGACGCGTACCAACTCTGAAAAGCCAGGCACCACGGGGCATCCATTGCACCTCAGCTCCAATACCAAATCTTCCGTAACCACCAAAACTCACCTTCTCGCTAAGCAAAAAATGCTCGCTAATGAAGTGACTTAAGCCGGCATACACAAGCGGAACAGCCGCTTTGTTGGGCCAAATACTTATACCTGCCTCATAAAAATTCTTCGCACTAAAAAAGCGACTGTACCGAAGATGAACTGATGCCGGCAATGGCATTAAAACGCGTTTGAATTGCGTGGAATAGTTCAACGAGTCTTTTAAACCGGGAAGATCCAATGAGTCTGATGTCATTTGAAATACGTCATGAACATTCACTCCTGTCCATGAAGTAATTGAATCATATGTAATTTTTTCGCTCATTCTGTTCCATGCCACAAATCCAAAGTCGCGGAGTGAGATTGAAATAACGCCATTGTGTTCTTCCAGTGGAAGATTGTAGTCCAGATCTAAAGCAGCACCGATTCCACTTCCATTTGCCAGTCCACTTCTCGCCCTATCCGATCTGAGCAAATCACCACGGTATGAAAGTGCGAGACTATCACCGTTCATACTTGTATACAAACCTGCTTCACTAACAATCAACGATTGCAGTTTCTGACCTTCGACAAGTGAAAGTGTGAGCGAACTTAAATTGTGCTTATTGAAAATTCCAAAGCCCATTTTTTGCCATGCCTGAAATTGATAATTCAAAGGGCCAAGCATGGCTGTGTCATTCATAAAGGCCGCATTACCCCGATAAATTACACTGTAGAGATCCTTTGAAAAACTCATAGCACCGTGATAGTTCGTACTGAATCCTGCGCGAATTCCCCACTGTGGACGATTGAAAATTGTATCGCGCATGTTGTAAATTTCCAGACTTACCGAAGCGATAAAACCTGCGCGGTTCTGATCTTTCATCACACTTTGCAATTTGTCAAGGTGACCATTCTCGAGGTGACCTCCAAAAATTGATTTCTTGAAGAAAGAATTATCCAAAGCATTTGAGCCCATCAAACCATCACCGCTGATTTGCATAAACCCATTTGATTGCTTGTAGGCACTATCCGCAGAAAGCAAATACATCAATGGAATTTGCGCTGCAAGTTGCTGTCCAATTACCAAAAAAAATACACATAGAAGATATTGAACAGAGCCCATTCGCCAATTCACAGTATCCATATTTCTTTTTGGAATATTCATATTCGATTTTTATCCTTAGCGATAATTAATCTGCACCATTCCGTCGGCAATGACTTTGAAATCCATCCAATGTGATTTATAAAGGCTAGAAGGATGATTGATGTCGGGAGTATCGAATATCAACTCTATGGCGATTCTATGGTCTGATTTCAGCAGTGAAATTATACTTTGATTGACGGGAATGCTCAGCACAGATTCTACAGGAATACACTCTCCGGGAACAGTAGTCTCGATGCCGTAATCTATCTGTGCGTCATCTAGAAGTGTTGCTTCGTAGTTTCCACTAGCATCAATAATTATCACATTGCACTTAGCAGAAAAAGGAAACGCATTGTTCACATACAAATAAAGTTTTCCATCTGCTTTCAGCTCTGAAGTAGTAGTAATATCAAGCGTATCTCGCAATTTCAGATTGCTCAAGCCAATGGCCAACGGAACGTCCATTTCAATATTCGCATTCAGCGCTTGTCTGGTATAAATAAAATCATTGCCATCGTTCACATCACCAAGTGGATTGATGGTAACATCGGCCACTAAATCTATTCTTCGCGGCATATTTTCTATGAACCCAACAATGTTGCTATTGGTTTCATTCATCGTGAATTCATAACTCGTTGGCACAACAGTTCCATTGTTGTCAAAAGCCCGAGTGATATTCATCGGCTGAAAAATTGGCGCATAATTAAGCCCAACAACGTTGTTGAAATTTGCGCCGTTGTTGGTCAAAGTGGTGAATTGTATTTGAGCATCCGTGCCAACAGAATTGACAATGTTCAATTTCATCATTGCTCTGTTCAGATTCAACGCGCTCTCACTTAAATATTCAAAATCACTGATAACATCAATGCTTCGTTCAAGGTGATAGTTGTGTTGTCCGAAATATCCTTGCGCATATCGAACAACAGGATTAATGAATCTCAACTCCACAACTATACTGTCATTGCCGCTCACCAATGTTGGCGTGGGTGCGTCAACAGCAGGCGAAATGGAGAGGTGGGTAAAAATTCTGTTGAACATAAATCCTGTTGAGCCTGTGAGATAAATGAAATGATTGCTCAAATCGATCTCTCCACTGAAGATGAAAGGCGCACTGCCTGATCCGGGCTGCGTCGTTGTCTGAATCACTGTTGGGTTTGCATTCAACGTGACACCCGGCATTTCATAAGTACAATTGAGATAGCCGTTGATATAACTTTTGATGGAATATTGCAATAGACCAGATTCAATTTCCACCCTTCGCAACTGAACGTTGTTGAGGTTGAGCAAATTGTCCTCCGCCTGATTGATGATCATTTGGCCGGCAGGAATGGTGAATGGCCCTCCGGTAATTGGCACTACAAAACCTTTTCTGATGATCGTATCCGGAATACTGACCAAAGAATCAATGTTGAAATCCGTAAGGCTCCGATTGATTTTCAAATGCCAGAGACAATTTTCATCATAGCTCAAAATTGAATCCGGTGCAATATCCTGCAGCGTGATTCTTCCTCTGGCAATTGGGATAAGCACGTCAGAATCCCATGAAGTAGGCTCGTTGCGTTTGCAAGAAACAAGCATCAACGCGAGTCCGATGAAACAAAAAAGATGTGAGAAAAATTTAACCTTCATGCTGAAACATATGCTACTGATTTCCCCTCGTTTACCCTAAACAAAAAACCCGGGCGAACGATCTTCACAACAGTAAACATCAGCGCGAAGATGATAGGTATTACTGCCATATTCAACCTTTGTGGAAGAACAAACCAAAAGAGCAATGTTGAAAGCAATATGAAGAAATAGATTTTCATCCATTGCAACTTCCAACCCGACCATTTTTTTGATGAAACAAATGCAAAAATGAGATTGATTGGATTTGCCCACAGCAAATTAAAATTCCATTTTGTCGCTGTGTGATCAGTGAAAAACCAGAGAAACACCACGAACACACCAAGCAAACCTGTGACAAAAAACAGAAACCTATCTGAAAATTGAAACAGCTTCTTATGACGAAATAAGATTCCGATGATCAGGTGCAAAATGAAAAAAAACCACATGACATTCATTGGAGTGACCGTCGAATCAAAAGACAACTCATATTCCTGTGGCAAGATTTCGACCGCCTGTGCAACCAATGCTCGCCCGCTATAATGTGCAAAGTTCATGTCCTTCATCAGCGAATCCGGAAGAAACATGTACTCGCCCTTTTCTACTTTCTTATCGCAAGGCAAACCAAGTGCTAGATCAATTCCGAAATCACTCCATGGCTGATAGTCGAGATAAGTTTGGATGGTTTGACGAAATGTATTTGGCTGAGGATAGACGTAACTGAAATCGATACGTGATATGTGCTTTATTTCTTCCGGGTCAGGATGCGTGAATCCCAAATTTGAAGTGTTCTCCAATCCTGAAGTCGCGCGGATGATCATATCGCGAATGCGTGTGGAACAGTTATCATAGAAAAAATCATAACGGTAGATTCTGTTTTCGGGAAGAAAATTTGCCTCGAGCAGATCAAGAAATTTCTGTTTTTCTTCTTGTGTGAACAACAACTCTTGTTCGAATATTCCTCTACCGGCGTAGATATATTCCTCCTGAAAAAACGGAAAATCTTCCTTCGACAGTACATAGTCCAATTTGCCGCGAGCAAACTTCACATAGAATTCATCATCAAAAATGAAAGTGCCATAGTTGTATACCCAATCGACCATTTTACCACGAATGGTATCCTGGTAACGGATGGCGCTGTGCCCGAACAAACTGTATAAATCGGGCCCGGGAGTGCAAGTGAGTATAGTGAAACGCGCAGATTGAGAACTAACAAAACCATGCGACACAAAAGCATTCAATGATAACAGTACGATCAATGAAAAAGTAACAAAGAATGACTTCATAGAGGTCGGCATTTTCCTTTCCTTTTTAAACAATTTCTATTTCTCCTTTGAAAACAAATTCCGCAGAACCGCATAACCAGATGTCAGTGAATTTTCCATCATCGACATTGCTCATCAACACTTTTAACTTTCCACCGCGAGTGACAACATCCACTTTGTCAGTTCCGGGATGCCGAAATGCATAGGTCAGTGCGGCAGCCGTTACACCGGTTCCGCAACTTAATGTCTCATCTTCAACACCGCGCTCATACGTTCGCATGTCGATATGATTGTCGACTTCACTCACAAAATTCACATTGATACCCTCCGTTTTGAATTGGTTGTTGTATCGAATTTTTCGAGCATCCTGAATGATATCAATCGATGATGGATCGGCTACGTATTTCACGTAATGTGGCGAACCGGTGTGTAGCACATAATCATCGCCTTCTCTTTTCACCTGATCAACATCCTTCATACGGATTTTCACATCATCACCATCCACTTTAAAAACATGCTTACCATCAATTGCCGTGAAGTCGTTTGAGCTTCCTTCAACACCCAAAAACATTGCAAAACGAACGGCGCATCTGCTCCCATTTCCACAAAAACTTTGCGAGCCATCCGGATTATAAAAATTCATGTAAAAAAGAGTGTCAACACTTTTTTCAATGAGGATAATTCCATCGCTCCCAATACCGAATTTTCTATCGCATAAACGAACGATCTGGTCAATATTCAATTGAATAAGTCCTCGTCGGTTGTCCAACATGATAAAATCGTTGCCTGTGCCCTGATATTTATGGAATTGCCATTTCATTCAGGGCGCAATGTAGGCGATGGCCGACCCAACTTCAATGATCGAAGGCAACAGGATTCAGGTCGAATTATCACCCGGAATTCAACAAAACAGCACTTGAACCGTAACTTGCGCTTTTTCCAAGAATACTGAATGTCTACTCTCGAAAAAACCGAAACAAATAAATCCGCTACTTTGAGCAGCGATGTGTTGTTGAAAGCATTCCAATTGATGGCGACGGCGAAGAGCATGTCGGACATCTATGAAGAGAATGCGAAGGTGACTTCAAAATACGTGCACGCCACTTCACGCGGACATGAGGCCTGTCAGCTTGCTCTGGGACTTCAGTTGAAAGCATGCGATTTTCTCAGCGCCTATTATCGCGACGATAGCATT
>JAYTOA010000024.1:0-22936 GCA_043748015.1 Flavobacteriales bacterium
ATTTTCCAAGAAAAATCTTTGTTTGTTGATAAACTCCCGAGTTTTCCTCAAATCATCAACAATGCTTGGCAGCCGCGATGACAGCCGATAGATTTGTCCGTAAGCGCCCGAAATTTTTGGGCCTTTTATTCAACTAAGAACATTGGAATAGGCGCACACGGCCAAATCCTAACTACAAATTACTATGATTACCAGAATTATCGGAATCAACACAGCGACATATGTCAATGCGGAAATGCGTCTTGACGATTGTGACTCAATCCAGTTGGTCGGACCCAACAACGTCGGGAAATCGACATTGATCTACACATTGAATTTTCTCTTCGTTGTAGACGGATCGAAGATGAGTTTCTCAGGACAACGTCGTGGCGACAAGGAAACCATACATCACTACTTCCCAACTCACAATCAGAGTTACATCGTTTTCGAAGTACACAAAGGGGATCCTTATTGCATTCTCGTAAAGCGCGACAGCGAAGGCGAACTCGAATATTACAGAATTTCCGGCGATTACAATCATGAGCATTTCTTTAAGCGTGACGGACAGCAGCAGCGCATCCGTCGCTGGGATGAAGTGCAGGATCTTTTTGCTGCGGAAGGTGTTTCTCTCTATTTCTACAAAAGCAAAAGTGAAGTATTCAACGCTGTTTATCAGCGCGGAAGAAAGAGCGATGCCGTTGTATGGTTGGAAGAAAACGTTCGCACCGATGGTTTGAGCAATAACTTCTCGAAAGTTTATCGCTACCTGATCAATTCAAAACTGATCACTAACAAGACGTTAAAAGAGTCGTTGATCATTGCTGATAACCGCGAGCACGAAGGCATCAATTTCTCTCAAAAGAATAAAAAGGACATTACAGATCTACTTCGCATCAACGATGAAATTCGCATCGTTAAAAATGTACAGAAGGACTTCGAAGAATTCAGAGAGGTTGTCAACCTATACAAAGCAAAATCGCGCATAGTGAGCGATCTTGTTTACGCTTTCGATAAGCAGTATAACGGCACAGTTCAGGAGCAAGACAGCAGTCGTCTTGAGAAAGAAAAGACCTATCAGACAACGCTGGTTGTAGTCAACGAAAAGTTGAAACCACAACAAGAAGATCTCAACCGAGAAATTGGAAAGAAGGAAACGGAAGTTGAAATGAAAGAGAAAGCATTCATTGCACTTCAGACCCAACTGGAGAAAATAGCTGCTTTTGAAAACAAGAAATTTCTCGATGAATCATTGCTCAATCTTGATCAGAAGCGTCGTGATATTGAAGTGCGCATCACGATGGTGGAGAATCAAAAACTCGATTCAAAACATATAGAAGCCAAGCTTTCAAAGTTTGACGGAGAGTGCAACCGACTTGAGGCACAGATCAAGAACTACGACAACCAATTGATTCAGAAAATTGCAGGTGATGAAGACACACGCAAGATTTTGAACACTGTTTTCTCTTCTGAATTTGCCTCAATGTCGGACAAGTTGGTAAAGAAAAAAGTGACGAAAGCCGGCAGCACGATGAAAATTTTTGACGGTGAAATTGAATTGCCGAAGAAGATGGAATTGCGTGACATTCCGTCGGTAAAGATGTTGAAGGATGAATTGAAAGAAGTTCAAAAGGAAAAGGTAGAACTTGAAAAATTGTGGGCTGTTGCTTTACATATTGACAAGACCAGAAAAGAACTGGACAAAGTACAAAGTGATATTGAAACCATTAAGGAGAAGTTGCGCTTTCTTTCCGAGAAACCAAAGCTCGAAAAGCAAAGCGGTGAGCTCGGAACAGAGCTTCGCACTATCAAAGCTGAGAAGGAAAAGCTTGAGGATACTTTGTCAAAGCTGAAGAAAGAGATTGCTGAGAAATCGGTTTTACTTGATGCACTGCGCGAGGACACGCGTAAGGCAGAAGATCGTGTGATTTTGCTGCGTTCAAGAAAACAAGAAATTGAAGCGTTTGGAATCAATCCAACTGCATACGAAACTACGGAGACGTTGGATGAGATCTACGCCAAACTTCATCACGCCAATTCCGACAGAGAATTGTTGAAGGTGAAAAAAGACAGAGCATTTGATCAACTCAGATTCAAAACGAATAGCGCGCTGGCCGATGAAACCGAATTCATCAAATACATAGAAGATGAAATAGCATGCATTCAGGATAAAGAAAAGTCAATCGATGGATTGCTTGGAAGTATCTCGACACAATTCGCCAACCCTGCCTACAACCTACGCAAACGTTACGAAGAATTCAAGACATTCGTCTATAACAGATTCAACGAGCGCCTTTCGAAGACACACATTTCCAATATTGAATCATTGAAGATCGAATTGGTGGACAACAAGAAAGTGTTGTATGAATTGGAGAGAATTGCATCTATAGAAAACCTCAATGCGCAATTGACTTTCGAGTTTGAAAACGCAGAAGACCTGAAGATTCTCAATCACTATCTGGACACCGGCAAAACAGTCGATTTCGAAGATTTGTTCGATATTGAATTAGTGCTCGATGTGAAAGGACAGATGAAGCGTGTCGATTTGAAAGAGCAGGTTGAATCCGACGGAACAGACAGAATGATTCGTCTTGTTATTGTGATGAGCATTATAAACAGGCTGGCCATTTCCAGTGAAGACAATAAGATTGCGCTCTTCATTGATGAGATTGGAACGATTGACGAACACAATCGTCCGCAATTGGTGCAGTTCTGTAAAGAGCACAACTTCATTCCAATTTTTGCAGCACCACAACCCTACGATGGATTTTCGAAGTACTATTTCATCTTCCGTTCAAAAGGAAAAATCAACCTCAATGACAAGCAGCACGCAGTGCGCAGAGAAGAGTTGAATCTCAACAAAGACAATTCAAAGAAAGCAAAGCCGGCCGAGAAGGAATGATTTTGACGATTTGAATCACATCCCATTTACACAACAGTACAAAAGAATAATGAGCAACAAAATAGAATCAACGGTTGAAGAAACCACGACAATCAATTCCAAATATCCATTTTCCAAAATCGAGATGGAAACAGTGAAATTGAAATACACATTAATAGACGTTGAACAGATTGCTGTCAACTAAGCATTCGTTTTTAGATTATCCGCAACAGGTAACCAACCGATACAGGTAAAATGATCAAAGCAGAACCACGGACCATACTGAACTTCTTGCATACACATTTCGATGTGATGCGCGATTTGTTCTCGTACCAATGCACCGATGGAGTAATTTCCAGAGAAGTGTACGACATGCTTATTCAAAAGCATGGTCACATTTTGAATTCGCGGCTGCGCGAATTCCGTGTTGTGCGGACAGTTGGCGGCGACTATGAAATGCGCGACGTGTATTTCAGGTTGATGGAATTCTTGCTTTTTGAGTTCAAGCCATTGCTTCCTGAGACGATTGAAAAGTATAAGTCGAGTATCGGTGATCTATTTCTCAAGATCAGAAAATATGAGAACCAGGATCGCGATATACTTCAGGAGCGGATCAAGAATCTCTCGCATCAGGTGCGTGAATTCGTTGATCTCGTTGAGCGCAATACATTTCGTTTACTGGCTGAAACACGAGATCTAAAATCCAACATTGACAGAATAGATTACAGAGAAAAAGTTCAAAAGGCTTCCTTTTGGATTGAATATTATATTCTTCCTTTGAATAGAATTCTTGACGTAAAACATTCCGAGTCAGTTACAAGTGCAATTGTTGACGTAAGCGAATATGCCAATCGACGCAGATTGGATTTTGTGGATGAAACTGTTCGTATTGAGTTTGAAAAACTTTACGTTCAACTCATTCAGACAAACACAGATTTACTGCGTCAGTCGAAAGTTTTGGTAAATGAACTTTTGCCGTTGCTTGAGCGCATCCGCACCGAGTCGCTCATCCTTACCGGTTGGATCGAATTCCTTCGCAATCCATACAAAATGGATACTCCTCCTCTATTAAAAGGAACGAGAACGATGGCATACGCAAAGGACATGCTTTTCAAAGTGCGCGAGTTTTTCGAACAATTCTCCACCAATGAAATTGTAACGCTTGAAGATGGCGTTGTCGATTTTGATCGTTGGATTTTTGATCGCGATCATTTCAAAGGAAAACTCACCGAGGACATGCCTGTGAATGATTTCTTCGGATGGTGTCACAAGGAATTGCAAAAGGATTTTGTAGATATTGACACGGATAAATTCTTTGCGCTATGCGGTTTGCTTTTCGATTCGGATTTGCAAATTGAATTCTCGAAGAAATCAGAACGCATTACACTCGAAACAACAACATCAAAAATTTCACTACCGAAAATTAAAGTGGAACCGGCGCTAAAAATTGGATAGCACGGCGTGAACAAAAATCAATAAATCAACAAATTACCAAGTCAACAAATCATCATGGTATATCCCAATAAACACCGCCAGATCGTAGAAGAACTGATGAACGGAAAGTTCATTTTGAGCAACGAAGAACACTTCAATTCTCTCAAAGAAAATGATACATTCTACACTGAGTTTTTCAAATTGTCATTTGACCTGGATCTCAATCTGAAAACTGAGTATGCATTTCTTCTCAGCAAGGACACATCAGAAAATTTCTCCCGAGATGTGAGTATTTTCATCGGTATACTTAGCTACGAGTTGGACAAAGACGGTCGCAATTTCATGGAAGCGCTTGATTTCAATGAATTCACCTTTGAGGAAGTAGATCGTTACTTCGACAATTCGTCGTTCATTGATTTGATTGAAAGCAATAAGTCATTGCGTGAACCGGATGCGCGTCGCACGCTCATCAATGGAATGCACCGCAGAAATATTGTTGTGAAGAATTTCGATGACCGATTCTCCTTCACACAAGCACACAAAGTTTTCGTTGACTTCGCCAAGGAACTTGCATTGAAGCGGATGTCGCAGGACGCTGTCAACGTTAACTAAGTAAAAAAAAAGGCGCCTAAGGCGCCATGTGTTTTGAAGATCGAACGGATTATCCTTTGCTCTTTTTTTCTATTTTCTCCGCTCTCTTTTCTGCCTTCGTTTTCAAAGGAGCCTTCTTGACTTGCTTTTTTTGATCTTGTGACTTCGACATGTGTAGTTTGTTTTAAAGTGAAATAAGCCTTACAAATGTATGCAGAGGATAATTATCTGCAAGAAATAGACGCATCATTTATTCATAATTACCAGTTGATTATTTTGTTGCCATGCGCCTGCAAGTAATCATTCGCTTTGCTAAAGTGCCTGCTTCCAAAGAACCCGTTGTAGGCGGAAAGAGGTGACGGATGCACCGACTTCAACACCAAGTGCTTCGACTCATCAATAAACCCACCTTTCCTTTGAGCATAACTTCCCCATAGTATAAACACAACATTTTTTTTTTCATCATTCACGGTTTGGATTACTGCATCCGTAAAACTCTCCCATCCTTTCCTTTGATGAGATCCTGCGACATGAGCGCGCACGGTCAGTGTCGCATTGAGCAAGAGAACACCTTGCTTCGCCCATGATTCAAGATTTCCCGAGTTAGGAATTGAAACGTTCAGGTCGCTTTTCAACTCTTTGAAAATATTTTTCAACGAAGGAGGAATCCTCACATGATCACTCACGGAAAAGCACATACCATTGGCCTGATCGGGTCCATGATATGGATCTTGTCCGATGATTACAACCTTCACATCTTCGAAAGAGCAATAATCGAATGCCGCGAATATTTTCTCCTCGGGAGGAAAACAAACCGAGGCATTGAATTCCGAATCGACGAATTTTTCAAGCGACGCGAAATAGGGTTTTTGAAATTCATCAGCGAGATGCACATTCCACGAATTCTGCAATTGCACTTTCATAGTGAGCAAAATTAAGTATCGCATATCGGACAATCGATGCTCTCGCTAAATTCGCAACATGTCGGAATCGGCCAAAGGCAAAACAGAAAAACAGGCTATAGAGCAAATTCGTTTGCATAGTGAGCAACTCAATGCTGCTGTTCTCGGCGCTGCGCTCATGAATGGCGATGTAACAGCACTTGCGCAATCCATCACCATGCTTGAAAGCACCAATACAGTTCATCAAGAAATTGCATCCGCGATTGTTCAAAATTGTTTACCACAAAGTGGGAATTCCCTGCGCTTGGGAATTACGGGCGTTCCCGGCGTTGGCAAGAGCACTTTCATTGATGCGTTTGGAATGCACCTGATTGCTGAAGGGAGAAAAGTGGCCGTACTTGCTATAGATCCGACAAGTCCGATAAGCAAAGGAAGCATACTTGGAGACAAAACCAGGATGGACCAACTTGCTGCAGATGCGCAAGCTTTTATTCGTCCTTCTCCTGCTGCAGAAACTCTTGGTGGAGTTGCGAGAAAAACAAGAGAGACTATTATACTTTGTGAAGCTGCAGGATTTGACATCATTATCGTAGAGACGGTTGGAGTAGGTCAGAGCGAAATAGCAGTACATCGTATGACAGACTTTTTTCTTCTCTTGATGTTAGCTGGTGCTGGCGATCAATTGCAAGGAATTAAACGCGGTATCATGGAAATGTGCGACGCTATGTTGATCACAAAAGCCGATGGAGAAAATATTAAATCAGCCAATTTTGCACGCGCCGAATACACCAGTTCGCTACATCTTTTTCCTGCAAAGGAAAGTGGATGGATAGCTCCGGTAATAACGACATCAGCCATTGAGAAAAAAGGGTTGAAAGAAACATGGGAGCTCATTTCAAAACACGAGCAATGGATGAAAGAGCGCAACTTATTCCATGCCCATCGCCAGTTTCAGGATGTGCAATGGATGCATGACACCATCAAAGACGCACTCATCACAGATTTTTATTCTTCCGATGAAAACATGAGTCGAATTGAATCTGTGGAATCAGATCTAAAGGAAGGAAAAATTACGGCCTTCGAAGCGGCGAAAATAGTTCTTGGTAAGAGATAAATGTTCAAGCTAACGGCGCTTCAACTCACGCCGCCGCGCATGTACAATTCGATTACTCCGAAAATGAGTTTGAGGAGAAATAATAGGCAAAAAGAAGCCGTAACAACCAATCTGAATCGTCTTTCCTTAGGTGGGAATTTATCATATCTCACAATCAGATCAACTCCTACAGATGCAACTGCAAGGAATTCAAAGAACATCATGAGCTTCCAATGACCAATCACTGATTCATGAAATGCTGGGAATAGTTTTCCTGATTTAGACGCCCAGTAAAAGAAATTATATACACCGAGCGAAACCAGGGTTGCAGTGATGAGTGTCGAGTTGTTGTTCTTCAAAATAATTTTGTATTAATACATTCCCGGAAGTCGACCGGTGAAAGTTTTTCTTGCCTCAAATGGATCAACAGTTGCTATCTGGTTTTCGAACGCGTTTAAATGCTCATCCGTAAAATCCAGATGTGTCACAAAGCGTAATTTATCATTGCCAAAAGTGAAACATTTGATGTCATTTAATGAAAGAGCCCCCAAAGCATCAGCCGAAGTAAGCTCATCATCAACCTGAACAATGACAATGTTTGTGTCGATAGGCATCACTTCTTTTACCCATGGGCACTTTGCAACGATAACAGCCAGTTGTCGGGCACGTTGATGGTCTTCCTTCAGTCTTACAATGTGGTGATTCAAAGCGTGAAGTCCAGCCGCAGCAATGAATCCCGCCTGACGCATACCACCACCAAAACTTTTACGACGGCGATGTGCGCGATAAATAAAATCTTTCGATCCGATCAACACACTACCAACAGGAGCTCCAAGTCCCTTGCTGAGACAAATGGAAATTGAATCGAACAACGATCCAAATTCTTTTGCAGAAGCACCTGTTGCAACAAGGGCGTTGAAAATTCGAGCTCCATCACAGTGCAATGCCATTCCACGCAGCTTACATAGAGCACTGATTTTCTTCAACTCATTCAAATCGTAAATAGCGCCACCTCCTTTGTTGCTTGTGTTCTCTACGCATACAAGTGATGTATTCGGAAAATGTGCATCGTCAGCGTTGATATTTCTTTCAATCTGTTCCGCGGTAATTCTACCGCGATCACCGTGTATCAGCCGAACGCTTGCTCCTGCGTTTTGCGCTATGCCACCACCTTCATATAAATACACATGTGCAACATCCGAACAGATTACCTCATCACCCGGACGCGTATGAACATTGATGGCAATCTGATTGGTCTGTGTGCCACTGGAGCAATAAAGTCCTGCTTCCATTCCAAACATCTCCGCGGCAAATCGCTGCAATTCATTCACGGTTGGATCCTCTCCAAACACATCATCTCCGACCTCTGCATTGCGCATTGCATCAAGCATTGCAGCGGTTGGTCTGGTGATAGTATCGCTTCGTAAATCAATGATCATGGGACATTTTTCTGAGGCGCAAATTTAGCCGTACCTTTTGTATCACAATATTGAAATACGAGAAGTACGAGTTGCACTTGATTCATTTACCTATTATTTCTGAGCAATTCAAGCAAACACAACATTGAAAATCATAATTTGCACACTTTGCCGTTTTTTTGCCAATTCTCAAAAAGCAATCTCTGAAGAATTACTTCCACATACTGGGACTTGAAGTTGGAGCATCTGACGTTGAAATTCGCAGTGCCTACAGGGCGAAAGCGAAGCAATTTCATCCGGATATCAATGGCGATGAGGAGGCGCGGCATCAATTCATCGAGGTGCAGCAAGCATATTCGTTTCTCATCAATCCGGCGCAGAGAAGAAATTATGAGGTTTTGCTTTCCGAAGAAAGACTATCCAGATCAGAACTTGATCGCCGCGAACAAATCTATAAATTGTGGATTGAACATCAGCAGCGCAAGGCGAGAACTCGCGGCGCCATGGAATCTGCCCACAATGACGATTACACGAGTCCGTTCAACAGGAGGTTATGGAAAGGCATCAATCTATTTTACAATATCGCCTTTCTTTTCATCTTTGCTTTTATTGTGGTGATGCCTATGGTGAGTTATGTGAATCAACTTGAAAAACCTCCGGCACAGCAGAATCCATTCGGATACTTCTTGGTTCCATCTGTACTTGGATGCATTTTCATCACATTCGGTTATTACTATTGGTTCATTCTGAAAACAGACCATGACTAAACCGCAATATTTGAATGTATTGCCTTTGTGTTGCTTTCCTCCTATTCACTGGGTGGTCATTGCGTTGCGTGCTAATACAATCATAGATGTACACGAACACTATGTGAAACAAACCTATCGCAACAGATTTGATTTATTAGGTGTGAATGGAAAAATTACTTTGACGATTCCTGTTCAAGGTCAGAAAGGCGTAAAAACTCCATTCCACGAAATTCAAATTGCGGATAGTTCCTGGCGCAAACTTCATCTCACCACCATACGTTCTGCTTATGGTCGAGCGGCCTTCTTCGAACATTATATTGATGAATTGGAAGCTCTTTTTCAAAGCGAACAGACCAAGCTTCAATCTTTTAATCTCGATGTCTTGAATTGGATAGTTCGATGCGGGATTCCTATGAATATAGTTCTGAGTACTACGCATATCGAGTCTGCTGCAAATGACTTCAGGAATGCATTTGAACCATCATCAGATTGGCCTCAAATGCCATCATATCCGCAAGTTTTTTCTGACAGATTCGCATTCGTTCAGAATCTTTCAGTGCTCGATTTGCTGATGAATAAAGGTTCCGGTTCACTTGAGTATTTGCAACGAATCAACACAAGTCAAAATTCCTAATGTGCTTGGGAAAACCAATGCTGAGGCGTACTTTCGACGCTCTACATTGACTAACAATATTCGATACGTATGACCACAAATCAGCGCGCTTTTTCATGGCCGGGGTTTCAATTCTTTCTCACCGTTTGTTTTGTGATTACCTCGAGTGCATTGCTTGCAGGATATTCAGCTACAGATCAAACGGATAAAGAGAAGCAGTTGATTGAGATGAAAAGTAAGGCCGATAACAAACCCGATTCAATAATCAACACTGATGAAATTGAATTGCAATGGATTGAGCCTGTGAGCCGTCTTCCCGTGCTTTTTGAAAAAATAGAATGGGGCATCAGACTACCTGAAAGAGTGAGTACAGCCATTCAAAACTGGATAAGCAACGATCAGCGACGATCCAATCTAAAGCCTGCAATTAATCCTTTCGATCCCGAACAAATTGATATATCAGCGACCATCGAATATGTGAAAGATGGCAAGAATATTTCGCAACCGGTTTACGGATTTTTCTATGAAGAATTTGACCGCATTACCCACGACAACAATGCTGAGAATTTGCCGGAAATGGACGATCCCAATAAGTGGCACTGGAAAACAAAATCTTCCCATTACATATTTAGAATTCGATGGACTGCGGATGCTCCAACGAATCACAAAGTCAAAGTCGTGTTAACCGTTCCATCGCTTGGAAAATGGGAGTTGCCCGAATTTGAATTCACTTCAATCGGAGGACAATTGAAAAATAGTTTCGTCAGCGTTTCATCCAATAAACATTACTTCAAAACAGATGACAACAAAGTTTTTTTTCCTGTGGGAATCAATTTCACAGAAGCAAGTTTCGGCTGCAATTGTAGAGAAGGTGAGAATTCAAAAGCAGCTTGCGACAAATGCTATGAATGGTCAAGCGATGATCCGTGTTGCGGGCTTGATTGGAGAAAAAAAGAGCGACAAGGCATTCCCGGTACTACTATAAAAGAATACTCACTTGCGCCTGCTGCCTACGTTAAACTTGAAATGGTACTTAAAGCACTCAAGGAAAAAGGAGCGACTGCGTTCCGCACATTCTTCGATCCCATGGCCTTCGATATAGAGTTTGAAAAACTCAACAACTATTACGATCGTCAGTATCAAGCATGGGAGTTTGATCGATTGCTGGATGTATGTCGCGACACTGACTTGCGCATTGAACTCAATATGCAATATCATTATTCATTGGCGCATCACAGTTTTGGTTATGATCGATTTGATTGGGGCAATACTTACAATTGTATAGGATGCGGTATCGATACTAAAAACACCGGCACCAACGGTTGGTGTTACAACAGCGGCTGCAGCGATACGAAGGACGCGATAGACTTTCTTACCAGTCCATGTGCGCAATTGAATTACAAAAAGAAACTGCGGTACATTATTGCCCGCTGGGGTTACAGCAAGAACATTTTTGTTTTCGAATTGATGAGTGAGATAAACAACATCGGCGGGGGTAGCGAATGGGAGGTGAACGTTGACACCGATGGTGATGGTCAGAAAGATGATGTGATTCACCATGAAATAAAATCGGAGTATTATAAAGATCCGAAGAATAGATTAAAGGTTGCGCATTGGCACAACGAGATGGCGAGATACATCAAAGAAGATCTTCATCACACACGACATCTTATCGCCGCTGATTACACCGGAACACCGCCGATGGATGTTGACCTGAACGGTGATGGCGATTGCATTGATGCTGAGATTGGTGAAAACTGTAATCCATGTCAATCGGATTTGTTTGATTATTCATGGCAGTCACAATACATCGACGTTATTGCATTTTCGAACTACAGTGCCGGTTTAAATCGCTGGGAGAAAATGTCAGTTCACGAATATTTTAAAAATTCGCAATCAGGTGGGTTGATGTGTGGATGGAATGATCCATCAACATCCGATGATGACGGTAAATTGCACAGTCCGCTGGGCGGATACGAATCACTTTGGAAACCTGTAATCCATGCAGAAAATGGATTGACAAGTTGCCTTTCAGATGATCACACCGGCTTTGTGAAAGACATGCTCGCCGATACATTCGGCGGACATGCTTCAAGTGGAATGAGTTGGGATGAATGGGATGAATCGACCAACTGGCATTACCTCGGCTCTATCACGCAATTCATCAATAATCAATTAATGCCTGTAGCTGATTTGGGGAGAGGTAACTGGAAGCCCGATCATTCCTACAGCGCACCGCGATCTCGTTCTAAGAAGACCAAATATGCTGAATCCATCTACACGCATGAAACTTCAAAAGATATCTTTACAGGATTCGTGATGAACAGATCCTGGAACTATTTCACGCAATGCCCGGGATCATGTGCAACTGAGGAAAGAAAAAATGATTTTTCAGGAGTTGATCAACCACTTTCCATATTCACACCGGTGAGCTGGGACAGCGACAAAATTTATCTCAAAGGAGCAATTGCGAAAAAATATGAGGTAAAATATTTCGACCCTGTTACAGGAAAACTCGTCAAAGAAACAACAGCTAAAGGCAGTCGAGGTAAAGTTGGATTGGAAGATTATCCCTTGCTGGGCAACGGAAAGGATGGAGCGCAACCTTATTACTACTTCATCATTACTGCTCAATAATCACAACTCGACTTCCAGCGCAAAGAAGTGTTGACTATGCATTATTCATAAAAATTGGGTGACCAAACGTTGGCAGTTGCATGGTTCATATGCAAATTTGCTTGCTCCCGTTTTTGTGAAAACAACGAGCTGACTAGAAACTATGAACAACAAACGCAACGATATTTTCAGACTATTGCTTTCGCTCTCTATCGTGATAGTTGCGGCATTCCTTCTGACCCTCGTCTTTTATAAATGGGATCTCACCGCTGAGAAAAGGCATTCATTGACTCCGGCTACTGAAGAATTACTTGGGGAAATCAACGACAATCTATTCATTCGTTGCTATCTGCATGGCGAATATCCTTCAGGTTTCAAGCATCTTGAGCAAAGCATCAAGGAGAGGCTGGATGAATTTCGTGATTACAGCAATGGTCACATCGAATATGAATTCATTGATCCGTACGAGAGCGGTGACAAAAAAATCATCAATGAAACTTTCAAAGCTCTGGATGAAAAAGGTTTGAAGTTCAGCAATATTTCTTTCAATGAAAATGGTGCACAAAGTTCGAAACTCATTTGGCCGGCAGCCATTGTAGAATATCAGGGAAAAGAATATCCCATCCAATTCTTGAAGACGGATATGCCCACTCCTTCAGACGCGATGATCAATACCTCCGTGAATAATCTTGAGTATGAACTTGCAAATGGCTTGAGAAAAATCACGCGAAAGAAAAAACCTGCCATAGCGATTCTAACCGGTCACAGAGAGATAGAAGGCATTCACATGGCTGACTTCATTTTCGGCTTGCAAGAAAATTACGATATTGAACCGGTGAGAATCGACTCACAATTGTTTGCCTTCAGCGACAAAATTGACGGCGCCAAATTTCGCATCAATCGCTACGAATCTCTTGTAATCGCAGGTCCGGACAGCATCGTTGGTGACCGCGACAGATTCGTCATCGATCAATTTATAATGAACGGCGGAAAAGTTTTGTGGATGCTCGACGCACTCAACATCAATATGGACAGTTTGCGCAGAGCAGAGACCACCATGGCTGCAAGCAACGAAAATGGTATGTACGAGATGCTATTTGAGTACGGCGTTCGCCTCAACAGAACATTAGTCATCGATTTTCAGGGAGCACCAATCATGCTCGACAATGGTCCAATGGGCAATCAAAGAAGTTATGTTGACCGCACCAATTATTACGCCCCGCTCATTCTTTCAGTCAACAACACGCATCCAATCACTTCCAACCTTGATCCCATCAAAATGGAATTTGCAGGAAGTCTGGATACAGTGAATCAAAATCCGGAAATAATCAAAATTCCATTGCTGAAGAGTTCCAAATTATCAAAGGAATTAAAATCTCCTGTGAGAGTTGATCTTCAGCTTCTGGCATTTGGTCAGGAATATTTCCAAAACGGGAATCAACCTGAACGTGCAATGGCAATGATTCTCGAAGGACAGTTCCCGAGTGCATTCCGAGATCAACTTCCAAACCCCGTGAAAACTGATCCAAACATTGCATACCGCGATAAGAGTGTCCCAACAAAAATGATTGTCATAGCAGATGGCGATATCGCATACAACGACGTTGACTATCGAGGTAATAAACCAATGCCATTGGCACTTGGATATGATCCGCAATTCAAGCGAGTGTTATACGATAACAAGGAGTTCCTTCTCAATTGCATGAACTACTTACTCGATGATCAGGCGTTAATCAGTGTCAGAAGCCGAACTATCCAGTTGCGCAAACTTGATATGGCGAAAATTCAGGATAATAAGAATACAATCAAATTGGCCAACACCGCTTTTCCAATTGTTCTTGTTTTACTTGCCGGAATTATTCAGTTTATTGTCAGAAGAAAAAAATGGGCAAAGGCCTGATTTTATGATCTCATGAAAAGAAATATTATATTGTTGATTGTTTTGGCTGTGCTACTTATTGCAGCTTGGGTTGTAAAATTAAAATCAAGTTCAAATACTCTCGCCAACAAGCCATTATCAGATTTTGCCATCAGCGACACTTCATCTGTCAACAAAATTATCATTACAGATCAGACTGGTCAGAGAGCAACACTGGAGCGCATTCCAGGCAATGTGTTGTGGAAACTCAACGGTAAGTATTTCGCAAGAGAAGATGCTGTGAATATGATTTTGCATACGGTCAATCGCATTCGCATCAGAGGAAATATTAGCGACGCAGCACGAGACAACATGATGAAATTGCTGGTCACTTCCGGAAAAAAAGTAGAACTTTACACAGGAGGAAATGAGCCCGCGAAAATTTATTATGTAGGCGTTCCAACTCCCGATCATACAGGCACAATAATGCTTCTGGAGATTCCGGGAATTGGCAGAAGTGAAGATCCATTTATCACACACATTGAAGGTTTCACCGGTTTTTTATCTACGCGTTTTTTCACCAACGAAAACGAATGGCGCTACACAGGGATTTTCAGTTACCCTGATCTGGCCATGCGCAAAGTGAAAATTATTCATCAGCTACAACCTGAGTTGAGTCTTGAAGTGCTTTATGATGGAGCAAATCATTTTCAACTCAACGCAGGATACGATTCTGCAACAGGAGAATTCAAAAGAGCAGTTCCACAATTTGATACGGTTGCAGTGAAAAATTTATTCGTTCAATTCAAAAAAGTCCATGTGGAATCTTTCCTCACCAACTTGAAACCTGAAGCGGCGGACTCAATAAAAAAATCACTTCCCGCCTACTCCATTTCAGTGGAAAGCGACAAAGGAATTGTGACGTCAGTTGATCTTTATCTGAGACTTGCCGCCAGTCCTGAATACAACGAAGATGGCACGATAAATCCTTGGGATGTCGGACACTTCTGGGCAAAGACAATGGACGATGAACTGGCACTTGCTCAGACTTATAATTTCGGACCATTGGTAAATCCATTAGAAGCTTATCTGAGAAAATAAAATTTTCAGTTTTGAATCCACAACAAACGTGAAATGGACTGCATCACTTAAAAATTTTGCATATCATTACTCGCTGATAGGGAAACTTTCAACGTTCTCCTTATTGACTAAAACCCTTACCGAAATGAAAAACAGATTCAAAACTATCCTGTTGTGCGTTGCTGTTACTATTTCTACGGCTTCATTATCACAATGTCACATTGATCTCACAACTGCACAAAGCACTATTGAAATAGGCAGTTATACAAGCATAACTGCATACGGTGCAGCAAACTATTTGTGGACGCCCAATATTGGTTTGAATGTAAACTCGGGAGGCACAGTTATGGCGTCGCCTAATCAAACTACCACTTATACAGTTACAGGAACATGTGCCTGGACGAAAGTCGCAGGAGGGGCACTTCACAGCATTGGAATAAAAACCGATGGCACACTTTGGACCTGGGGTGGTAACGAACATGGTCAACTTGGTATTGGAGCAGGTGGTGCATTTGCAATGCCGCAGCAAGTAGGAACGGATAACAATTGGTTATCGATAGCTTCAGGAAATCATCATTGTCTCGCCCTCAAATCAAACGGAACATTATGGGCTTGGGGCGATAACGCTTTCGGACAATTGGGTGATGGCACCACTCTGGATCAAGTGTATCCGGTGCAAGTTGGCGATCAAGATGATTGGCTCGAAGTAGCCGCAGGTGCTGAACACTCGCTTGCCATTAAATTAGATGGAACACTTTGGAGTTGGGGAAATAATATGGATGGTCAACTGGGCGATATGACAAATGCGTCTCACCCTGTGCCTGCGCAAGTTGGCTCTGCCAATGATTGGCTTTCAATTTCATCAAACGGATTTCATTGCCTGGCTATTCGCACCAACCAAACGATATGGTCTTGGGGCAACAATGTCCATGGTCAGTTAGGTGATGGATCCAACCTAAGTCGCAATTCACCCGTTCAGGTTGGAACAGCAAACAACTGGAGCAAGGTTACTTGTGGTTATTATTTTTCAATGGCTATTCAAGACAATGGATCTTTATGGGGATGGGGAAATAATGCGGGCCATCAATTGGGCAATGGAATGGACACCAACCTTAGTCAGCCGCAGCAAGTTGGAAATTCACTGGAATGGAAAGATGTATCGGGCGGATTATTTCACTCCGTTGGAATTAAAAATGATCATAGTTTGTGGGCGTGGGGACTTAACAATGGCGGAAGCGTCGGAAACTGCACCAACGCATCAGTTGATATTCCCGTTCACATTGCCTCGAATGGCACATGGCAATCAGCCGTGGCATGTCGCGATTTTAGTCTCGGGATTACCTTCAACGGAAGTGTCGCAGGATGGGGCGTAAACAATACCGGCCAATTGGGCAACGGAACACTTGACCCGCAAAATTGCCCGGTTATCATAGAAAGCATTGTCTCTGCCACTATCACAATTACTGTAATTCCTGTAGGAGTAGAAAATCTTAATGCAGCTGATCTCATCAAAGTATTCCCCAATCCGGCAATAGATTTTTTCACAGTGAAACTTGAAGCATCTCTTCTTGGAACGTCGTATTCTTTAGTCGACCTCACAGGCAGCACCATCACTTCAGGAATTTTCCGCAACGAAATCACAACGATTGACACGCAGGCATTGTCACCGGGAATCTATTTGTTGTTATCAGGCGAACAAAATTTACCTGCGGTGAAAATCTTGAAGACACAGTAGTCGTTTGCTTTTTTTGCCACGAAGGCTCGAAGACGCGAAGAGTCACAAATTTATTTTTATTTAGTGACTTGGAGATTTGATGATTTATCCCAAATCAGAGCAATGTTGATATTGCTGAAATTTCCTCATAAGCTCAACACTTGAATTATCTCCATTCTAATTTCAGGACATCTTCCCGCCCCCTATTATCCCATAATACTATACTCCTATATTCCTCATGCATTTAGTGAGTTCGAGATTTGGTGATTCATCCCAAGTCGCGGCACGGCCGAAATCGTTGAAGTTGCATTTTGTGGTCCTTCATTGAAGGGATGCATCTGTCCTATCAATACACTGTTCACGCGCCCTATAATCCCATAATCCTGTAACCCTATATTCCTACTTCCATAGTAATTTCGCCCACGAACAGAACTATGAAAACACACCTCATCACCGGCGGTTGCGGATTTGTCGGAAGGAATATGGTAAAGCGATTGTTCGCTACAACCAATGACAAGATCATCTTTATTGATAATCTATTGGTAGGAACACATCCAGATACTTGGCTCGATGCAGAGAAGAATCGCTCCGGAGAAAATTTCGCGACGTACGACAAAGAACGACTCTTATATATTTATGGTGATGCTCGACAAGTAATCAAAGAACTTGGCACCAACGAAAATTTCTTTGCTGATCAATTCCAGTTCGAGAGCACACGACTTGCAGATGTATTTCATTTTGCCGCAATAGTTGGTGGTCGCGCTATGATTGATGGTGACCCAATGGCTGTGGCTCTCGACCTTGCTATCGATGCAGAATTATTTTATTGGGCGTGCAGATATAAACCAGAGCGACTTCTTTACCCAAGTAGTAGCGCCGCTTATCCTGTCGATCTTCAAACTGAAGGCAATACCATTCAACTCAAAGAATCTGATATTGACTTCAAAAGAATGGGGCAGCCCGACATGACCTATGGCTGGACAAAGTTGACGGGAGAATTTCTCGCTAAGATTGCTGCAGAACATTATGGACTGAAAGTCACATGCATCAGACCATTTAGTGGCTATGGTGAAGACCAGGACCTCACCTACCCTGTTCCTGCAATTGCTGCGAGAGCGGCAAAAAAAGAAGATCCATTCGAAGTCTGGGGCACCGGTTTTCAAGGGCGCGATTTCGTTCACATTGATGACGTTATTGATTGCATATTGCTTGCAATGAATCACATTCACGATGGTACAGCCATCAATATTGGAATGGGTAAACTCACCACATTCCGCGATATCATCAAAATCTTCTGCGGATTTGCAGGATATGATCCTCCCATTAAAGCCCTCACTGATAAACCCGTTGGTGTTTTCTCGAGATACTGCGATATGACTTTCGTGGAAAAAACACTTGGATGGAAGGCCAAAATTTCCACTGAAGCAGGCATGCGCCGTGTTTATGATGCTGCTCTGAAAAGATTGTCGAAATAAAAAACGCTTTAACACTTCTCTATTTTTCAAGCGCTTCAGCCGATGACTCCGACGGTTGATTTTGTAGCGTTTCCCACCAAAATCAAGGGTTTTCAGCACTTGTTTGAACAATCGATTTATTCCTTAGGTTTGGCCGCTTTCGATATCAAACCTGTATAAACAAAACAAAAGAAAACTTATGGAAGGAACAACTACTTCATCTGCGAAGCATCCCAAAGGACTTTACATTCTCTTCTTCACAGAAATGTGGGAACGATTCGGTTACTATCTCATGCTGGGAATTTTTTCCCTCTATATGATTGATGGTTGGGACAATGGTGGAATGGGTTTTTCTAAATTGCAGAAGAGTGATGTCTATGGAACGTACATCGGACTCGTTTATCTCACTCCATTCATTGGTGGATTGCTCGCCGACAGATTGCTTGGTTACAGAAGAAGTATCATCAGCGGAGGTTTATTGATGGCATCCGGCTATCTCTGCCTTTCTATTCACAGCACAACAGCTTTCTATATAGGACTGTTACTCATCATTCTTGGAAATGGAATGTTCAAACCCAATATTTCAACATTGGTTGGTAATCTTTACAACAACGACAAATACAGATTGAACAAAGATGCAGGCTTCAACATTTTTTACATGGGTATCAACATCGGCGCATTCGTCTGCAATTTCGTTGCAGCTTATATGCGCATCAATTACGGATGGGGCTATGCATTCGCAGCTGCGGGTATCGGAATGTTGATTGGACTTGTTGTCTTCGTTAGCGGAACAAAACACGTCAAAGACGCTGACGTGATCAAACCACTTGAAAAAGGTGATATGTCAACGGGAAGAATTTTGATGTTCACCATCCTTCCAATGTTCATTTTCGGATTGATTGGTTATTTCATCAATGGCGTTACCGGTCCTGACAACCTTGGCGGCAACTTGATGGGAACAGATACCAACGACGCATTCGTATTCGGTTGTTTACCGGTTGTTGCATTTTTTATTTACTTGTATAAAAAGGCGAATGAAACAGACAAACGTCCAATAGGAGCTTTGCTCGCAGTGTTTGCATGTATCGTAATTTTCTGGGCAGTGTTCCACCAAAATGGAGACGCATTGACCATCTGGGCTGAAGAATTTACCAATCGCGAGATGCCTGCTTCCGTTTCAAATGTCGCAGACAAATTTGGAATGGCGCAAACAGTAACGAATCTTGGTGAAGAAAGCTCAGATGCCAGCAAGGCATATTTCCACAATCTTCCGGCAGAAAGAATGCCCGCTGAAGGCGCGAATTACAAACTTTTTTCTACAGAATTATATCAATCTATCAATCCATTTTGGGTGGTATTGCTCACACCCATTATCATTGGTTTTTGGGGATTGTTGCGCAGCAGAAAACGTGAGCCAAGTACACCGACAAAAATTGCAATTGGACTTGTGATCACAGCACTTTCGGCATTGGTGATGGTTGGCGCCGTGCAAGCTACCAATGGCCTTTCAATGAAAGCAAGCAGCTGGTGGCTCATAGCATCATATGGTGTGATCACCATTGGAGAATTATGCCTCTCACCTATGGGTCTTTCACTCGTGTCAAAACTTTCGCCGCCAAGAATCACAGCATTGATGATGGGCGGATTTTTCCTTTCAACATCACTTGGAAACAAACTCTCCGGAGTGATGTCCGGAATGTGGGAAGGTTTTGAAAATAAAACGAATTTCTTCCTTATGAATTTCGGTCTCGTGATGGTAGCGGCCATCGCACTATTCCTCATGCTGAAATGGCTGAATGCCGTAATGCGTGAAAAGAATATCTTTTGATCGAAAGAAATACAATATTTTGGAGGCCTGAATCAAAACCGATTCAGGCCTTTTTTTCAAACCAAAAAATCACCAAGAACATTTATGACAACAATTGAAAAGATCCAAGACTTTAATGGAAAATATCCCAAGCAACTCTGGTCTTTGTTTTTCTCCGAAATGTGGGAGCGATTTTGCTTCTATGGAATGAGGGGAATGCTCACCGTTTTTATGGTGAGTCAGTTGATGATGCCCGAAGACACGGCCAATCTTCAATACGGTGCAACACAAGCATTCGTTTATGCTTTCACCTTCGTTGGAGGTTTGTTTGCAGATAAAATACTTGGTTTCCGCAAATCGCTTTTCTGGGGAGGATTGTTGATGATCACAGGAAGTATCATTCTTGCGTTGGATCCAAAAGAATTCTTTTTCCTCGGACTGAGTTTCAATATCATCGGTACAGGATTTTTCAAACCAAATATTTCCACTATGGTTGGCACACTGTACAAAGAAGGTGATGTGCGTCGCGACGCTGGATTCTCGTTGTTCTATTCAGGTATCAACATAGGTGCATTGTTAGGCGGATATGCCTGTATTACGATAGCAAAAAACTATTCATGGAATATGGCATTCGGACTTGCCGCAATAGCAATGACAATCAGTTTGGTTACTTTCCTTTATACCCAAAAATCAATGGGACCTATCGGACTCTCTCCATTTGCGGCGTTAAAAGATGGCAAGAATAGAAAATGGTACGACTATCTTGTTTACGCAGGATCACTTGCCATCATACCCATTATCATGACAATGGTTGCCAAAACAGAATACACCGATTATTTCATGTATACCATTGGACCTGCTGTTTTGCTTTATTTATTCTATGAAATGACAAAGTACAACAAGGCCGAAGTCAAGAAATTATTTGCTGCACTTGTGTTTATTCTTTTCTCCATTTTGTTCTGGGCTTTCTTCGAACAAAGCGGTGGATCGTTGAGTCTTTTTGCGCTCAACAATCTCGACAATTCAGTACTTGGAATAACCATTGATCCAAACGCAGTCAACAATTCTGCAAATTCACTTTTTGTAATCATCTTCGCTCCAATACTAGGTTTAGTGTGGATTTGGCTCAACAAGCGCAAGGCAGAACCGAACACCGTTATCAAATTCGGATTTGGATTTTTCTTTCTCGCGGCAGCATTTTATATTTTCTATGCAACGCGTTACTTTGCCAATGATCTTGGTATGACATCTCTCGATGTTTTCACTGTAGCTTATCTGGTAATAACTTTTGGTGAATTGTGCCTCTCTCCTATCGGATTATCTATCATGACCAAACTTGCTCCCAAGCCTTTGCAGGGAGTGATGATGGGCATGTGGTTCCTAGCTAGCGCCTATGGACAATATGCGGCAGGACTTTTAGGAGCGGGAATGACAAGTCCAAAGGAAGATGCATCAGCTTTGGACAAATTAACTTCGTACACGGCAGGCTACCAACAACTCGCCATTTATGCGGTGATTGCCGGAGTTGCTCTTATCATAATTTCACCTTTGGTGCGCAAATTGATGCAGGAAGTAAAGTAAATTTGGAAACTAAATTTTAAAACTATGAAAATCAAAGCTTGGATGTCGGCCGCTATCGTGCTCTTCATTTTTTCAATTTCATCATTCAAAAAATCTGACACACCGGTCTCAACTGAAGTCAATTGGGTAACGGTAGAAGAAGCAGTAGCTGCTGCGCAAATAAATCCCAAACCCATCATGATCGATGTTTACACCAAGTGGTGCGGACCATGCAAAATGATGACACAAAATACATTCCATGATGCGCGTGTAGCACAATACCTCAATGAAAATTATTACTGTGTAAAGTTTGATGCTGAAGGTCCGGATCCGGTTACGTTTGGTGGTGTTGTTTACGCCAATCCCAACTATGTTCCCAACCAACCCGGAAGAAATGGTGTACATCAATTCACGCAGTTTCTTAACGTTACTGCCTATCCAACGCTTTTCTTCATGGATAAAAAAGTGCAAGGCTTAGGACCGGTTACAGGATACAGAACACCTGCTCAACTGGAACTTTACCTCAAGTATTTTTCTACTGACAAGTATCTCGAAATTACAACGCAGGAGCAGTGGCAAAAGTATGAGAGTACGTTCGTGCCGACATGGAACTAGTCTGGTATTTGAATTAGGAGTTTGGAGTTGGTCAATTGACCTTGCTTCATTAAACTTGACCGGATTCATGCATTCCATATTTTATCTGTGAATTATTTTGAATACAATGAACGCGAGAATAAATTATTTTTGAAAGGTGTGGTGAGGACTTCTCGCTAGCATCATTGCAGGAATATTGATGATTGTAATCAATCAATGGGAAAGCAAAAGTTGAATCATGTATTCTACAGAAAAATGAGTATTGCATACTGGTCCACTATTGCATACCGTAAAAACCGAATTCTACTGTTCAATAAAAATCGTGAACTGACCTTTTTCTATGCTAGCCTGATAAGTTGTAAAAGAAGTAAAGCAACAGAAAAGTTGATCGCTTACCTTTAATTGCTCTTCGGCGAAAGTAAAATCAAGAATTTCTGATCATAGCCGCCATCTCTAAATCTTAATTCCTATCCCCTAATCCCAATTCTTCACCACAGAAACCTTTTATCACACTATCAAGTACAAACGCCAAAAGCCGTGAATAACATTTTTTTTCATTCGCTTGCGTTCTTCGCTTGCAAAGGAAAAAAGCACGA
>JAYTOA010000025.1:0-41366 GCA_043748015.1 Flavobacteriales bacterium
AATTTTTCGGTTCTTTTTTTTTCAAGAAAAAAAGAACGTAAAGTAGTTCATTCACTTAAACAGAGAGGGCTTTGCGAAGTAACCCGTTAATCCGAAAAACTTCAGACCAAGCAGTACCTCGCGCCCCTATAATCCCATAATCCTACATTCCTATATCCCTCTAAAAACAAAATACATATTCATCTCCCCCTTGTTTTTCGCTTCCACTTTACCGCGGTATTCAAATGCGAGTAGGGGAGAATCTTTCACTAATTCATATGTCGTTTCACTGATATTCACCTTATTGATCTCTCCTGAAGATTCCATACGCGCTGCGATATTCACACTATCGCCCCAAACGTCGTATTGAAATTTTTTCACGCCCACAACACCGGCAACAACGGGTCCACTGTGAAGACCTATACGCATGTCGAATGCAAGCCACCCTTTTGCGGTGAGTTCTATTTTCCTTGCGATCATAAAATCCTGCATTTCAAGTGCGGCGAGTACAGTGTTGATGGCGTTGTGTTGCGTGCGATCGGGGAGACCTCCAACAGCCATGTAAGCATCGCCAATGGTTTTTATTTTCTCGAGTTTGTATTTCGTGATGATGTGATCGAATGCCTGAAAGCAAATGTCGAGTTCGCCTACAAGCTCCGCCGGTGTGAGTCGCTCGGATATTTGCGTAAACCCTTTGAAGTCTGAAAACAAAATTGTCACTACATCGAATCCTTGTGCATGTGCTTTGCCATATGCTTTTAATTCTTCCGCTACTTCGTCGGGAAGAATGTTTTTCAATAGATCATCGCTGCGTTTTTTCTCTTCGGAAATGATGATGTTCTTGTTGAACAATTCATTTCGGTTACGTCGTATGGTGCGGTATCTGAAGAATAAAAACCAAAGAGATATGGCTAAGAATCCCGCTCCGGCATACATGGCATTGCGCGTGCGTTTCACTCTTTCATTCGTGAGTTCTGCATCCAGGTTTTTCAATGTCAACTCATCAATTTCTTTGGCTTTTTTTACAGCTTCATACTTCTCCTGCATTTCTGCAACGGACTTTACGCGTTCTTGTGTGAGCAAACTGTCTTTTATTTCGATATAATTGGAGAGGTGAAGAAAGGCGCTGTCTTTCTCTCCCGCTAAATTATACGTCGCAGCTATTTCAACTTCGGCCATCGCCTTGTGTTGTAGGTCGGATCTTCTTTCGGACTCTTCATATACTTGCCTTAATAACACAATTGCTTCATTGTATTTTTTTCTGCGCTGCTGCAATACTCCGAGGTTTATTTTTAAATCGAGTTTCGCATCGATGTTGCTTTCATCTCCCATCGTCACAAGTGCCTCATTGAAATAGTAGTATGCACTATCGAGTTCGTTGTCAATGCCGAATATGGTGCCGATGTTGATGAGTGTTTGTTCTGCGATACTCTGTTCACTGACCTTTCTTGCTTCGGACAAAAGTTTGCGAAATATTTTATCGGCTTCATCAAAATTGCCCATTGAAGCCAGAGCGATACCTTGATTATTGAGTATTCCAAGATTTCTTGTATTCGAAGTCCAGCGCGGATTCCAGGCTTTCAAACCAAGGGTGCAATTCTCAATCACTTTATCGAAATCACCAAGCGATAAATAGGTGCTGGAAAGGTTGAGATATATGTCGATGAGATTCAAACTATCACATGCTGCGTGATAATTTTTTAAGCACCACAGTAAATGATCTAGTGCAACATCCGATTTACCGATGCCGTCGAGGTAACTACTTTGAAGTGCACGGACAACGATAATACGACATGTGTCGTGCGCATTTTCGTATACGTGACAAACGGAATCCAACATCAATAGCGCCTCCTCGATTTTGAGGTTTTTCGATCGCTTTACATGAGCGGCTGTACTGTCCGCCCATTCGATATTATTCTCTTCGCTTTGTTGTGAATGCGTGCGAAGTGAACACAGAAAAATTCCGCACACAAAAATCAAAAAATAATGAATTGATTTTTTCACGTTGGAAGATTAAACAAGTGGAATTCCAAATCAGTTAGGATGCAATATAACGGAATATGATAAAAAAGCAAACGGCGATCTTGTGAATCGCCGTGAACTTTAATAAAAAATATACAGGGTAATTATGCGGGCACAACCATGGTCACTTTGGTTTTTGAAAATACAAAACCGGAATTGGGAACTTTTCCTCCACCGCCTTTTACGCCAACTTGCACCTGCACGTCTTGCGGAAAATCCGTGAGACTATCGAATGTCATGCAAAAGGTGCTTTGAGCATTTGTGTCACCCGGCCAGCCTGAACGAATTGAGAAGCCTGCAGGATCTGTTGATGGCGTTTCTTGAATTGCTGTCGCGGTATCATCAAGAAAAGTGAAGTCTCCATTTTCATCCTTGCTACCAGTGATGGTGGCGTAGACGGAGTAAGTGCCATCGGCGTTTTCGCACCAGGCGTCGATGATGACACCAATGTCTATTCTCGCCGGACCATTGGGCTTTACTGTGGAGTAGTTGATACTCGGATCACTTGCAGGTAGTGTACCTGTGAAATACTTAACGGTTACTGACATAGTATAAAATTTTTAAAGGTTAATAAAGGATGAATGTAAATCCAATCTCAATATGAATGTCTGAAATTGGGATGAACAACATTTTCATGATGATGAATGTCAATTTTGAGGGTAATGTCATCATTAACACAGCGTACGGCATTTGTTTTAAGTGTGAGGAAGAGTATTGGATTTGAGAAGCGTTGCTACTTTGATTGATGCGTTTTTTCCACTCAAAACTCGCTCACGCACTCACACTTTAGTGACAACAACAAAAAACCCGAAGCATTCACCTCGGGTTTTTAAATTATTTATTGAAGTCTTCAAAGAGAATTAAACTCTCTGAATTCAGCTTACGCTTCTTTCTCCATCGGAACTGCGCCACCGCGTTTTGCAACGAGGTTTACATAGTCTTCGCTGTTGCCGACGATCATCTTCTGGAACTTGCGCACACCGCTTCCCGCAGGAATCTGGTGACCAACGATTACGTTTTCTTTCAATCCGATCAGGTAATCTGTTTTGCCTTGCACTGCTGCTTCGTTCAATACTTTGGTAGTCTCCTGGAATGATGCTGCTGAGATCCATGAATCTGTCTGCAACGACGCTCTGGTGATTCCTTGTAACATTGGACGCGCTGTAGCTGTGATGGCTTCGCGGTATTCAATTTCCTTTTTGTCTTTACGCTTCAATTGAGAATTCTCATCGCGGAGACTGCGAACACTGATGATTTGTCCGGTGAGGTAACGATCGCTTTCGCCATTGTCAATGATCACCATCTTATCAAACAACAGTTCATTCTCCATCAGGAATTCTGCCTTGTCAACGTTAGTACCTTCAAGGAAACGTGTATCTCCGGCATCAGTGATTTCAACCTTGCGCATCATCTGACGAACAATCACTTCAAAGTGCTTGTCGTTGATCTTCACACCCTGAAGACGATATACTTCCTGGATTTCATTTACAAGGTATTCCTGTACAGCAGTTGGTCCTTCGATGTCGAGGATATCGCCCGGAGAAATGGCTCCGTCAGATAGCTGCATACCTGCGCGTACAAAGTCTCCTTCCTGCACAAGGATGTGCTTGGAGAGTGGAATGAGATATTTCTTCTCTTCACCTGTACGTGCTTTCACAGCCACCTCGCGGTTTCCACGCTTGATTTTTCCGTATTCTACAATACCGTCGATCTCTGTAACAACAGCCGGGTTGGATGGATTTCGCGCCTCGAACAATTCCGTCACACGTGGAAGTCCACCAGTGATATCGCTTGTCTTTCCTGACATACGCGGAATCTTCACGAGGATTGTTCCTTTTCCTACCTTCTGTCCATTCTCAACGTTCAAGTGAGCTCCAACCGGCAATGAATAAACCTTCATTACTTCTTTGTTGCGCACGATTTCGATCGCTGGATTCTTCTTTTTATCCTTTGTCTCAATGATTACTTTCTCAGAGAAACCGGTCTGCTCATCAAGCTCTGTTTTGAAAGTGATACTTTCTTCAAGAGCGTCGAATTTCACAACACCGTCTTCTTCAGTGATGATCACACTATTGTATGGATCCCACTCGCAGATCACGTCACCTTTCTTCACTGCCTTACCCGGCTTCACTCTAAGTGTGGCTCCGTAAGGAATGTTGGCATTGGTTAGTACCTGACCTGTTTTCTCATCGAGAATCTTCATTTCAGAAGAACGAGAAACCACGATAGTTTTCAAATCTCCGGTTTCCATCACCAGATCAACTGAACGCAATTCCTCAATTTCAACGTTACCTGCGTATTTCGCTTTGATGTCTTGCTCTATAGCTCCACCACCTGCAGCACCACCCGTGTGGAAGGTACGAAGTGTAAGCTGTGTACCTGGCTCACCAATTGACTGTGCAGCGATAACACCTGCAGCAAGTCCTTCTTGCACAAGCTTGGCTGTTGCAAGATCGCGACCATAGCATTTCGCACAAACACCGCGCTTGCTTTCGCAAGTGAGTACAGAACGAATTTCTACTTCTTCGATACCTGCTGCGCGAATTGCTTCAGCGGCAAATTCATTGATCTGATCACCAGTTTCAATCAACAGCTCTCCTGTTTCCGGATGAAGCACATCATGAACGCTGGTACGACCAAGGATTCTGTCTTCCAAAGTTTCAACCACCTCATCTGCTTTCTTCAATGCTGAAGCTACAATACCGCGAAGGGTACCGCAATCCACTTCATTGATGATCACGTCCTGGGCAACGTCTACAAGACGACGTGTAAGGTAACCGGCATCAGCTGTCTTAAGGGCCGTATCCGCGAGACCTTTACGGGCACCGTGGGTTGAGATGAAGTACTCGAGGATCGAAAGTCCTTCTTTAAAGTTCGCAAGGATCGGATTCTCGATGATGTCCTGACCACCCATAGCTGCATTTTTCTGCGGCTTGGCCATCAGACCTCTCATACCTGCAAGCTGACGAATCTGCTCTTTAGAACCACGCGCTCCGGAGTCAAACATCATATAGATGCTGTTGAATCCTTCCTGGTCGCTCTTGATACGATCCATCAAAATGTTGGTCAACTTCGAGTTGGTGTTCGTCCAGATATCAATTACCTGGTTGTAGCGCTCGTTGTTGGTGATAAGACCCATGTTGTAGCTGTCGAATACCTCTTGTACTTTCTTACCGGCTTCTTCAACCAATTTCACCTTCTCAGGCGGAATGATTACATCGGTGAGTTTGAATGACAAACCACCTCTGAATGCCCAGTAATAACCAAGGTCTTTCATGTCATCGAGGAACTTCGCAGTGCGGGCAATACCCACATACTTCAAAATATCGCCGATGATATCACGCAGTGCTTTTTTAGTCAAAAGCTGATTGATGAAACCAACTTCGTTTGGCACAAGGCGATTGAAAATTACGCGACCGCAAGTGGTGTCGATGATGCTGGAATTTCCGGCAACGTCTGTCCAACGCACTTTAATTTTCGCGTGGAGGTCAAGTTGTCCTTCGTTGAATGCGATGGTAACTTCTTCCTCTGAATAATATGTTTTGTTTTCACCGAGAGCTGGGTGCTCCTTTGTTCCGGTTCTTTCTTTCGTGATGTAGTAAAGTCCCAATACCATGTCCTGAGATGGTACCGTGATCGGTGCGCCATTCGCAGGGTTGAGGATATTGTGAGATGCAAGCATCAACAATTGAGCTTCGAGAATGGCGGCGCTTCCAAGTGGCACGTGAACGGCCATCTGGTCACCGTCAAAGTCAGCGTTGAAGGCTGTACAAACCAACGGGTGAAGCTGAATCGCTTTTCCTTCAATCAATTTTGGCTGGAATGCCTGGATACCTAATCTGTGAAGGGTAGGAGCACGGTTGAGTAGAATCGGGTGACCCTTCAATACGTTTTCCAGAATGTCCCAAACAACTGCTTCCTTCTTATCTACAATTTTCTTGGCTGATTTTACTGTTTTTACAATACCGCGCTCAATCATCTTGCGAATGATGAACGGCTTGAAAAGCTCAGCTGCCATGTCCTTCGGAATACCGCACTCGTGCAATTTCAACTCAGGACCTACAACAATTACCGAACGTGCAGAATAGTCAACACGCTTTCCTAGAAGGTTCTGACGGAAACGTCCCTGCTTTCCTTTCAATGAATCCGAAAGTGACTTCAATGGACGATTGCTTTCTGTCTTTACTGCAGAAGATTTACGGCTGTTATCGTACAATGAATCCACCGCTTCCTGAAGCATACGCTTCTCGTTACGAAGGATTACTTCCGGAGCTTTAATTTCCACAAGTCGCTTCAAACGATTGTTACGGATGATTACGCGACGATACAAGTCATTCAAGTCAGATGTTGCAAAACGACCTCCATCCAAAGGCACAAGCGGACGAAGTTCCGGTGGAATAACCGGTACTACTTTGGTGATCATCCATTCCGGACGATTGTTCACACGCGTATTCGCATCGCGGAAAGCTTCTACAACCTGCAGTCGCTTCAAGGCTTCATTTTTTCTCTGTTGAGAAGTCTCAACACTTGCTTTGTGACGCAACTCGTATGACAATTCATCCAGTTTCACTTTCGCGAGCAGATCATACAGTGCTTCAGCACCCATTTTCGCTACGAATTTGTTCGGGTCTTTGTCATCGAGGTATTGATTATCTTTTGGAAGTTTCTCGGAAATATCCAGGAATTCATCTTCCGTAATAAAATCATATTCGTTGAGAGCAACACCTTCTGCATTGGTAGCAGGTCCAACATTTACGACAACATAACGCTCGTAATAGATGATCTGATCGAGCTTCTTTGTTGGAAGTCCCAACAAATAACCAATTTTGTTTGGCAATGAACGGAAATACCAGATGTGTGCAACTGGTACACTCAAAGTGATATGACCGGTGCGCTCACGACGCACTTTCTTCTCTGTAACTTCAACTCCACAACGGTCACAAACAATTCCTTTGTATCGGATTCTTTTGTATTTACCACAGTGGCACTCATAGTCTTTTACAGGACCAAAGATTTTCTCGCAGAAAAGTCCATCACGTTCCGGCTTGTATGTACGGTAGTTGATGGTCTCCGGCTTCAAAACCTCACCGTGTGAACGCTCCAGAATTTCTTCCGGTGAGCTCAGACTGATAGTGATGGATTTGAAATCACTGTTTGGGCGTATTATTTTTTTTGCTTGAAGCATGTTTTATTTTTTATCTAATCGTTAAGAGCATTTTTTATTTTCATGTCTTGCACCGCAGCGGGCAACAGGTTGTCTGCGGATCAGTTCTGGTTCAAAGTGATGTTCAGACCAAGACCGCGCAATTCATGAAGCAATACATTGAATGATTCAGGAATACCAGGCAATGGCATGTTCTCACCTTTCACGATGGCTTCGTAGGCTTTCGCTCTACCCATTACATCGTCAGATTTCACCGTCAGGATTTCCTGCAGGATGTTGGCAGCACCGAATGCTTCAAGTGCCCAAACTTCCATCTCACCAAAACGCTGACCACCGAACTGGGCTTTACCACCCAATGGTTGCTGCGTAATAAGTGAGTACGGTCCGATGGAACGCGCGTGCATCTTATCGTCAACCATGTGGCTCAGTTTAATCATATAGATCACACCTACTGTTGCCGCCTGCTCGAATCTTTCACCTGTGCCACCATCATAGAGGTAAGTTACACCCCAATCTGGCACACCGGCTTCGTCCATGTGATGTTTGATATCGTCAAGAGAAGCTCCGTCGAAAATTGGTGTTGCGAAACGCTTACCCATTTTCTGTCCGGCCCATCCAAGTACGGTTTCATAGATCTGTCCAAGGTTCATACGAGATGGTACACCCAGTGGATTGAGAACGATGTCTACAGGCGTGCCGTCCTCAAGGAATGGCATGTCTTCATCGCGAACTATACGCGCAACAATACCCTTGTTACCATGACGACCGGCCATCTTATCACCCACACGCAGTTTACGCTTCTGTGCAATGTATACTTTGGCCAATTTCACTATTCCCGCTGGAAGTTCATCTCCAACTGTCAACTGGAATTTCTTGCGCTTATAAGAGCCAAGCAATTCGTTGTTGCGCATGTTGAAGTTGTGAACGCAACGCTTCACCAGATTGTTGATCGCGTCATCTTTTGTCCAGGCTTCTGCATTCACTACGCTAAAATCAACTGTTGAAAGTGATTTAGCGGTGAACTTGGTTCCTTTCTTTATCTGCTCTTCCTTGAAGTAGTTGTAAACTCCCTGGCAAGTCTGATCTTTTACGATGGCAATCAATTTGTCTACAAGCACTTTCTTGAGATCAGCTACATCAGTAGCGTGCTCTTTGTCAAGCGCTTCAACAATTGCTTTATCGTTTGTCTTAATGGTCTTCTTGTCCTTGATAGTACGTGAGAACAATTTCTTGTCGATCACAACACCTGTTGCACTTGGTGGAACTTTAAGAGAAGCATCCTTCACATCACCGGCTTTATCACCGAAGATTGCGCGAAGTAGTTTTTCTTCCGGCGTTGGATCAGTTTCTCCTTTCGGAGTGATCTTACCGATAAGAATATCGCCTTCTTTCACTTCTGCACCAACGCGTATGATACCGTTTTCATCAAGGTCTTTGGTTGCTTCCTCACTTACGTTAGGAATATCCGCAGTCAATTCTTCAACACCACGCTTGGTATCACGCACCTCGGTGGTGTACTCATCTACGTGAATTGAAGTGAAGATGTCATCACGCACTACGCGCTCAGAGATCACGATAGCATCCTCGAAGTTGTAACCTTTCCATGGCATGAAAGCCACTTTCAAGTTACGACCGATAGCGAGTTCTCCACCTTTGGTAGAATATCCTTCCACCATGATCTGACCTTTGGTAACACGCTCACCTTTTGTCACAAGTGGACGAAGGTTTACTGTTGTACTTTGGTTTGTCTTAAGGAATTTGCGGATAGTGTAGGTTATCGTTGGAGAGTTGAAGCTTACGATTTCGTCTTCTTCGCTGCGCTTGTATTTCACTCGAATTTCTGTTGCATCAACATATTCTACAACGCCATCGCCTTCAGCTGAAAGCAATACGCGAGAATCTGCTGCTACTCGGCTTTCAAGACCAGTTCCAACGATAGGTGCTTCAGGACGCATCAAAGGCACGGCCTGGCGCATCATGTTGGATCCCATCAGGGCGCGGTTCGCGTCATCATGCTCCAAAAATGGAATCAACGATGCCGCTATCGATGCAATTTGGTTGGGTGCAACGTCCATCAGACTGAGTTTGTCCGGCTCTGTTACCGGGAAGTCTCCTTCAAGACGCGCTTTTACAGTTTTTGTAAGGAAATGTCCTTTTTCGTCAATGATTGCATTCGCCTGTGCGATTGTCTTGGTGTCCTCGTCCTCAGCTGTGAGGTAAGTGACACCGCTGTTATTCATCACAGCTTTACCGTTTTCTACTTTGCGGTAAGGTGTTTCGATGAATCCGAGGCGGTTGATCTTTGCGTAAACACAAAGAGAAGAGATAAGACCAATGTTTGGTCCCTCAGGCGTCTCAATAGTGCATAGTCGGCCGTAGTGCGTATAGTGTACGTCACGAACCTCGAAACCTGCTCTTTCACGGGAAAGACCACCGGGTCCAAGTGCCGACATACGGCGCTTGTGCGTTACTTCGGCAAGTGGGTTCGTTTGGTCCATGAACTGTGACAACTGATTCGTTCCGAAGAACGAGTTGATCACTGATGACAATGTCTTCGCATTGATAAGGTCAATAGGGGTGAAGACCTCATTGTCACGAACGTTCATACGCTCGCGGATGGTTCGCGCCATACGGGCAAGACCAACTGCGAACTGGTTGTAAAGTTGCTCACCTACCGTGCGGACACGACGGTTGGACAAGTGATCAATATCGTCTACATCAGCCTTGGAATTCACCAATTCGATAAGGTACTTAATGATCTGAATAATATCGTCTTTTGTTAACGTACGATTCTGTGAATTGGTATTTCCGAGTTTTCTGTTGATACGGAAACGTCCAACTTCACCTAAGTCATAACGTTGCTCAGAGAAGAAGAGTTTGTCGATTACGCCACGTGCAGTCTCCAGATCCGGTGGCTCCGCATTACGCAACTGACGGTAGATATATTCAACAGCTTCTTTTTCTGAGTTAGAAGTGTCTTTTTGTAGTGTGTTGTGAATCAGCGTAAAGTCTGCAGAGCTTGATTCTTCTTTGTGAAGTATGATTGCTTTCGCACCGCTGTCCGCGATAAGGTCGATGTGCTGATTTTCCAGAACAGTTTCGCGGTCAAGAACAACCTCGTTACGTTCGATGGAAACCACCTCACCTGTATCTTCATCCACAAAATCTTCAATCCATGTTTTCAAAACACGAGCAGCAAGGCGGCGGCCAAGCACACGCTGGATACCCGCTTTGGAAACTTTCACTTCCTCAGCAAGGTTGAAGATCTCAAGGATCTGGCGATCGCTTTCATATCCGATAGCACGGAGAAGCGTCGTTACCGGAAGTTTTTTCTTACGGTCGATGTACGCATACATCACGTTGTTGATGTCCGTTGCAAACTCGATCCATGATCCACGGAAAGGAATAATACGGGCACTGTATAGTTTGGTGCCATTCGCGTGGCGGCTTTGTCCGAAGAACACGCCCGGTGAACGGTGAAGCTGCGATACGATCACACGCTCAGCACCATTTACCACGAATGAACCCTGTGGTGTCATATAGGGGATAGTACCCAAATACACATCCTGCACGATGGTTTCGAAATCCTCGTGCTCGGGGTCTGTACAATAGAGTTTCAGCTTCGCCTTCAGTGGAACACTGTAGGTGAGTCCGCGCTCTATGCATTCTTCGATCGTATATCTTGGAGGATCGATGAAGTAGTCGAGAAACTCGAGTACAAACTGGTTTCGTGTATCTGTGATGGGGAAGTTTTCCGAGAATACTTTGTAGAGTCCCTCGTTACTTCTGTTTTCGGGATTTGTTTCCAATTGGAAAAATTCCCTGAATGACGCTAATTGAATTTCCAGAAAATCAGGATATTCATAGAAGCTTTTCGTAGATGAGAAATTGTGTCTCTCGTCTGTTTTTTTCAGTGTTGCCAAGTCCTGTAGGTGTTTTTATTTGTTCTTTTTCGCTTATAATTTACCAAGCGACTCCGCTGATGATGACTGTCTGCGATCAGACAATGAAGCCCCGCTAAAATGCAAAGGCCTTTGAAACAAGTTTAGGCCGCCCTTCCACAGTAATGTGGAAGGGGGCCTCAACTATCTTAATGAGATGTGATATTACTTAATATCAACTTTAGCTCCTGCTTCTTCAAGTTGTGTTTTGAGAGCATTTGCTTCGTCTTTAGTAACACCGGTCTTAAGCGGAGATGGAGCTTTATCAACTGCATCTTTTGCTTCTTTAAGACCAAGACCTGTAAGGTCTTTTACCATTTTAACTACTGCAAGTTTGTTTACACCACCCTCAACGAGGATTACGTCAAATGCAGTTTTCTCTTCTACGGCAGCAGCGCCACCGCCAGCACCTGCAGCAGCAACTGCAACAGCAGCAGCCGGCTCGATACCGTATTCGTCTTTAAGGATTGAGGCAAGCTCAGTAACTTCTTTTACTGTGAGGTTAACGAGGCTTTCTGCCATTGCTTTTAAATCAGCCATTTTATTGAAATTTTAAAAAGGTTGTTTGAATAATTGTTTGATGTTGTTTAGCTCTTTTTTTCCTCGAGAGCTTTAACGAGACCAGCCACTTTATTTCCGGCACCTGCTTGCAGAGCTGAAATAACGTTTTTGGCAGGAGATTGAAGCATGCTGATGATATCACCGATGATCTCATTCTTGCTCTTAAGAGCAACAAGAGTATCCAGCATATCAGCGCCTACATAACAATCTTCCCTGATAAAAGCTGCTTTGAAAGCAGGTTTTTCATGTTTCTTCCTGAACTCTTTGATAAGCCTTGCAGGGACATTGCCTACTTCCGAGATCATCACTGCGGTATTACCGTGTAATGAATCGTACATAGGACTAAAATCCTTGCCCTCGACGCGCTCCATAGCTTTTCTGAGAAGGGTGTTTTTAACAACACGCATCTTCACTCCGGCTTTGAAACAATCGCGTCTGAGTTGGCCGGTAGCTTCAGCGTTCAGAGAAGAGGTGTCCGACAAGTAGAAGATCTCACTGGCTTGCAGTGTATCTACCAGCTCGGCGATTTCCTGGTTCTTTTGTTCTTTAGTCATAAAAGAATTCCTCCGATTTGATTTTACCAGCGATTAGCTCACTGTTCTTGGTTCAACATTTACTCCGGTACTCATCGTAGAGCTCATTGAGACACTCTTGATATAAGTACCTTTCGCAGAAGAGGGCTTCAGTTTCACGATTGTAGTGATCAATTCCTGGGCATTCTCAGCAAGTTTGTTTGCGTCGAATGAAACACGGCCAACACTGGCGTGTATAATTCCGGTTTTGTCCACTTTGAAATCAATGTTACCAGCTTTCTTTTCTGTCACAGCTTTTCCAACATCCATAGTCACAGTTCCCGTTTTCGGGTTTGGCATCAGTCCACGTGGTCCGAGTACTCGGCCCAGTGCACCTACTTGCCCCATAACGTTGGGTGTGGTGATAATTACATCCACATCGGTCCATCCGCCTTTAATTTTCTCAATGTAGTCGTTCAGTCCCACGAAGTCCGCTCCGGCAGCTGTGGCTTCTGCTTCCTTGTCAGGAGTGCAGAGCACAAGTACACGAATGGTTCTTCCTGTTCCATGTGGCAACGACACAGTGCCGCGTACCATCTGGTTGGACTTCTTCGGGTCTACACCCAGGCGTACAGCGATGTCAACAGATGCGTCAAATTTGGTGGTCGTGATTTTTTTCACGATCGACACTGCTTCGTTCAGGTTGTACGACTTTTCTGCGTCATACTTACCTGCTGTAGCTTTTTGATTTTTTGTTAGACTTCCCATTGCTGTTTTCCTCCGAAAAAATTAGAAAGGTTGATCACCGGTAACCTGTATCCCCAGACTTCTTGCTGTTCCGGCTACCATTTTCATGGCAGACGCAATAGTGAAGCAATTGAGGTCAGGCATTTTGTCTTCTGCTATGGTCTTCACCTGATCCCAGGTTACTTGACCAATCTTTTGGCGGTTTGATTCTGCGGCACCTTTCTTAGCTTTTGAGGCCTCGAGAAGTTGTACAGCAGCCGGAGCTGTTTTGATGACAAAGTCAAAAGACTTGTCAGCATAAACAGTGATTAAAACCGGGCAAACTTTTCCTGCCTTATCCTGAGTCCTAGCATTGAATTGCTTGCAGAATTCCATGATGTTAACACCTTTGGAACCTAGCGCAGGACCTACCGGAGGGGAAGGGTTTGCAGCACCACCTTTGATTTGCAGCTTGACGAATCCAGAAACTACTTTCGCCATTTTACTTTGTTATTTGTTTGTTTGTGCGTGGTTTGCAAGGGGAAGCGAATCGTAACACCTGTCTTGAATTCAATGCGCACCACACGCTCGTTAATTCTTATTTGTTGATTGGAAGAATTGTTGATTTGTTGATTGATATGTCATCAAATCTCATCCGCCAATTTCTTAGCCTTCTTTCTCCACCTGCATATATCCCAATTCCACAGGTGTCTTACGTCCGAAGATCTTAACCATTACTTTAAGCTTCTTCTTCTCTTCATTGATCTCTTCGATCACTCCTTCAAAGTTGTTGAATGGTCCATCAATTACCTTGACGTTCTGTCCAACAATATATGGAATACTCATTTCTTCTCCCGACTCAGCCAATTCATCGACCTTACCAAGTATTCTATTCACCTCTGATATTCTCAAAGGTATTGGCTCACCTCTTTTTTCAGCACCAAGAAATCCTATCACATTGGTAATGTTGCGGATAATGTGCGGCACTTCACCGATTAGTGCAGCCTCAATCAATACATAACCCGGAAGGTAGTTTCTCTCTTTACTCACTTTTTTGCCATTGCGCACCTGGAATATCTTCTCCGTTGGAATAAGCACCTGTGCGACAAAATCACTCATACCGCGAGCTTTTATTTCGCTCTCGATATATTCTTTCACCTTCTTTTCCTTACCACTGATGGCTCGGACTACATACCATTTTTTTTCAAAATCGCTCATTGCAATGTTGGCTCTAGGGAATTATTAATCAGGTAAAGAATGCATAGAGAAATCCTACAAGTCCTTTCCAGGTTGAAGTAGCATCTCCGCTCACACCAAATAGGAAATCCATGAAGAAAATGCACAATGTCAGGATCAATATTGTTACAAAGACCAATACAGTGCTCTCTTGTAATTCTGACCATGTTGGCCAGGTTACTTTGTCTACCAGTTCGTGGTATGATTCCTCTAAATATGTCTTTATTCCAGCCATAATTTATTATTTAACGAATTGCTTTTGGTCAATTCAGTTTTATGTTCTCTCTGCACGGGCACCTGGACTCGAACCAAGATCAACGGTTTTGGAGACCGCTATTCTACCATTGAACTATGCCCGTATTCAGCGTCGCTTTCCGGTGTTGAGCCTCGATTTTCACCTTAATTCATCACCGTTCTGCTATGCCCGTCAAGACGTATCGTCTTTAAACGTGAAAGTGAAGGTGAAATCTTTTGATCGATTTCACCTTCACTCAATATGAGTCACGCGCTAGGTTACGCGAGGATTTCAGTTACCTGACCGGCACCAACTGTGCGGCCACCTTCACGAATTGCAAAACGCAATCCTTTGTCCATCGCAATTGGAGCGATCAATGTTACTTCGATAGAAACGTTGTCTCCAGGAAGAACCATTTCGCGACCAGCCTCAAGGTTGATCTCTCCCGTTACGTCAGTTGTACGGAAGTAGAACTGTGGACGGTATTTGTTGTGGAAAGGAGTGTGGCGACCACCTTCTTCTTTCTTCAAAACGTAAATCTCAGCTTTGAACTTCGTGTGAGGAGTAATGCTGTTTGGCTTGGCGATAACCATACCTCTGCGGATCTGGTCTTTCTCCACACCACGCAACAACAATCCAACGTTGTCACCTGCTTCACCACGGTCAAGAATTTTACGGAACATTTCCACACCTGTGCAAACGCTCTTCAATTTCTCGCTGTTGAAACCGATGATATCCACCTCATCAGATGTGTTGATCACACCACGCTCGATACGTCCTGTAGCAACAGTACCACGACCGGTGATGGTGAAAACATCCTCAACTGACATCAAGAAAGGCTTGTCAACTTCACGTGGAGGAATTGGAATCCATGTATCAACAGCATCCATCAACTCCATGATTTTTTCAACCCAAGCTGGATCACCATTCAAACCACCCAAGGCAGAACCACGGATGATAGGAGTGTTGTCACCATCATATTCGTAAAAGCTAAGAAGCTCGCGGATTTCCATTTCTACGAGGTCGAGAAGCTCGCCATCGTCAACCATATCCACTTTGTTCATGAATACAACGATCTTCGGAACACCAACCTGGCGTCCGAGAAGGATGTGCTCACGAGTTTGTGGCATTGGTCCGTCTGTAGCAGCTACAACAAGGATAGCTCCGTCCATTTGGGCAGCACCCGTAACCATGTTCTTTACATAGTCAGCGTGACCCGGACAGTCTACGTGTGCGTAGTGTCTGTTTGCAGTTGAATACTCAACGTGTGCTGTGTTAATAGTAATACCGCGCTCTTTTTCTTCAGGGGCATTGTCGATAGAAGCGAAGTCTCTTTTTTCAGAAAGACCTTTACTGGCCAATACCATGGTAATAGCAGCAGTCAGAGTGGTCTTTCCGTGGTCAACGTGACCAATTGTTCCAATATTCACGTGTGGTTTGGAACGGTCAAAATTCTCTTTAGCCATTGGCGTTTTTGTTTTTGATTGTTATTATCTGTAATTAAAAAATACACACTTTTATGAAGCCTTCTTCTTGATACCTGATTCTTTACTACTAATACTTGACAGAGCTGTTGAGGGGAATTGAACCCCTGACCTCTTCCTTACCAAGGAAGTGCTCTACCCCTGAGCTACAACAGCCAATCGAAAATTGAAACGTCTTCATTAAATTGTCATTCTGGGTTCAAAATTTCCAACTTTCAATCAACCGTTTTCATTCTTCAAGTTAAGAGCGGGAGACGAGATTCGAACTCGCGACATTTAGCTTGGAAGGCTAATGCTCTACCAACTGAGCTACTCCCGCCTGTTTCACATTCAAAGATTCAAAAGTCAATCGTTCTGAATCTTTCCAGTGCATTCTCGTGGGGAGTGGTGGATTCGAACCACCGTAGTCGTAAGACAACAGATTTACAGTCTGTCCCATTTGGCCGCTCTGGTAACTCCCCTGGGGTGTTTTTCTATTTAGGCAAGAAAAACTTAAAGAGCCGGTGGAGGGATTCGAACCCCCGACCAGCTGATTACAAATCAGCTGCTCTGGCCAGCTGAGCTACACCGGCAATAAAATCAGGTACTTCAAAGAACTTCAAGCGAAAAAATCGCCCCTGTCTTTTTTTAACAGGGGCGCAAATGTAGTTATGAATTGTATCCGACCAAGTCTTCAACAAAAAATATTATTGAAAAATCAACAGTTCTGTTGTGGATAAGAAGCATTTTTTGTTTTGCTCTTCATTTTTCAAAGGACGTATTTTCTGAAAATATCAATGGTGATGCCCGCCAGGTCCATGCACATGACCATGCGACAGCTCGTCATTGGTGGCTTCTCTTACGTCAATAACTTCTACATCAAAATGCAATTCAACGCCGGCAAGTGGGTGATTGGCGTCCACTGTTACCATGTTTTCTGTCACAGCTGTTACCGTTACAATATAGCGTTGGTCGTCATTGCCGGCCTGAAATTGCATTCCGACTTCCGGTGTCTGACCTCCGAAGGCTTCCATAGGAACTTCCTGCACGTGGTCTTCATTTCTTACTCCGTAGCCCTTTTCCGGATTTATTACGACGTTTAATTTTTCGCCTTTTGATTTACCTTCAAGACTTTCTTCCATGCCCGGAATCAAATTGCCAATACCTTGGATGTAGTGAAGTGGATCCTTCCCTGAACTTGTATCAAGTGTTTTTCCTTCTTTGTCGCGCAATGTGTAATGGATCGCGACTACTTTCTCTTTTGTGATTTGCATTTTTTGCTGTTTGAAAATTCAACTTAAATCCTGCTGGTTTGGGCATTCTCAATCAGATTCAACAATGCGGTCACTACAGAATATTTTTTGCAAATATCGCAAAGTGAGTTTGAATGATTACAAGTTGAAGCTTTTCTCGTTTAGTCTGCGCCTATCCACTGATCTGGGATTATTTATCAGAACATGAATATCATTACACTACCTCATCCGTGATAAACACGCGAGGCAATAATTTTTCCATTTGAAATCTCAAGCACCTCAGCAACGTTCATGTTCTCTTCGCCGAAAACGATTCGAGTATATTCCATAAAGACGCGTTGTTCATTGCCGGTGATTGTGGTGGCTTTGTAATGCAGAGTAGGCAATCGCAGGAATGCATCAGCCCACCAGTTGCGCAGTGCAACTTTTCCCGTAATCATTCCACCGGTTTCCGGTTGGCGTATTTTTAATTTCGGGCTGAAGTGCTGTGCGTTTTCATCATACAACGAAAGCAGATTTTCAAGATGATGTTCATTGAACGCCTCAAGCCACAATTGGGCAATTTCGTTCCTGGATTTCATAAGAGAAGAATGTGATGGTTGTAGCAGAATTGGTCAAGTGGACTTTCGGAAATAGTTAATTGTCAAGCGATCCAAAAACTTTTCGCAAAATCTCGCTAACCCTTGCCGCAGGATCTTTTCTGATTTTCTTTTCTTCTGAGGCTACGTAGTGAAAGAGTCCGTCAAGAGCTTTTTGTGTGACGTATGCATTCAGATCGGGATTCACAGCTTGTCCACCAGTGAAGATAGTCGATGTGTTATAAGCTGATGCCAGAGGCTCGTAAAAACTTGTGAGATTCACTTCATCAATGGCTTTCTGAACGATGGGTGAAAATTTAGTGGTCAATTCTGTTCTTGTTGCATTGTTCAAGTATGTTGTCGCCGCTGTGCTATCACCTTTGAGTATTTTGAAGCCATCCTCAATGGTCATTTGTGTAATTGCGTTGACAAAAACTGACGTGGCCTCTTTGGCGGCGCGCTCTGCAGCGCGATTAAGGTTCATTTCAAACTTTTCTACTTGCGCATTTAAACCAAGATTGAGGGCAGTGGTTTTTACTTTTTCAGCTTCTGCCGGGAAAGGAATTTTGATCAATGGATTCTTCCAGAAACCATCTGTAACTGAAGTGAAATTAACTGCTTTTCCCGTTCCCACTTTCAACGCTTCTCGCAATCCTTCAATCACCTCAGCATTGCTCAGGGCAGGCGAGGAGGGAATGCCATTTAAGATTCCTCCAACCATTGCAGGATCACATGAGATGAATGAGACCATTATTGAAAGTGCTAAAGCGTATAATGACAGTCGTAGTTTCATGGTTTTTCTTTAAGAAATATAATAATAAGAAGTAGACTAACAGATTGTGTCCAACCCTTTACAGCATTGTTGACTTGGCGTAAAAGAACTTAGCGTCTCACTTCTTTTTCTTCGAACCGCAGGCGAACGTAAGGTCATGCAAAGTATAAGATTCACCGGCTGCTGTTTTACCCATCACAGATATTTTACCATCCACTTCACCTGCTGTGGTAAGTTGCATCAGCAATAGTCGCTTGTCTTCTTTTGCCCACGCCTGTTGATCTGTTGGAATGCAAAACCAAGCACCGTCTTTTTTTACCTTGATGGCTCCGCCTGATTTCTCGAATTCATCGAAGTTCACATTAAGCACGGAAACATTGTTGTCATAATTGTCTACAGCACCGATTGTCACCCATGAATCGTAACGAAGAGAATCATTTTCTCCGGCTTCTTTGCGATTGGAATTTTTTGAAAATGCACCGCCTCTTTTTGACTGAAAAAAGGGTTTCGTGCTTTTTATTTCGAGCGTGTGTGTTGAATCTCCGAAAATGACATAAATCTGATCCTTCACATTCGTCATTTCGGCAAATACACGATAGGTTCTTCCAGGAACTTTGCCTTCGTTGTCTACTTCCTGAACTGACAATTGTTTGATTTGAGTTAAGGCCATTAGCGGTGACAAAGCACCTATCAGCACTATCAATACTTTTTTTCTCATTTGAATTTACTTCAGATTACTTTGCTTTTACCACGCGATTTCTGTCAACCATGCGTGGACCGAGCGCCCCGCGTGCAACATACTTGCCACGTTTGCCGGGGATGATATAGCCGAGTAATACTTCATGCGTGTATGGACTCATTACTTTGGCCGTGGATGTGGTAAAATCAAATGAATAGCCAAGGAAGAAATTGTCATAGAATGCACCAAGGTTTAGTGCGATGGCATCGTTGTGTCGGTAAGTAAAACCACTCCAGAAAGTTTCCTGATAACCAACTTTTACATTGATGTCAATTTGCACAGGAGTCACAGGAGTCAGCTTGAGAAGGGCGCTTGGCTGAACATCCCAATCGCTGTTCACTTCATATTTATATGATCCCATGAACTGAAAGTGACGGATGTTGCGGTTGCTGCTATCATTGGGGCTTTCGAGCTTCAACTTTGTTCCTATTAACTGTGGAATACTCATGCCGAAATAATAGTCTTCACCATAAACCATCATTCCGAAATTGGCATCAACATTTAAATGAGATTCTACCTGCATATTGTTAAGCGCCAAATCACTTTGATCATAAACAACAAGTTTCGAATTGTCGAATTTGTATTGATTAGCAGAAAGACTTATACCAAAACTCACAGCGTCGTAATTGTTCAGGTCGATGTGATATGCACCCGTTCCTTCTATTCCGGTTTTCGTAATAGCACCGCCGGTATCATCTCTGGAAATGATGGCTCCAAAACCTGAATTCTTTGGACCTTGCATATGTGCGCTCGCCATCATCGTAACTGGAGCGCCTTTGAATCCTGCCCATTGATTTCTATACGAAAGGAAAATCGGAATCTGATTCAATGTTCCCGCTACGGCGGGATTGACTAGATATGGATTGAATGCGAATTGTGTTCTTCGCGTTATCTGCTGTGAGAAGGAATCAGTTGCAGCAAGAAAGAAGAGAAATGCGAAAGTGAAGTAAATCTTTTTCATATGCTTCTACCTTAATATTTAATGGTAACTGTTCCCATGATTACTTCTTTGTCAGCGGCATAATCAATGGTGAAATAATAGTCTGCAACCGGTAACAATTCTCCCTGATAACGTGCATCCCATCGTGTGCTGTAGCCATTTGATGAGAACACATTTTGTCCCCAGCGGTTATAGACATTGATCTTGGCCTGACTATAAAATTCAAGACCACCTAGAATCCATTCGTCATTCACACCATCACCATTTGGAGTGATAGCAGTAGCTATAAAGAAACAACCCAAAGTTCCTTCTACGAAAACGGATGTGGTCAATGTGCATCCAATATTGTCAGTTACAATAACGGTGTATTGTTGATTTGATGAAAGCCCGGCTGCCGTTGCAGTGATTTGATCATGCGGATCATCCCATAAATAGCTGATGGGTAGAAATCCATTTTGCACAGCTACAGTTGCTGTTCCGTCTAATTCATTCCAACAGGTCTCAGGTGATGAGAAAACACTCATCACCATGTCGGTAATGATATCGGGAACTATTTCGAGTGTATCGCTCAAGATACAATTCTGTGAATCGATCAACTGAAAATAAATTACAGTTTCGCCCAATCCCGACAAACTATAATTGGCGCTGTCAATATTCAACACATTGGTTGAAGATGGTTCTACAAAGAATGTCAGCGCACCGGTTCCTCCGGATAGTTCCACGAGAGCCGAACCGTCAAACATACCTGTGCATGTGGGTGCATCTAGCAAAGTGTTTATCACAAGTGGATCGGGTTGTGTAATTTCAAACTCTAAAGTATCCGCACATTGGAAAAGATCCGTCACAACTAAGTTGTATTGGTTAGCACACAGCGAGTTTAAAAAACCATTTACCGGACCAACAGTTCCGGTAGGTAACAATTGATATTGGTAAGGAACAGTTCCACCCGCAACGACATAGTTTAATCTACCGTCGCAATAGCCACCGCATGTAGCCGGAATGTTCAGTAGTGTAGTAACTTTGAGTGAATCCGGTTGATTAACAATTACATCACCTGTCGTAAAACATCCATTCGCATCGGTAACTGTGAACGAATAGTTTCCTTGCGCGAGATCAGTAATAGTGTAAGGCGCTATCGAATCACCTGGCGTAATCACTATCGGTTCAGTGCCACCAATAACGCTTACTGCTACACTACCATCACTTAGTCCAAAGCAAGTCACACTTGTAGGGGTAAGCGTTAATTGCATTTCATCCGGAGTCGTAATAATTAAATTATTGAGTGTCTTAGGACAACTGGTTTCATCCGTAATTAATACGTTGTAGGTGCCGGCACACAAATCGGTGAAAGTCGCGTCATTGCCACTGCAAGGTGCAGTGCAATTCCCAGAGTTGGGAGCAAGCTGATAAGAGAAGTTTCCGAAACTGCCGTCAACGTTTGTGATCTGAATTTGTCCATCGCATTGTCCGAAACATGTCACGGGAACCAATTCCAATTCGTAAGTGATATCTGTTGGCTGCATCACTTCAAGTGTGTCCTGAATCTGACAATTATTGCCATCGATTGTTGTCACCACAATTTCGTTGGCGCAAAGTGCATCAAGATTTACCGGACCACCGTTGAGTATTGCGCCTGTTGTAAGAAATGGAACCTGACCTCCTGTGATTTGAGTTGCGATACTTCCATTGCATAGGCCGAAACAGGTTACATCCGTAACGGTATATTCTATCAAAAATTCATCAGGTTCGGTAACTTCAAACGACGCTGTAAGCGTACAATTATTGGCATCAGTGATTTCTGCATCATAGGTTCCACCATCTAGATCAGATATGCTAATGTTAAGTGGAGATACACCAATTATTTGGTCGTACGGAGCCGTGTTGAAGAACCAATCGGCTGTGATATTGCCGGTTCCACCAGTGACATTTCCAACTATAGAACCGTTATCATCATTGTAACATAAGTTGGATGTAACAATCGGATTGTACATCAGTTGGGGAGGACATGAAACCTGAATCAACTCAGATACCTGACAACCATTTGCATCGGTAGCAAGGCCATTGTACGGTCCGCAAGCGAGATTTGAAAGCACATCACCGCAATTGTGAGCCACTCCATTCACCAAAACATTGATAGTGCCCGTGCCGCCTGAGCAAGTAAGACTTATTGATCCGGTAGTTTCTCCAAAGCATTGAACATCGGAAAGCAATTCAGCATCGAATACAAGTGGGGTTGGGTCAATAACGTTGAACAAGTCAGTGGTATCGCGACATCCAACGCTATCAATCATGGTGATGTAATAACTGCCTGCTGGAATTGGTGAAACAGATAATCCGTTATTCTGGTTGGTGAACGTGTTGATTAATGCATTGCTTGAATTGTAAAGCATAAAATTAATCGGGCCATTTCCACCATCGTCAAGCGTAACTGTCGCATCATCACCTGCGCACAACGCCGGAGTGACTGTTGCCGTGTTATCCATCACGTTGGCCAGGCAAGGCATTTCTGCTCCGAAACAAATGTCGAGCGCCACTTGATCAACACTTGCTTGATTGATGTATTGAATATTGACACAACCTGTCCAGTCGCCACAAGTTGTAAATTGACCAATTAGAACGCGGCTATTACCATCAGCATGCGAAATTGAAGTTGGGTACGGTTGAAAACAAGAGGCAGAAAATATTGCCGCTTCATCCCAGAAAAATGTTCCACCATCGTAATAGTTAGCATCCGATGGACCTTCGAAAGCACTTAGCCATGCAGGACATTGACTCACGGCACCAATGAGATCACAGCCCGGCTGACTGCCACAAATTTTTCCGATAGTTAAAAATGAATCAAATTGACTAGTAGGTACGATCGCGGGATAGAGGCAAGATTGATTGTATCCATAGGCACCGCTAAGCTCGTGTTGAAATAGTCCACATGGAAATTCAAAGTGAAGCGTTGAGTCTGCATCTTGAACACAATCAAAAGGTGATTCTGCAGCAAAAAGACCCGTAAGATAATTGTCTTGATTGGCGAATTGTACATAGACCTTATATGTAACATAACCAGTAAGGTCGTGCCCGGCTTCACCGTAATTGCCATAGTGAACAATTGTTTCAATATGAATTGGTGGATTGGCAAGTTGAGCATGTGACGTATTTGCCAATGTTCCCAAAATGCATCCAATAACCACTTTCAGGTAGAAATGCTTCATCATAAGTTGGTTTGCTTTCAATTAAGTCGCGATGATATTACTCAACGTTGCTTATCGGCTCGGCGGTTTTGTGAGCGGTGCGAATGTAATAAAGTCTTGTGTTGAATCAAATCTTGATTTTCTGTCCTTATAATGACCGCTACTCAGGGTCAAGACCTTAAACCATGGGAGCATAAATCAATTTTTTCGTTTCGAAAAATTCTGTTGCAAACCATTCATGGATGTCATAGCTCTCTATGGCTTTTGAAAGTCCCGATAACTCTAGCAATAAATCTCCTCCCTTGAGGCAAATGAGACCGTTAGGCAATGCATTGATCTGTTTACTCTTGATCTTATTTCTGCTCCATTGAATCAATATGCTCATTTCTGCCACGGCTCTGCTTACTACAAAATCGAATTTCTGGTTGATGGATTCTGATCTTGTATGAATCGCCGTGAAATTTTTCAAACCAAGCGCGTTGCCGACTTCATTGACAACCTTGATTTTTTTTCCAATAGAATCTGTCAAAGTGAAATGAACGTCGGGCATCATGATGGCCAATGGAATTCCCGGAAAACCACCACCTGTGCCAACATCTAAAATGGTAGAACCCGGATTGAATTGGATGAATTTGTAAATGGCCAGACTATGCAATACGTGTCGCTCGTAAATTGAATCGATGTCCTTTCTGCTAATTACATTGATTTGCGCATTCCATAGATTATACAATGAAGAAAGCTGGTTGAATTGTTCAAACTGCTTTGCTGTGAGTAACGGAAAATATTTTTGAATCAATTCCAAAAGATAATTTTTACAGAAAGGAAAAATGAATCGAATATTAGATCGATGAAGCGCTTAAGAAAAATGAAAGAGACAGTTAATGCTTTTCAATAAGAATCTTTCGTACTCTGCATCATCTGGAAAAGAAATTCTCTGGCTCTGAATAGCTGTGCTTTTACAGTACCGAGAGGAAGTTTCAGTTCCTCTGCAATTTCCTCGTAAGCCATCTCATCAAAGTATCGCAGTTCTACAAGCCTTTTGTAACGAGGCTTTAGTTTGTCAACGATTTCGCGCATCTTGCTGATGCGCTCTTCTTTTTGCAATGCTTCAGCTGGATCGAGAACGCTGTCTTTAATACTTACTTCTATAGTATCGCCATCATCTGTAGTAAAACCTTGATCGATGGAAATAGCGCGAATTCTTTTCTTGCGAATAAAGTCGATGCAATTATTAGAAGCTATTTTGAAAAGCCACGTTGAAAATGCAAACTGCGGCGTGTATTGCTCCAATCGCTTGAAAGCCTTGCCGAACGCTTCGATGGTCAAATCATCAGCGTCATCTTTGTTGTTGACCATTTTGAGCAACATGAAGTATATCGGCTCGCGATATCTCTGCATGAGTTCTGCATAAGCTTTCTGATTTTTTTCGCGCAGTGCTTTCTGCACGAGCTTATAATCATACTGGCCTTTTTCCGATAGGTGTTCAATCAGTTCCATTTCTGAGGTTTTCTCATCAGGTTAGTAAAATACAATCCGAGGTTAAGCATGTGCAAATGAATTTCCAGTGGAAGTGCCAACCATACGATGTCGCGGCTCACTCCAAGTCGCACTGAAACCCTGTGCAAAATACTCAATTGAATGACGTACCTCAGAAAAATCAAACCACTTACTAACAACGTCCATGTTTGGAAAATCATAGCCCCACCAAAGCCCAGCATCATAAACAAAAAACTCAAGGGCCACAGCGCAAGGAGCCTTTTGTTGCCGCCTTTGTAATGTGGTAGGGTGGTGAAATGTCTTCGCTTTTGTACAAACCAATTCTGCCAGGTTTCTTTTGGTTCAGAAATTGTTTGCGACTCTGGAGCTGCTACAACAATTGTATTGTGCGCATTGGCGACTTGATTGACAAACAAATCATCATCGCCGCTGGCAATTCCATAATGACTTTTGAATCCGCCAACTTTGAAAAAAAGTTCTTTGGTATAGGCGAGATTTCTTCCTACGCCCATGTAAGGTCTTCCTGCTTTCGCAAAACCAAGATAATGCGCTCCTATCATTAGTGTGTCAAACCGAATGATTCTGTTGAGCCATCCCGGATGCCGGTGGTATGGAGAAAAGCCAAGTGACAATTGCTTCTTGTCGTCCATGTGATCGGTCATTTCTTTGATCCAAGAATTTGACAATGGATAGCAATCCGCATCTGTAACCAAAATGATGTCGTGCTTGGCTGCCTTGATACCTAAAGTTAACGCGAATTTTTTGCCTTGCATGTTTTGTTTTTCTTCATCAAGGTTTACAATTTTGATGCGAGGATATCTAAGGCTTAAAGCTTTGAGAATGGCTTCTGTGTCATCCCAGCTGCTGTCATTCACTATCACCAATTCAAAATCAGGATGGTCCTGATCCATGATGATTGGAATGTTTTGCATGAGATTTTTCTCTTCGTTGCGCGCGCTGATCACAACCGAGACGGGTTTCACATTCACTTCATTTTTTGGCGTGACATGCGATGCTCTTAAAAAATATTGAAGCATATAAAATAGCTGGATAAACCATGCTGTCGTGCATACTGCAAAACAAATCACCCCCACTAAATGCTGCTGAATGTATTCGACCATGTTTATCGTCCGCTTCCTTTCTTTTTGCGGGGTCGAAATTATTGGTGATGGGCAGCCGTAAAAAGAAAAAGGCCGCAGTTAGCGGCCTTTTTATTCACACTTGGTATTTAATTAGTGTCGAACAATAATTTTTTCTGTATGAGTTGCATCCCCTGTTACAATGCGGATGTGATAAATTCCTTCTGACATTAGATGAGTTGCAATCCTGAATTGTGTTGCGTTTGGATTGGATTTGTTTATAACCCTGCCGGAAATATCAAGAATTTCAACTGTTTGTATCAATTCTTCCGATGCTATGTTGACTACTTCGTTGGCCGGATTAGGATAAATCAAGGGAATCACTTCACCATTCTCATCGACAGCAGTGGCCGACATACAAAAGGAAGTCGTCTGTTGCGCATTGAAATTGCCGCCGCTGGCTAGAACAGTACCAAATTGATTGGTTAGCTGATAACTTCCCTGGCCAAAGCTGCAACACATTCCGTCGCTTTCTGAGTCCAGCATTTTCAACACATAGCAGCCGCCTGTAAGACAAACAGGAATAGTTAAAGTTGAACCGTCTGCCTGGTTGGGATACGTTCCGCCTGAATAAATGACATTGCTACCTTGCGTAATTTGCCATGAAGTTTCTTCAGGATAATTGTCAAAATTCAACGTCAGAGTTGCCGTAAAAGTTGTTCCGGTAAATGCTGTAAAGGTCGCTACCACCTGATTATTGAAACTGTTCTCGTCTGTTGTGCCATTCGGATTTGTCACCCAAACTGTAAGCGTATTGCTTCCCGAGGTAGCTGTGAGTGTTGGAATATTCAACGTGGTGGTGTTTCCTTGCGTCAAAGAACCGGTCCAGTCAATTGTTTGCGCAGTTCCTGCATTCAATTGATACATGATAGTGCAAGATGTAAGCGTCGTGCTTCCCGCATTGGTCAATGTGAATGTTGGAGTGATGGATGATCCGCAGATCGTTGCCGGAATACCATTGATGGCTGAAGCAGCAGCATCATTCGCCGTTGGTGTGAATCCATCTGGATAGCCATCTAGAACAAGCGCTCCATTGTTGCCCGGATCGAGCCATTCTTTGAGGCGAGTGGCTTGTGTTGTTCCGTGATTCCAACTTTGTCCGAATCTTCCATAGAAATCGTATTGTCCGTTTCCGGTGCTCCCATTGCAAGCCGATGCTCCGCCAAACAATTGTCCGATAATTCGATGGCTTTGATTGAACAACGGCGATCCGCTTGAACCCGGCTCAGTAACTCCTGATTCCCAGTTGTCAATCCACCATACCTGGGCGCCATTTCCGACGCTGAAATAAGGGGCATCATTTTCAAGCGAAATCTTCTTGACATCCCCGCTGGGATGGTGTATGCATGCTGCTGAGCTCACTGCTGACTGACTATCTGTAGCATCCCATCCTGCGTAATGAGCATTGAATGAAGCTGGAGGTGTGCTGTTCAATTGCAAAAGAGCAAAATCGCTGTAGGCATTGTTCGCCTTTAAAGTTGATCCGGAAATGGATTGATTCGTTGGTGCAACGGTGCCAGCACATGTCGCTGTTTCATGATTGAAGTAAAAAACCCAACTACCTAAAGCGGAACCGCTTGTACAGTGATTGGCTGTAAGGAAATAGGGAATGCCGTTATTGGCGGTGTTATTCACCAGTGCGCCTGTGCACATACCGGAACCACCTTGGGTAATGACGGCCACCGATCTTTTCTCAATCTGCCAATTTGCGCCGGATGGGCAATTGATGTTGACGTTGCAGGGATCGGAATTTCCGAATGGTCCACGCTCTGCTTCAAGCTTTTCCTGAACCCATTTGCTGTTCAGAAACGGGCGATACCCATGTACTATTTGTCCCACAACCAAAGAGCCATAATCGACGGCATGCAAGGGAATTGAATACTCCACTATTACTTTATCACCATGAACCAGACTTGTTGCAAGAATTCCGGAAGCATCGTTATTGTTATGATTGAAGGCTCCAATAAATTCTTCTCTGTCATGCGACCAGATATAAACGTTACCACCTTTTGGAATTCTGAATGCATCAAATCGCAGGCATATGGCTAGAGCACCCGGGCATTCTATACCCAGCTGCCAAATGGCTAAATCATGTTCTTCATCGATCTTCCAGTTGCCGGATGTTTCGAGTCCGTAAGACACTTCATATTCTACTCCGAAACGATAGGGCACGTCTTTGTGTTGGTCCGTTATCGCATCTTCTAATTCAAGACGGTCATAATCAGGAATATCGGTCCGCACAAAAGGGAAATCCGTTTGTACATGTTTGTCCGACCAGTTGTGTGGTTCGCCACCATATTTGAGCTGACCAATTGAGAAGATGCTTATTAAAAGCAGAGAAAGAGCGAGTAAATTTTTTTTCATCCGGAAGAAATAACAGGTTTTAAAGGGTACAAATACAAAGTTCAAATGTCCAGAACTTTCCTGCTAACAAACAATTATTTCAATGCGAATCTTGGTATGCTTTGACAAAAAAAATAATCGACTTCATTGACTCTGGAACAAGGACTCCACTGATTAGTAACTATAGCGTTCACTCTTTTCACGATCGCCGTTGATAATCAGCACCACCAGATGCGATCCCGGATATTGACATTGTTTCAGGTCAAATGAAATGGTTTCTGTTAGTAAGGCCCGACAGCGATCGTTATTGCTTTTATGTTCCAACCAAAGATTGAGTTGCGGTGGCAAACTTTTCATCCACATCATATTGGTGAACATGTTGAATTCGTGCACTTCACAACCGCCACCATATTGAACTTGCAGAATGAGCGAATCGCCTGATATTCTTTGCGAAATCAAATCAAAGTGATCCGTTTTTTCCGGCCGGGCGTAATCTTCCTTCACGGTGATTTTCTTTATTTCTGAGGATTGGGTTGAGATGCCGGCTTTCGTTTCCACGTTTTCAGTTGGCGTTTTTTCCGGTTGTGCAGTCACCGTTTCTGAAGTTCCTTTTTTCTTACAGCATTGTGAGAAAATAAGCGAAGCAGCTACAAGCAACAGGATGGATAAGTGTTTCATAATTTCTTTGTTGATGGGGTAAAAATACAAATTGCATAATCTGGAAGGCAGGATTGCACAAATGTTGCCAGTTTCGCTATTGACGCCTGTTCAAAAAAAAATAATCTTCCGTCTGTTTCTCTTCGATCCAAAGTGCGATGCTTTCGCAAGAAAGCAATTCGCTGCGAATTTTCAATCTTCAATTTCTATTTTCAATCTAGCTGGTTATTCTTTTCCCATACTTTTGGACCAACACACTAAGGAAAATTATGAAGAAAAAATTTGTAAGGACTATTCTGTTCTTGCTATCAATTTCGTGCGCGCCGTCTGTTTTTGCTGTGCTTGATTGGGATGAAGTCAATATTCCAATGACGGATAATATGTCTTTGGCAGGTGATGTCTATTTACCGGCCGGATGGATTGATGGCCCGGTGATTTTGATTCAAACTCCTTATAATAAGAATGTTTATCACCTTACAGGTTTGCCTATAGGCATTGGAATGGCGCAGGAGACTATGCAATACGCTATCGTTATTGTTGACTGGCGAGGTTTTTATGGATCGGCCACAGCATTATATGCAGGCGCGCCGTCGCTGGGTTTGGATGGTTATGATGTGGTGGAATGGATTGCAAGTCAGTCATGGTGCAATGGCAAGGTAGGAACTTGGGGACCTTCAGCGTTGGGTCGGGTTCAATATCAGACTGCACGTCAGCAACCTCCACACCTCGTTTGTATGGTTCCTCAGGTGGCTTCTCCTCTCCAAAATTATTTGGATTATTATCCCAATGGTGCAGCACGCACTGAGTATCTGGAACAACTCGATGCATTGGGTTTCGGAACTTCCCCGGTAGTATATGCACATCCCTATTTGGATCTTACCTGGAATGTGTCAGAGGCTTCTACCAACTACCCTCAACAGATTACAATTCCCACGCTGATGATTGGCGGATGGTATGATCACAACGTTGAAACCATGGTTCAGTTTTTCTCCTCTATTCAAAATCTTTCTGCATTTGAAGTGCGCGAACAACATCGATTATTGATAGGACCATGGGCTCATGGTGGTAGCGGCGTTGCAGCGTTGGGAACTTCAACACAAGGACAATTGTCATATCCGGCCGCAGCTGGTTGGAGCAATTCTCAGTCGTTTCAGTTTTTCGATTATCACCTCAAAGGTTTTGAAAATGGTTGGGATGCAACTGCCAAAGTGCGATATTTTCAGATGGGTGATAACACCTGGCAAAATGCTGATTCATGGCCTGTGTCGGCCGCGAACAATACGAAATTGTTTTTTCACAACGACGGCATTATGCGTGCGGAATTACCGCAAGAAATCACCGGAATGGAGTTGAACTACGATCCCTCAGATCCATGTCCAACCATTGGTGGTCCTACACTTCGTACTGATCTTGACCAAGGACCCTATGATCAAACTGCATTGGTTGAAAGCAGAGAGGACGTGCTCGTGATGACCTCGGGTGTGCTAGCGAATGATGTTGTTTTGAAAGGCGCTGCAAAAGTTCAAGTGACACTCTCGACGGATGTAACAGATACCGACGTCTGTGTTCGCCTTTGTGATGTGTATCCGGATGGCAGAAGTATGCTGGTGTCTGATGGAGTATACCGTTTGCGTTTTCTAAATGGTTTTACGGAAGCGAGTCTGATCTCATTGGCTCCCTCAACTGATTATAGTGCCGTCATCAAATTTTCTCACACGGCAATTACATTCAAAGCCGGTCATAGAATAAGAGTGGATGTAAGCGGAAGCAATTATCCACGCTTCAATAGAAATATGAATACCGGTGGAGAAATGTATCCCAACCTCAATGGTGACTCATTGATCAATCCGTTGATAGCGCACAATGTGATCAAATTGAGCACAACTTCTTCCGATGGATCATTCCTTGAATTGCCGCTTCAAAACGAAATTCTTATCAATAACATTCTCGAAAGCGACGACAATGAAGGCATGGAGATTTATCCTGTTCCTGCTATTGATGTATTGAATGTAATTGTTACTGAGAATAATTTGCTGAGTGGAAATCTCATGATTACCAATCAACTTGGTTCTGTTTTGGTCGAAGAAAAATTGAGCAGTGCAAGACATCAGTTGAACATTTCAGCTTTTGCAGAAGGTCAATATTTTATCACTGTGACGAATGGAAAAAATTCCATCGTCAAAGCATTTAGTGTATTGAAAAAGTAGAGGATCACATGAAGTATTGGCTCATGTCAGTGCATTTGCTAGAATTCAGAAAACGAAAAAGCCGTCATTAGCGACGGCTTTTTCGTTATTGCTATCCTGCTTTAGAAATTGTATGAAAGCCCTAAAGTAGAAATGATTCTTGTCTGCAAGCCTTTGGAGGCATAGCTTTCTGTAGTAGTGGTTGTTACATCTCCAACAGTTGTAGAGGTCGATCTGTTCTTGGCGATTACTGTATTATCATCATACAAGAGATTCACAGATGTTGTTAAAGAAAAATATTTTGAAATTTTCAAGGCGAGAATTGTCTCCCAAGCAAGGTCAACATTTTGCGGCTTGTCAAGGTAGTTACTGAACAACTCTAGTTTTGAAGTGAGATTAATATTTTCCGTGAATTTTTTTGCGTAGTTGATACGCAGATAAGCACCCACTTCATGTCTAGCTGATGCTCCGGCAATACTGATCACCTCTTTTATAGTTCCGTCTTGTAAGGTATCCATTCTGAATTCACCCTTCTCCACACCAAATGCCCCACGTGCAGCCAATTCTTCATCAAGTACATAAATTCCACGATAAGTAATAGGTGAGAGGAATATCGAGATGTCGGTTGTTGGCTTGTAATCAAGACCAAGTGCAACAAGCAATCGGGCAGGGGCCATAAAATTTGAGATCAATTTGGTTCTGTCTGGGAGTCCATTGCTACCAGGTGAAAAACCTTTGGCAAATTGTGTGTTGAAGTTTAATAGTCCTGCGAGAAATAGATTCTTTCCCATGTCACGACCATACTTCGATGTGATATCCAGCCTGTCGTCTGTTTTGATCCAGGCATCACTTGTTGAGAATCCCTGATTCATTAATCCATAAGCCGTGATCAACGTGTTGTCCCAAGCATTTTTTCCTTGGCGATAATTGATCGAATAGTTGAGCAAACTATTTATACCAAGTGAGTTGATACCGCCCGCGGCCCATTGGTTGAAGTATGACCCGGTTACTCCAACAGTAACGGATCCTTTGGCTGTCCAGCCGGAGTCTGCCACGGCCAATGCTTTCATGGCTTTTTCTTCATCAGATGTTGGATTTACTTGAGAAGCACAATAAATACTAAGTAATACTGATAACAGTAGAAGAGTGAATTTTTTAATCATAAAATTGGATTTAATTATTAGTTGTGTGGATGAGGCAAAAATAATGCTATGTATGCATAGTAAATGAAAAACATTCTTAAGTAAAAGTTACAATTAACTTTGTTGGCAATGAAATTTGAGTATCCGGCGAAAATAATTCTGGCTTGGGGCGAAGCTATCAGCGGTAATAAGGATATCAGGGAATGGCTGATGAAAAACGGTTACCCGGAGCTGGGATTGTTTGTCTTTGCATTGCAAAATCAAGATGAGTCACGAACGTGGCTGATGGAAAACGGTTTTCCCCATTTAATGGCGCTGATCAATGGAGTTGAAGGAAATCCAAATGCAATCTTATGGTTGCGAAAACATCAATTGGATGTGTTGGAAAAAATGGCACTCGCCGGTGACAATCGGGAAGAGGCGTTGATCTGGTTGGTAAAAAATGGCTGTCACGACATGGCAATGATTGCGCAACGAATTCGTCAGGTGAAGAACGATATCGAATCTGGTCACAACGATATGCATAAGATCTCTGCGAATTAGCAGATACTCTTATTAATAATGATCCTCCGGAATTACCCCCAAGTTGGCATTCGGATTCACATTTCTACCGACAACAATTTGTGATTCCTCGGTGAGAATGAATGTAAATGGCATGGCTTCGAATGAGGAATCTCCCGTGCTATGCGCATTTCCTGGGCTCATCAGTGAAATCAAGTTGACACGCATTCGAACCAAAAATAAAGTGACAAGTTTGCTTGTCACTAATTCGGGAGGATCATTTTATCAGTAAGTGTATGTAATCGAACTCATCTTCTTCGGATTGAAAATTTCATTTGCAATCTTGTGAATTTCAGCCGACGTGATTTCATGTATCTTCTCAAAAACTTCTTCGAGTGTGTCAATGCGATTGAATAATTGTAAACTTTTCGCAATGTTGAACATGATGGCACTGCCGCTGTCCTGACCCAATGCAATCTGACCAATGATCTGCTTTCGCGCGTCGTGCATCTGTCGATCGGTGAGTTTTGATTTCTTCAACTCATTCAATTCATTCCAGATAAGCTGCTTGCTTTTTTCAAGATTGTCTTTTTCTGTTCCCAGATAAATCGTGAAGATTCCTATATCACTGAAAGGTGAGTAATTGGAGTCGACGTGATATGCAATTCCGTGTTTCTCGCGAATGCGCATGCTCAGCCGATTGTTCATCGCCGGACCACCAAGAATATTATTCAACAGCGATAATCCCGGACGCAATTTGTGGTTGAAATCATATGCCGGCGTTCCCATCAGATAGTGTACCTGGTGTATATCCTTCTTCACGACTTTGTGCTCAACAGCGGTGTGCAACGGGTGTGATTTACGCTTGGCCGACTTTGGTACTTTATATCCTTCGAGATGCTTTTCTAAAAGCGCTCTCAACTTCTCCGGCGTGATATTTCCCGCTGAAGAGAAGATGATGTTGTCTTGCGTGAAATTGCGACGATGGTATGCACTCAAATTTTTCTGCGTGAAAGATTTAAGACTGGCTTCTGTTCCGAGAATCGTTCTACCGAAAGGATGCTTGTCAAAAATCATCTCATCGAATTCTTCGAAAATCATGTCCGCCGGACTGTCCTTGTAACTATTGATCTCGTCGAGAATGACTTCTTTTTCTTTCTCAATTTCCTTGGCAGGAAATGTCGAGTTGAAAGTAATATCAACGATCAATTCAATGGCGCGCTCATAATCTTCTTTGAGATGCGAGGCATGAATCCATGTTTCTTCTTTCGAGGTGAATGCATTCAATTCTCCGCCAACTGCATCGAGTCGACTGAGTATGTGAAATGTTTTTCTTTTGGTAGTGCCTTTGAAAAGACAATGTTCCATGAAGTGTGCAAGGCCGTGTTCTTGTTTAAGTTCATCTCTGCTTCCCGCGCCAATCATGATGCCGCAGTGCGCTACTTCTCTTGGTAAATATTGATGCACCACGCGGATGCCATTCTTCAATGTAAAAATGATGGGTTCTGTTGCCATGTATCAGCTGCAAAGATGCGAATGATTGGAGTGTTCTTTTCTAAAAAGGAAAAGAGTATCTCTTGAGTCGTGTCTAACTCGATTTTAGAGAGTTGGTTTAAAAATCAATTGCTTCTCAAATGAATAGGATGTTTTTCTTCACGTTCTTTTTTTCTTGAAAAAAAAAGAACCAAAAAATTCAAGGCTGTAGAGAAAATACTTGAAATCCATGCCCCCTGCGGGCTGACAAATCCAAACTCCTACTTTCAAAAAAGTCCGGCACCGATTTGCCAAGCTAAATTCCCTCCTTTTCTTTTTTGAAATCAGTCGTCAAACAGGGATTTGTCTATTGCCCTGTGGTGTCAGGATTTCAACGTATTTTCTCTAAGGCCGATCCCCAACGTTTGATGGTGCTACTTCAAGATTGAACATTCATTGAATGTAGAATTCTAAAGTGCAAAATCATTTGGAATGTATATCCCCTAAGCTTCACTCTTAACTTATACAAACAAATACAGGCCAATGCGAAGTAACACGTTAATCCGAAAATTAGATTTTGACCATCAATAGACCGGTGATGATCCTGTTTCGTTTCTTATGATTTGCATTCGCAGGATAGAATCATGTGTTCAACCTTTCGGCCACTCCCTCTTAAGTGATTCTGATAACAAGATTTCACCACACTGAATCAGTCCAACCAAAAGTCGTCCGTATTTTTGCGGTCTAAATTCAATTGAATGAAAGAAGTCTTTATCGTTGCTGCAGTCCGCACTCCACTTGGTAGTTTCGGCGGTGCATTGTCATCCGTTTCAGCTACAAAACTCGGTGCAGCTGCCATCAAGGGCGCTATTGATCGCATTGGGCTTGATCCAAAGGAAGTGAACGAAGTAATCATGGGATGCGTGTTGCAAGCCAATCTCGGACAAGCTCCTGCGCGTCAGGCGGCGAAATTCGCAGGATTGCCCGATGAAGTTCCGGCGACAACAGTAAACAAAGTTTGTGCTTCAGGAATGAAGGCAATTATGCAAGGTGCGCAGAGCATTCTGCTTGGTGATAATGACGTTGTGATTGCCGGAGGTATGGAGAATATGAGTCAGGTTCCTTTTTACTCAGAGAACTTGCGTTGGGGAAATAAATATGGCAACGTGAACATGGTTGATGGACTCGCGAAAGATGGTCTTACAGATGTGTATCACAATTATGCGATGGGAAATGCGGCAGATATGTGCGCTAAAGAGTGCAACATTTCTCGCGAAGACCAGGATGCATTTGCGATTGAAAGCTACAAGCGTTCTGCAGCTGCATGGGCGGCGGGAAAATTTGCCGATGAAGTAATTCCTGTGAGTGTTACAGGAAGAAAAGGTGATGTTGTAGTCATCAGCGAAGACGAAGAATATAAGAACGTCAATTTCGAAAAAGTAGCCGGTTTACGTCCTGCATTCAGCAAGGAAGGAACGGTAACTGCCGCGAATGCAAGCACCATGAACGATGGCGCTGCTGCAGTGATTTTGATGAGCAAAGAAAAAATGGAAGCACTCGGATTGAAACCGATTGCCAAAATCCGCGGATACGCTGATGCTGAGCAAGCACCGGAATGGTTCACCACTACTCCATCCAAAGCATTGCCAAAGGCAGTTGCTAAAGCCGGATTGAAAATGTCGGACCTTGACTTTGTAGAACTCAACGAAGCGTTTTCGGTTGTAGGAATCGTGAACAGCAAAAACATGTCGCTCGATCCTGCGAAGGTGAATGTGCACGGCGGAGCAGTTTCACTTGGTCATCCACTGGGATGTTCGGGTGCGAGAATCATTGTCACATTGATCAATGTTCTTGCAAAAAACAATGGCAAAATCGGTGGTGCTGGAATTTGCAACGGCGGTGGTGGTGCAAGCGCTGTGGTGATAGAAAAAATGTAATTGTTCTTGGCAAAATAATGGACAAACCCTGCGAATAGCGGGGTTTGTTGTTTAAAAAATGTAGGAATCAATAACCCGACGATAAATTCCATTTTCATACTATTGGAAGTTTGTCTTTTACCGTTTAAAGTCACTCCCAAAAAAAAGACAACTCATTTTCTGGCGACTAAAAGTAGGATTGCATCTGAACCAATTGTACCATCAAATATAATAGTCGTCAAGTCTTAAGATTACTTCATCCATTCAAACTTAGCAATTACCTCGGGCGCAGAGAGTAAAATTATTTCCGCCTCCGGCCCTCTTGTGCCATAATCGCCTTGTAAACCATAGTATCCATTCTCGTTGCGACTTGGGAAAAGAAAATCAAAGAAGGATGAGCTTTCAAAAGATATCACACGTCCTCCCTTCCCTCCTATTCCTCCTTTTCCACCATCACCACCAAGATTATTGATGTGAAGCTGCGGCAAATATTTTTCTGCATTGACGTCGCAATAGATAGTCACTTTTGAACCTCTACCACCTGAACCGCCATCACCACCATTTCCACCAAAACCTCCGGTTGAATTGGAATAGCTACTGGCATCGCCACCATCACCACCGTTTCCTCCATTGCCACCGTTTCCTCCACGGATATCTATTTCAAATTTTCCATTTCCGGCCTTCAACATAAATTGCTTTTGCTCTTTACCTATGAGTAAATTGATATGCAAAATATTTGTTGAATCGGATAACCACATAAACAAATATGCATTCGGCGCATCCTCTCCTGACTCTCCTGATATTCCATCTCCACCCGTTTGATCTTTTGCTCCATCTTTTCCCTTTGCTCCATCTGATCCGGGCTCAATGTTGTACCGATAAGAAAGTGTGAAGTCGTAATTGATAGCGTAAATCTTGACATCAAATATTTTCGGATCATCCCGTGATACGACGGATAACGTTATAAAATCTCCCGCCTCAAGAAAGTCATTTGGCACGGCAAAAATGCCATCTGATATTTCTTCTTTACCATTGAATAAACGCAGTGATTCCGGTTTGATGAAAGAACCAGACTTCCATGGAGATGCCTGATATTCCTGTCTGTTGGAATAATAAAGGCTAACGTCAGGAGAGAAGACAGTTCCGGGTTTTATTTTGATGTCCTTTGGTAGGAGCAGTGCAAGTCGCACGAGTTTAGGAATATGCAAAGTGAAAGTCGACTTTCCTGATGAATCGCCAGATGCGAATGCCGTTATTTCAACTTTGCCCTTGTTGCTCTGAGCCTTTTCAAGATCAATAATGAAAGCATCGCCCTTCATTTCGCCTTGACTACTGATTAACTCAACATTTTTCCATCGAAGATTTCCGTTGAGGTAACCGGTCGTTCTTCGCTTCTTACCTGAAACGTAAGTCACTTCTGCACCTAATGGCAACACGCCGGTGATGAACCATGTTTGCGAAGTATCCGCAACAATTTTAATGGATGAAAAATACCTCCTTTGACTATAGCTGTCAACGGTAGTTAGAAGTAAAAAAAAAACAGTTAAGAGTCGAATTGTTTTTATCATAGCTATAGTTGACCTTCAAAACTAAAACATCGGCCAATAATTTTATATCAAAGAATGTCCCTTTCTTTGAAGCACGAAAAATACGAAACGATGAAATTGATTTCATTCAATGTAAATGGCATACGTGCTGGAGTGAAAAAGGGATTACTGAAAGACATAGCCATCATGCAACCGGATGTTCTTTGTTTGCAGGAAACCAAAGCCAATGATGAACAAGTGAAAGAGGCTCTTAAAGATCTGAATGGATATGAAATTTATTCCAGCAGTGCCGAAAAGGCCGGTTATAGTGGAACAGCAATTCTCTCCAAGGCAAAACCACTAAGTGTAAGTTATGGATTAGGAATAGCAGAGCACGATACTCAAGGTCGAACCATCACTGCGGAATACAAAGATTTTTATTTGGTGAATACCTATGTTCCGAATAGTGGACAAGATCTTGTTCGTCTCGACTACCGCATGACATGGGATGTAGCGTTGCTCAAACATTTGAAGAAGCTGGAAAAGAAGAAGCCTGTGATCTGGTGCGGGGATATGAACGTTGCTCATAGGGCCATTGACCTTGCCAATCCCAAATCGAATTATAATAAAACTGCAGGTTACACTCAGAAAGAAATAGATGGACTAGATGCTTTCCACAAGGCAGGATTCGTCGACACTTTCCGTCATTTCTATCCTGAAGTGGTAAAATACAGTTGGTGGAGTGCGCGATTCAATTCCCGTGCAAAGAACGTTGGCTGGCGCATTGACTATTTCATGGTTTCCAAATCGCTTGTGTCATCCGTCAATGAAGCTTTCATACTGAATGAGATTGAGGGAAGCGATCATTGTCCGGTAGGGATTACCTTAAATTAAGTGAGTATTGACGTCCCATTAATGTTTAAATGTGCTGCTCAGTAATTGAAGTCGCGACTTGAAAGTCTTTGGTTCAAATTGCAATATGGAGAATTCATCTAGATATACTAATAGTCAATTTGATGAAGGTCTACCCCTAAATTAAACTCAAGATTTGTAGATTTAAGAATTCCAATTTGTCCTGTTGTACACATGGGCAAATTGAAATGGTTGCGCACAAAATTTTCACGTTGGATACAGGCAAATTCAGGTGCCGATCAAGAAATCATATTGTATTTCAATTGCAAAATACAACCTGCGGAAGTATGACAATTCAATTTCTTGCTTCATTTGAGAAGAAAAAAATCAAAATATCAATAGCAAGAAAATCGAAGATTCCAAACGGAACATTCTACAAATCCTATATGACGCATGTCAGTTTTCACGGAAAATGTTTAGCTAACTTTACATCATAGAAAACTGCATGAACATGGAAAAAATTCTTGTTACAACCGACTTCTCCACCAACTCGAAAGCAGGAATCCGCTTCGCCATTCAGTTGGCATCACAACACAAATACGAGCTGACCTTTTTTCATACCTACTATCTGGTGCTTCCTACCTCTATGAGCCATATCGACAGAGAAAACATTTATAAAGATGAGTCAAAGAAAATTCAGAAAAAGTTAAATCAATTCGTAGCATCTATATATAAATCCAGAGGCGTTCCTTTCAAGAGCTTAAATTGCATAATTCAAAGTTCTGTTTCTGCTGATACCTGCATAATGGACTACGCTCGTGAGAACAAGTTCGGTTTTATCTGCATGAGTACAAGAGGTTCTTCCAGTTTAATAAAAATCTTAGGAACGACCACTTCCAACCTTATCAAACACTCTGAAGTGCCGGTAATAGCCATACCACATAAATACCGAACGAATGAAATAAACAGCGTTACTTATGCATCTGACCTCGAAGATCTTAAGAATGAAGTTACTCAAGTTGTTGCATTTGCCAAGTCTTTGAAGGCAAAATTGACGTTGCTTCATTTCCACTATTTGACAACGTCGGATTTCGATTCGAAATCTGTTGAAACTACAATTAAGAAACACACAAATTACAAAATCTCAGCCCTCATCAAAAAGGCCGATCCTGCAGAAACAATTATTTCAAACCTAGAAGTCGAAGTAAGAAAATCAAAACCGTCAATACTCATTATGTTCTCCAGGCAGAAACGAAGTTTCCTTGATAAAATCTTTCTTTCAAGTAAAACTGCAGAGTATTCATTCCGAATCAATGTTCCATTGCTCGTTTTTGGAAAGAAATAGATTCTTTAAAAGGATATCTAATTAATATAATTATGGAAGAGGCAAATCCCCGAAGCCATATGATCCCGAGCAAGAGCATTTCTGTTCTTGAAATACTTCAGATCATAGTGCTTGCAAGTGTCATCATGTATTTTGGAAAAACACTGTTGATACCGCTAAGTTTTGCACTGCTCATGAGCTTTTTGCTTTATCCTGCCTGCAGTTGGATGGAATCCAAAGGGATCAACAAAGGCGTGGCTATTTTGGTATCTATTCTTGTATTGACTATAATGGTTGGTTCAATCTTATATCTATTTTTTGCGCAGATTGTTAAATTCTCAAATGAATGGCATACTATCAAAGAAAAACTACTCGCAACTCAAACCCAACTCAGTACATTTATTGCAGAAAATTTCGGAGTCAGTTCTGAAAGCCAATTGACTTATCTCAACAAAGCAATTGACGACTCAAGTTCACAGATTGTTCCCTTGCTGCAAAACACATTCTACTCAATTTCAGAATCATTGTTCTACTTGATAATGATTCTGATATTTACCGCGCTTATTTTATTTCACAGGAAAATGCTTTCCAAAGCGATCTACCATATTTTCCCCTACAAACAGCGAAATACTATTCATGAAATTCTCCTTGAAACAATTCAATCCTACTATAAGTTTTTCAAAGGAATGTTAATCGTCTATTTGATGGTAGGTACTCTCAACAGTATAGGACTTGCAATCATCGGCGTTCCACACCCTATTCTTTTCGGTTTTACAGCGTCCATTCTGACATTCATACCTTATGTAGGAATTTTGATTGCATCACTTCTACCGATTGCCATATCCTGGATTGAGTTTAATTCAATATGGTACCCGATAGGAGTTGTGATTGTATTTACCATTGTTCAATTGCTAGAAGCTTATATCATTTTTCCTATGGCCGTTGGAGGCAGATTAAAAATAAACACCTTCGTAATTATTTTGACAATTGTTGCCGGGGGAATTCTTTGGGGTGCAGTGGGTATGATCTTATTCATTCCATTCATCAGCATTGTAAAATTGATAGCAGATCGTTCTGAGAAACTGAAAACACTGTCCATTCTTTTAGGTGATGGTAATGATGAAAGCATCAAGAAAAACTGAAGTATTCTATGAAACCGCTTCAAACCATTATCACATTCCAGCAAAGTGTATTTGCACTCCATATTAGGAACCAACATTTCTTATTGATTCGGGTCGTCCATGCTTGAATAGCAAGGCAAGCAAACAACAAGTAAGATTCGATAGGCAAATGGCTGCACTCAATTAAGTTCATGGGCAAAATCCCTTGCGGAACCAACGTAAACCATGAAATTCCAAATTAAATTTTACAGGGGTGCAATCAATTCCATCTCCTTTTTTACATTTGGCTGTCTATTTCACTCGAACTGACCAGTCATTTCAGCGGCAACTGACCACCCCCTTGTTTGATTTATTTTAGGGGTTGCTTTCTGATTGCAAAGTTATGA
>JAYTOA010000026.1:0-27654 GCA_043748015.1 Flavobacteriales bacterium
TTGTTGCAGCGCAGCGAGGAGAATACCCTCTACATACTACAGCTCGCAGAGGAATTACACAGCGCCGAAGCAACGTGTATTGAAAACGCAACGAAGGCACTCATGCTACACTTTCTTAAAGAAAATTTGAGTTCATTCTCGTGCGGGGCGCATATGAATTTTTCTCAATTCAGATTTGAGAATCCCACAACCGATATAATAAAAAAGTTCTAATGCGCAATTGGGATAATATGCCTTTTGCAGGAACGAGAAAAGTTCTCCAGGATTTATTTTCGCCAACGTGTTAGATAATGACATACTATATCTCAAAGGTGTTGGACCACAACGCGCAGAAGCGCTTAAAAGCGAGTTGCGCATTGCTACGCGCGGAGATCTTCTTGAATATTATCCCTTCAGATATGTTGATCGCTCACAAATAATTCGCATCAAAGCAATTTCCGGTGACTCAACATCAGTTCAGTTGATGGGTGAACTCACTTCCATCAAAGAAATTGGCACCGGAAAAGCGCGAAGGCTCGCAGCTGCATTTCGCGATGAAAGTGGTGAGATAGAATTGATTTGGTTCAAATCAATCAAATGGCTATTGGCGAATCTCAAACTAAAACAGCCCTATATACTTTATGGAAAGCCAACCATCTTCAAAGGCAAATTCAGCATCACCCACCCCGAACTTGAACCGCTCGAAGAAGCGCGCATCACGCAAGGCAACGAATTGAAACCTGTTTACAACAGCACAAAAAAACTCACTGTTGCCGGACTTCACAGCAATGGTATTGCAAAACTTACAAAACAACTTACTGAAGAAGTCTATCCGCACATCAAAGAAAATTTACCTGATTACATTATTCAGAAATTTAAGTTAATGACTCGTGCTGATGCGTTGATTCAGGTACATATTCCAACCAATACACAAGTACTGGAATCTGCAAGAAGACGATTAAAATTTGAAGAGCTATTCTTTATTCAGATACAGTTGGCTTCGCAAAAAATGGCCAATACCAAACTTGAACGTGGTGTTGTCTTTTCCAAAGTGGGAGATCAGTTCAATGATTTCTATTCTAAACATCTTCCTTTCGAATTGACAGGCGCACAGAAAAGAGTGTTGAAAGAAATCAGATCTGATGTTGCTCGCGGACATCACATGAATCGATTGATACAAGGAGATGTCGGTAGTGGTAAAACAATTGTTGCACTTCTTTGTGCATTGCTCGCCATCGACAACGGTTATCAAGTTTGTCTGATGGCGCCCACCGAAATTCTCGCGCAACAACACCTCGCTACGATTTCATCGCTACTTGAACCCTTAGAAATTGAAGTAGCTCTACTCACCGGTTCTACTCCACGATCTGAGCGAAGAATAATTCATGAACGATTGCTTACGGGAGAATTGAATCTGCTTATAGGAACGCATGCTTTGATAGAACCTATAGTTCAATTTGCGAATCTTGGTCTTTGCATCATTGACGAACAACACCGATTTGGTGTAGCGCAACGCGCATCTCTTTGGAAAAAAGCTACACTTCCTCCACACGTACTTGTGATGACAGCTACACCCATTCCAAGAACACTTGCCATGACTTTGTACGGTGATCTCGATATCAGTGTGATTGATGAATTGCCACCCGGAAGAAAGCCAATTGTTACGCAATGGAAAAGTGATTCACGACGACTTGAAGTTTTTCAATTCATGGAAAACGAAATTGCAAAAGGCCGCCAAATCTATGTTGTGTATCCGTTGATTGCTGAGAGTGAAGTGATGGATTACAAAGACCTCACTGATGGATACGAATCTATTGTAAGAAGATTTCCGTTGCCGAAATACCATGTGAGTATTGTGCACGGTCAGATGAAAAACGAAGCCAAAGAATATGAGATGCGACTTTTCATAGAAGGCAAAACGCAAATCATGGTTGCGACAACTGTCATCGAAGTTGGTGTAAATATTCCAAATGCATCAGTGATGGTGATTGAAAGCGCCGAGCGATTTGGACTTTCACAATTGCATCAGTTGCGCGGACGTGTAGGAAGAGGCGCTGAACAAAGTTATTGCATCATGATGACAGGCTTGAAAATCAGCGCTGACAGCAGGACACGACTTGAAACCATGGTGCGCACGAACGATGGATTTGAAATCGCGGAAGTGGATCTTCAATTGCGCGGACCAGGTGATCTCTCAGGCACGCAACAAAGCGGGGCACTTGATTTAAAAATTGCCGACCTGGCAAAAGATCAGGTGATGCTTTCTGCGGCGCGTGAACTTGCACTCGAAATCATGGATGAAGATCCTCTGCTTAAAAGTGAAAAGAACTTTCGCATAGCAGAACAACTAAGCATAATCAAAAAGAAAAAAACGGATTGGAGTAAAATCTCCTAATTCAATTTTTGCATTAAAATTGAATTGGACAATCGATAGTTTTAGTCTAGGTTGTCCTGCATCGCAGGTGAATAAATTTAGCACGGAGAAATGGAAAAATGGAGAGGGCGCGTTGTAAATATTGAATCAAATTGGACAGTGAGAGCAACACTTACAGAAAGCGCAACAACAAAAAATCCACAGATAGTATCATCTTTGCGTTATGAATCTGAATCTAAAAGATAAAAAAGCGATAGTTTGTGGATCAACACAAGGTATAGGTTTCGCTGCGGCAACAGAACTGGCATTGCTCGGAGCCGACATTGTACTGGTTGCAAGAAATGAGGAGAAACTAAAAGTCGCAGTACAAATGCTCGATGTTTCTAAAGGGCAAAATCATTCTTACCTCGTTGCTGATTTCGATCATCCTCAATCCGTTCAAGATGCTATAGCAACATTTGTTGCATCAGATAAAGCACACATCCTCGTCAACAACACTGGTGGCCCAAATCCAGGTAAGGCAATTGATGCAGACGTAGAAGCCTTTCGAATCGCTTTCAATTCTCACCTCATTTGCAATCACATTCTCACGCAAGCTTTGGTTCCGGGAATGAAAGAACTTGGCTATGGCAGAATCATCAATGTGATAAGCACTTCTGTTAAACAACCACTTGCCAATCTTGGTGTGAGCAATACGATTCGCGCTGCTGTTGCCAATTGGTCGAAAACTTTGGCGATGGAACTTGGTCAATTCAATATCACTGTAAACAATGTACTTCCGGGTGCCACTGAAACAGGACGACTTGAGCAGATCATGAAAAACAAAGCCGAAAAATCAGGACATACTGCAGAGGCTATCAAATCAGAAATGAGCAACGAAGTTCCAATGAAGAGACTTGGAAAACCTGAAGAGATTGCCGCTGCCATCGCCTTCCTTGCTTCTCCGGCGGCTTCTTACATTAATGGAATTAATATTCCTGTCGATGGTGGAAGGACTCTTTGTTTGTGATCTAAAAACGACGAATCACAGTTTCATAAAAGTCGTAACCACACCACCCGCTTTCAACAGATAAGCACCTGACGCAAGATTTGAAATATCTAATTGCTGTGTTAAAGCTCCATTAGCACGCTGAATCATCACCACATGGCCTGTAAGATCCAATACTGTGATCGAACCAACGCCAGACTCTGGCGAGACGGCTGTCAAGAAGTCATTTGCGGGATTGGGATAGATCAGTAATTCCTTTTGTTCTCTTTCCGAGACTGCAACAACATCGCTGTTTGCATCTCCATACGTCGCCTGAAGATACTTCGCTGGACCATTTCCATTCGGGTATCTGCCGAATGTCAAATCTGCTTCCATTGATGGTATGAAAAACGAATCAATAATTTGTAATTGTGAATTGGCAAGCGTAATGGTTTCTCCACCTGATGACGCCAATTTGAAATTCGCATGATTGCTTCCCTGCGTTTGACTTTCATCACACCAAACAATGAAATAACTTCCCGGATTCAGCACCACAGAAGGAAGCTGGAACTTGGTTGGGTTTGACAATTCATCGCTGATGTAAAAGTCACTGAGATTTAATGCCGCACTTGTTCCATTGAAGAGTTCAATCCAGTCTTCATATTCTCCTGCCCCATCAGCAATAGTCGAAACATTGCTTGCCTGGAATTCATTTAACACAAGTCCACCGGTAGTGCCAATACAATGAAATTCCTTTTCAGCGCGAACGGGAGAAAAAATTCCGGCATTGTTATTTTCTGCATAGATGAAATATTGAACGCCTCCCATTGGAACATTAGGAATTTCAAATCCAAAAATTCCATCACCGGCAGCGCCATCGCCATTCAGTCCATCATCCATCATCATGTTGTGTGAGAAATGCGCGCTTTCATTTGTACGATAACCAAATATGACACCGTTGCTTCCGCTGATGTTAGCTGTAACAGTCGCAGATGTTCCTGGAGCAACACTCAACGGAGACTGAATATTCGAAATCACAGGGGGTGCACTTGTGAAATCAGTGAGATTCATCATGTATGTCTTGCGTGCTTCCATCAATTGTGTGATTCCGACAATATTTCCTCCACCGGGTCCTGTGCCGGTTGAAACGCTCGTTGTGAGGTTTGAGGCCATGTTCGCGAGCGTATAAAAATCATTCGGATCTACTTGAACATAAGAAGTGATGAGATTCTGATTGGCTTGTGCTCTTTCTGAATAAAGGTTATTGATGAAGTTTTCCTCCAGAATTGTTTTGCAATGGGCAACGTACATTCTTTTTAAAGTTGGTTCGGCAAATATTTTATTCAGCATAGGCCAAAGCGTATTTCCGCTTCTTAGGAATGGATCCATTTGCTGCAATTGAGCTGTTGTTGTGCCTGCGCCGGGACCACCACCATTAATATTGGAGAAGCTGCCAAAACTCTGATTGAAATCCCACATCACCGGATTGAAAATATTGTGGTCGTCTTTATAGAGATAATAATTCTGTACGAAAGGGCCAGTGTAGCTATCAAGATTTACAAGGACACTGTTCATTGCCAACATCCAGATAAACCGGTCACGGTCTAAAAAATCATCGTGGTTGGTAAAATTGGTTGAAATCTGTTGTGTGAGTGTTGTCAATTCGCCCCAACCGTTATCGCTGGCCATTTCATAATAGGAGTAGTAACATGCGCTGTCGCTTCCGAGATATTGTAAAGAGCAGTTATTACTTGTGGTGCAACCAGTGGGTGGAATGGTGCCCATTACGGATACCGGGTTGCACTTCACAAGGGTATTGTCATTGTCACTATAAAAATGTGAATCAATAAAATCTGAATTGACAGATTCACTGTTGCACATCAATCCGTATGGCGAACCATTGATTGTAATCCATGCATAGTTGGATTTTGGCGCTTGCATGTATTTCCTGAGAATCTCATAGGTGATAGTTTCACGCACCCACGAAGGATCTTTCGATCCGTTTGACAATTTCAATGTTTGGTAACCATTGTAATCTTGTGGTAAGGTATAATCCAATTTGATATTCATTGGATTCTTCGCATTGTTGGCGTTGTAGGTACTGTTGCCTTTGTACTTAATGCCGGCTCCTGTGAAAGTCTGGCCGTTAATAACAACAGTAGCTTCAAGCCTTTGCTCGAGTCCGGCCGCATAATATTGGTCCATAACTGCATCCCAATTATTGATTGCGAAGGTTATGTCAATTGCAGTCACAACGTTAGGGTCATAGAGTTGTTGAGCGTTCGAAAAACCTGTTACGAACAAAAACAGCAATACACAAAATAATCTTTTCATACGAATAGAATATAGATTGTTCTTTTTAAAAATTCCAGCGGTTACACTCAAAACGTGAACGCTATATATCAATACACTATGGATTCCACTTTTCTTGGGAAAAAATGAAAAATCATACACAATCAGGACAAATACCCGACACATTAAAATTCACATCTTTGACCTTAAACTTCCTGGGGAGTTTAAAATCAGGGATAATGTCTTCAAGACAAATCACTTTCAAACAAGCTTCACAACTAAAATGAACGTGATTGTGGTTGTGTGAATGTTTGTGATCTTCCCCACAATGCTTGCACATTGCGAATCGAGCTATTCCATCCAGTCCAACAGTTTTGTGAATGACACCTTCTGATATCAATCGATCTAGAACTCTGTAAATGGTAACTCTGTCGCAAATCCCTTCTGACAACTGTTGAATCTCCAAAGGAGACATTGCTCCGGAAGCTTCTGTTAGTAGCAGTACAATATGTGACTTCGCATTTGTATTTCGCACTTGCATTATTCAAAAAATATTTTATTGCAACATAATTGCATTAATTCAAGAAGCAATATATTTGCAACAAAGTTGCATTAACCGATTGAACTTTCAAAAACAAAATTTCAACTTCCTTTCTAACTTCAAAAATGAGGCGTGATATAATGCTCAAATCACTTCATGCCATACTGTTTGTGATCGTCGCTTTTTACTTGAAAGCCCAATGTAATTTTGAAATTCATGGAGTGATACGTGATTCTGAAAACAAACTCCCCATATCGTATGTCAGCATTCAACTGAAAGACGCATCGCAGGTGACTTCCTCTGACAGTGTCGGAAATTTCTACTTTACAACATTGTGCAGCGGGAAATACAATTTGCACTTTGGGCGAATTGGTTTTAAAAGTTCTGATGTCGAAATTGATTTGACTGAAAACAAATCGATAGAAATATTTCTCGAGTTTGACCCATCAGTGTTCCAGACAGTCGAAATACTCGAAGAAAAAACGCTTCTCAAAAAGACCGATGTCGGCGAAGAAATTATCATATCAAAACTAAACGCTTCACAAGCATCATCGTTTGGAGACCCACTGAAAACAGTAACAGGTGTGCAACTTCTCAACACAGGTAACAACGTCCAAAAACCCGTCATACATGGACTTTATGGCAACCGGGTTCTGATATACAACAACGAAGTCAGGCATGAAAGCCAGCAATGGGGTAATGACCACGCACCTGAAATAGATGCGTTCATTGCAGAAAAAATAATCGTTATTAAAGGAGCGGGAAGTTTAAAATATGGTCACGATGCTATGGGTGGCGTAATTCTCACTGAGCCTGCGGATTTTCAAAATTTGACAGGGATATCTGGCGATATAAAATCGATTGCTGCAACGAATGGTCGTTCCGGAATACTCACGGGGAAAATTGACTTGATTCCTGAAAAATTCTCTTCATTGAAACTTCGGATACAAGGCACGCTGAAAGCTGCCGGAAATCTGCATACATCCGATTACTTTCTAAAAAACACAGGCGCCAGGGAGCACAACTTTTCCACCACGGCAGAATATGCAGTTTCTAAATTCAACGTGCAGATTTACTACAGTCAATTCAATACTGAAATAGGAATTTTTTCAGGATCTCATATTGGAAACCTTGCAGATCTGCAAAGAGCGTTCAACTCCTCCACTCCTCTGGACTCATCCGGATTCTCCTACCGCATATCAAGACCTTATCAACTCATAGCACATGAATTTCTGAAGTTGAAGACTATACTCTACACAGGAACAAAAAGTCAGTTGAATTTTATATACGCAAGACAGTACAACCTGCGTAATGAGTACGACAAATTTCTTCCGCGTAGTGACTCCATTGCAGCGCTTAACAAGCCGGAATTACACCTTGAAATAACGACTCATACGGGAGATGTTTGCTTTGAAAGAAATCACACTTCAACATGGAATACGCAGATTGGAGTGAATATGACACGACAAGCCAATACATATGAAGGCCGATTCTTTATTCCTAATTTCAAACAGCAAGGTGTCGGATTGTTCGTGATAGAGAATATCAAATTGCACAAAACCAACGTGGAGGTAGGTGCGAGATATGACATTAGAAAACTGAATGTCTTTATGTATGAAAACAATCAACTACAAAAACCAAAGTACTCCTTTGGAGACATGTCTGCATCATTTGGAATTCATCGCCAACTCAACAAGTCATGGGCGATTATCATCAATGGCGCGAAAGGTTGGCGACCGCCACAGGCGAGCGAATTGTTCAGCAATGGACTTCATCATGGTGCGGCGGCCGTTGAAATTGGAGACCGACATCTCACCTCAGAAAAAACTTACCAGTTACAATCCAAAATAACATTCGAAAGGAAAAAATTCTCATTCAGCGTTGCACCTTATTTCAACTCCATGAAAAATTTCATTTACCTCACGCCGGTTCAACCTGCATCACTCACCATAAGAGGTGCTTTCCCCACATTCGAATATCACCAAATCAATGCAGTGATAAAAGGAATAGATATTGAAACAAAATTCTATGCCTCAGAACGCATTCAAGTCATAGCAAGCGCGGCATTGCTTCGAGCACAAGATATTAAAACTCGAAATTATATTACCCAAATGCCTTCAGACAGATATCAGATGAAGGTTGAACAAAAAATAAAAGCTGGAAAAAATATTGACAATTCCAAAATATCAGCCACCGGTATTTTTGTCAACAAGCAATGGAGAGTTCCGGGTATTATTGACTACTTAGCTACGCCTGACGGGTATTTTCTGCTGAGTTTTGCAATATCCGCCCAGCATTCTCTGGACTCCGGAGTCATGACTTATGCAATTGCAATTACGAATGCACTGAACAAACAATACCGTGATTACATGAATCGTTTGCGGTATTTCTCTGATGAGATGGGAAGAAATTTCACATTACAAATTAGCTATGCATTCAATCAAAAATAAAATGACCTTGAATCTGCGACTCACTGGCAGAAGCCGTTTTGTTCTATTGCTTGTCCTGATAATCATCATGATGATTTCATGTAAAAGGGATTTTGACAAGCCGGAAAACCCGCCGCTGATAACGAACGATGAAGAAATCATCACCACGTTCTCAATCACCTTTCAGGATTCTTCATCCATTCAACCTGAGCAAACTTTTCGCTTCATGGATATTGACGGTGATGGCGGTAATCCGCCCAATGTGTTTGACACAATCAGACTACAATCACATTCCGTCTATTTCGCAAGTATTCTATTATTGAATGAAACTCTATTTCCTGTCGACACCATTTCCAATGAAGTTCTGAACGAAGGTGTTAATCACCTCTTTTGTTTCAATCACACAGGAGTATCACTTGAAATTATCAGAACAGACACAGATGGCAATTATGAAATAGGACTTGCATCAAAATGGACAACGAACGAAGTTGGAGAAGGCTTTGTTACCATTACACTTCGTCATCAACCCGGCATAAAAAACGGCTCTTGCGATCCGGGCGATACCGACATTGAAATCAGTTTCCCTTACATCATCAATTGATGAAGCTTACCGCCTTTTCTAAAGCCACCTTTAAACCTTCCGGATTCGTTCCACCCGCAGTCGCAAAAAATGCTTGACCACCACCACCACCATTGATCTCTTTCGCAAGTTCACGAATGATGTTCGATGCATTCAGTCCTTTTTCTTTTACCAGATCTTCAGAGATGACGCAAGTCAGCATAGCCTTGCCTACCGACTCACCGCCGAAAACGGCGAAGAATTTTTCTGTTTCACTCTTCAATTGAAACGAGATGTCTTTCAATTCTGCGGCTTCAAGATCTACTCGTTCGGAAAGAAAACTTACACCGTTTACAATTTTGATTTTCTGTTTCAAAACTGCTTTGATTTCACCTGCCTTCTCCTTGTTGAACCTCTCCACCACTTTTGTGAGCTCAATGTTTTTGTGTTGAAGTTCCTGAATTGATTTCACTACGTCTTTCGACTTCAAAGCATGCCTGATTTCCTCCAAAGTGTTCAGCTCGTTCTTTACAAAATTGAAAGCGCCATTTGCAGAAATTGCTTCGATTCTTCGCACTCCGGCAGCCACTGCGCCTTCACTTTGAACTCTGAACAAACCAATTTCACCTGTGCTCTGCACATGCGTTCCTCCACACAATTCGACACTGTTGCCAAACTTTATTACTCGAACTACATCTCCGTATTTTTCCCCGAACAGCATCATCGCTCCAGTTTTCTTCGCATCCTCAATGCTCATGTTGCGATTCTCTTCTAAGGGAAAATTCTTGCGGATACGTTGATTCACCAGTGCTGAAACTTTATCCAATTCCTCATCGGTCATCTTAGAAAAATGTGAAAAGTCGAAACGCAAATAATCAGGATGCACGAGCGATCCTTTCTGTTCCACGTGTGTTCCAAGAACCTCACGTAGTGCCTCATGCAACAAGTGTGTGGCGCTGTGATTAGCAAGAATATCCTTGCGCCTCGAGACATCAACTACAGATCTAAACGATGCATTCACGTTCTCAGGAAGGTTGTCAGCAAAATGAACGATGAGATTGTTCTCACGACGTGTGTCAGTGATCACAATTGAATCATTCGCTGAAATCAATTTTCCGGTATCTCCAACTTGTCCTCCGCCTTCAGGATAAAAAGGTGTGACATCCAAAACAATTTGAAAAGCTTCTTTTCCTTTCGCTTTCACTTTTCTGTAACGCAAAATTTTCGATTCCGTTTCCAACAGATCGTAACCTACAAATTTTGTCTCGCTGGATTGCAATTCCACCCAGTCTTCTGTTTCCAGTTTAGTAGCCGCACGACTTCTGTCCTTTTGCTTTTTTAGTTCTTCATCAAATTCCATTTGATCAATACTCATGCTACTTTCCGAAGCAATCAACGCTGTGAGGTCAGCGGGAAAACCAAAAGTGTCATAAAGCTCAAAAACAGTTTTACCATTGATTATCGGACCATCCGTTTTGCGAATGATTTCATCCAAAAGTTGAATTCCTTTATCGAGTGTGCGCAAAAAACTTTCCTCTTCCTCTTTGATCACCTTTTCAACGAGCGATTGATTGCTTCGTATCTCCGGGAAAAAATCACCCATTTCATCTGCCAGCACTTTTACAAGTTGATGAATGAAAGGTTCTCTTCTATTCAGAAAACTATATCCATAACGAATTGCTCTTCTCAAAATTCTGCGAATCACATAACCTGCACCACCGCTTGAAGGCAACTGTCCATCGCATATTGCGAATGACACTGCTCTCACGTGATCTGCAATTACACGCATAGCAACATCCCGTTTTTCGGCTGTACGTAAATATTTTTCTCCTGAAATTTTTTCTATCGCTTCAATCAACGGACTGAAAACATCCGTGTCATAGTTGGAAGTCTTTCCTTGCAACGCCATGCAAAGACGCTCGAATCCCATTCCTGTATCGACATGTTTTGATGCAAGTGGAATCAATGAACCATCAGCTTTCCTTTCGAATTGCATGAAGACGTTGTTCCAGATTTCCACCACTTGCGGGTGATCATTGTTGACCAAAGTCCTTCCATCCACTTTTTCTCTCTCATCATCCGAACGAAGATCTACGTGTATTTCAGAGCATGGCCCACAAGGCCCGGTATCGCCCATTTCCCAGAAATTATCTTTCTTGTTTCCGCGAAGAATTCTATCCTCAGCAATTCTTTCCTTCCAGATATCATAGGCCTCCTGATCAAAATCCAACTTCTCTTTCTCATCACCTTCAAAGACGGTGACATACAATTTATCTTTTGGAATTCCGTAGACATCGGTAAGTAATTCCCACGCCCATTCAATGGCTTCTTTCTTGAAATAATCACCAAACGACCAATTGCCGAGCATCTCGAACATGGTGTGGTGATAGGTGTCAACACCCACTTCCTCAAGATCGTTGTGCTTGCCACTCACGCGCAAACACTTTTGCGTATCAGCAACACGTTTGTATTTGATGGCTTCATTTCCGAGAAACCAGTTCTTAAACGGCGCCATACCGCTATTGATAAACATGAGTGTGGGATCGCCCTTCACGACCATTGGTGCAGAAGGAACAATTTCGTGTCCCTTAGAATTAAAAAAATCAAGGAATTGCTGACGTATTTGTCTGGAGGTAAGATGTGCCATTTCGGGCGCGAATTTACAAGGTTGAATCTGCATTTCATAAGGTTTCAAAGTAGAATCGACTCTATCATCAGTTTCTCCGTGAACGGTCGTGTTATTTGGAATTAACTTTCTACATTCGCTGCCAACCAAAAAATGGCAAGGCTCAAATACAAATTCAATCCCTCGACGCTGAATTTCGAAAAGATCAGCTATGGCATTCGCGATTACTCGCTGAGTGCATTGAAGTATTTGTTTGCAGGGCTTGTGATAGGGGCGATTGGCGTGATTTTATATGCTTCTTTCTTCAAAGATCCGGAGACAGCGAGACTCAGTCGGGAGGTAAGGTTTCTCAAAAATCAGCTTAGCGATCTCAATAATCAAATTGATACACTTGAATATTTTGCAAGCGATCTGCGCGACAAAGACGATAACGTTTACAGAAGTATTTTCGGTGCAGAGCCATATCCCGATTACTTAAGAAAAGGTGGTGTAGGTGGAAGTGATCGATACAAAAATCTTAAAGGCTATGAGAGCAGTACCGGAATCATTGAAACACAAAAAAGAATCAATCGACTTCAAAGAATGCTTGTAGCGCAAAGCAAATCATTTGAAGAAGTTTTTGATCTGGCAAAAGCACAAGATCAAATGCTGCAAAGCATTCCGGCGATTCAACCTGTTTCCAATAAGGACCTAAGACGGTTGGCCTCAGGCTTCGGCATGCGCATTCATCCTATTTACAAAATCGCTAAAATGCATACCGGCCTTGACTTCACAGCGGATCCGGGAACAGAAATTTATGCTACCGGAGATGGTGTTATTGAAGCCGTTGACGACAAGCTTTCTGGTTACGGGCACCACGTTATCATTCAGCATGGATTCGGATTTGAAACATTGTATGCTCACATGAGTCGTGTAGCTGTGCGGGCCGGTGAGAAAGTTAAGCGCGGACAAGTGATAGGATATGTTGGCAACACCGGAACCTCTACAGGTCCACACTTGCATTACGAAGTGATCAAGAATGGGCAGAAAGTTGATCCCGCTTTTTACTTCTACAGTGATATCACTCCAGAGCAGTATGAGGACATGCTTCAACGAGCCGCAAACGCTAACCAATCATTTGACTAATAATCTAACCTGATATGCAAACCAAATCATTTGCGATTGAAAAACTTTATTACTCCATTGGAGAAGTTGCCGAATTATTTGATGTCAATACTTCATTGATTCGTTTTTGGGAAAAAGAATTTCCTCAACTGCATCCCAAGAAAAATTCTCGCGGCAATAGAGTTTATTCAAAAAAAGATCTTGAATTGTTTAAGAAAATCCATCATCTTGTAAAAGAAAAAGGATTCACACTTGAAGGTGCGAAAAATGCAATGAACACCCCCATTGAGAGTGAGAAAAGTGAAATCATCACTGACAAATTGCTCAAAATTCGCAGTCATCTGATAAGCATTTCTAGTTCACTATGATGATTTTACGACTCCTGTTTTTATATTGAAAGAAATCCGAATAACAAATTCACTCTTCGGATAATCCTATGGCACAAAAAGGAATTGTACTTAAATCTACGGGCAAATGGTATGAAGTGCGCAACGAAGAAGGCACCATTTTCCAATGTCAGATTCGTGGAAAAGTGAGGCTTGATGATAGATCAACAACCAATCCTGTTGCAGCCGGTGATCGTGTTGATTTCGATATTGAAAACGAAACGGAAGGAAGTATTCTGAATATTCATCAGCGAAAGAATTACATCATTCGCAAATCAGTAAATCTTTCCAAAGAAGCGCAAATCATCGCTGCCAATCTTGATCAGGCGTTGCTGGTCATTACGATTACACGACCACAAACATCTCCGGGATTTATTGATCGCTTCCTGGTGACAGCTGATGCATACGACATACCCGCCATTTTACTTTTTCACAAGACTGATCAGTACAATGAAAAAGAAAACGCTAAACTCGAAGCGCTCATTAATGTTTATCGCAAAATCGGCTTTCGATGCATCCTCAGTTCGTTGGTTACAGGCAACGGTATAGAAGAGATTCGCGAACTATTGAAAGATAAAATAACACTCATCAGTGGTCACAGCGCTACGGGAAAATCCTCCATTATCAATCACTTCATTCCGGGAAAAAATTTGCGCATTGGTGATGTAAGCGAGTCGAGTAACAAAGGTCAACACACCACTACGTTCGCAGAAATGCACTTACTTCCACTTGGAGGATACATTGTGGATACACCGGGAATCAAAGGCTTCGGGCTAGTAGACATTCCCAAAGATGAATTGCATCATCACATGCCTGAGTTCTTCAGACTTCTGCCTGAGTGTAAATACCACAATTGTCTGCATCTCAATGAACCGGGCTGCGCAGTGAGAAAAGCATTGGAGTCGGGCGAAGTTTCTGAAAGCCGCTACAACAGCTACGTCAGCATGTACAATGACGAAGAAGAAAGATCTGTCTATCGAAATTAATTTTTCTGTTCGCGAATTCTTATTGTAATCTTGCATCGCATTTCTCACAGGGGTGTTCCATTTTTCATGGGACTGAGATTATACCCTTTGAACCTGGGCGGGTAATGCCGCTAAGGAAGAACAAAGAGGTAGTACGACATCAGTCGGCTACCCTGGCCGGCTGACAAAATTTTATTTGTCAACTACGATGAGATCAATTGCATTTTGCTGTTTGCTTTTTTCGGCAAACATTATTTTTTCGCAACAAGCTGCTATCAGCGGTAAGGTTACCGAAAGCAAAACCGGTGAGTCGATTGTTTATGCCAAAGTATTTCTCGCGGAATCCGGTAATGGGACATTGACAGATGAAACCGGCCGTTTCGAAATTAAGAATATTGCTCCCGGTGAATACCATCTTGTTTGTGAATACGTCGGATACGAGCGATTCGAAGAAATCGTTTTTATGAAAACAGACGAGCGTATCGAACACAATATTCAACTAAAATCATTGGACAACATTTGGGAACCTCCGCAAGCACCTCATGACAATTTGCAGAACGAAGTCATTATTGAAGGCACGCGCGCTTCCGCAAAGACACCAATGACATACAATGAAATTACATCCAAGGATATCGAAGCATTGAACACAGGACAAGACGTTCCTTACCTTCTTCGCTTTACTCCATCACTGGTTGCGACAAGTGATGCAGGTAATGGGGTTGGCTATACAGGACTTTGGATTAGAGGAAGCGATCCATCTCGGGTGAATGTCACCATCAATGGCATTCCATTGAACGATCCGGAAAGTCAACAAGTTTTTTGGGTGAACACACCCGACCTCGCCAGCAGCTCAAACAACATTCAGATACAACGCGGAATTGGAACCAGCGCAAATGGCGGAGCTTCGTTCGGTGGAAGTATCAAAATTGACACACGCGACTTTAGTACAAAGCCCTATGCTACAATCGCCAATTCAATCGGATCATTTAACACGATAAAGAATAATGTTTCATTTGGTACTGGTTTGTTGAATAACCATTTCGTCATTGAAGGAAGACTGTCGAGAATAGGAAGTGATGGATACATTGATCGTGCAAAATCCGATCTCAAATCCTTTTACCTTGAAGGTAATTATATCGGTAAAAACACATCTATCAAAGTCAATGCTTTTGGCGGAAGAGAAAAAACTTATCAATCATGGTACGGCACACCGGTTTCGGTTTTGCAAGGCAATAGAGATAGCATTCAAGCCTATGCAAATCGCAACTACTTGACTGCAACACAAATTGAAAATCTACTGAACTCAGGAAGAACTTACAATTTCTACGACTACGCAAATCAAGTGGATCACTATGGTCAGGATCATTATCAAGCACACCTTTCACAAAGAATCAATCATTTTTTCAGACTGAATCTTTCGACGCATTTCACTCATGGGGAAGGATACTTCGAAGAATTCAAAGAAGACCAATCATTTAGTAGATATGGATTGAATGATTTTTACATCAATGCTGACTCAAGTATAACGTCGACAGATCTCATCAGAAGAAGATGGCTAAAAAATGACTTCATCGGAATGGTTGGTTCATTCGTTTATCAAATAAGAAATTTCGAGTCTGTTATCGGTGGTGCGTTCAATGAGTATAAAGGCAAACATTATGGTGAACTCATCTGGATGCAATATGCTAATACAGCATCCATCAATGAGCCGTATTACTCGGGACAGAGTGTAAAGCATGATGGCAATGCATACTGGCGAAATTCATATACTTACAACAACAAATTGGACGTGTACGCTGACGTGCAATTGAGATCTGTGATCTACAATACATCGGGAACCGATAACGATCTTCGCACATACAATGTGCAAGACAAGTTGCTATTCTTTAACCCAAAGTTTGGGTTAAAATATCGTTCGTCCAATTTGCAAAGTGTCTATGCATCAATTGCGAAATCAGGTAAAGAACCCAACCGCAACGACTACGTGGATGCGACGGATGCAAAGCTTGTAAAGCCGGAAGAAATGGTTGACCTGGAAGCAGGTTATCAGTTCAACAACCAAACCCTGTTGCTTTCTGCCAACATCTATTACATGAACTACAAAAATCAACTCGTGTTGACCGGTGAATTGAATGACGTTGGCGCACCGTTGCGAACGAATGTTGATTACAGTTTCAGACGTGGAATTGAATTGCAGGCCGGTTACAATCTCACCGAGTATTTTATTTTCTCAGCAAATGCTACATTCAGTCAAAATAAGATCAAAGAATTCAACGAAGTGCTTTATGATTACACAACGGATTATGATGTGTTAAAACTCAAACACAGCAACACTGACATTGCTTTTTCTCCTGCAGTAACAGGCGCATCAAGGTTGGCTTATGTCATGAAAAATTCGAAAGGTCAAAACCCGTTGCATGTTGAATGGCTGACTAAATATGTTGGCAAGCAATATCTCGACAACAGTCAGAATGAACAGCTTACCATTGCAGAATACCTGGTGAATGATGTGAGATTGAGCTATGATATCACCTCATGGAAAACGATGAAGGTTGTCGCGAGTTTCATGGTCAACAATGTGCTGAATAAAGAGTACGCATCGAATGGATACACTTATAGCTATATCTACGGACAGCGCATTACTGAGGTGTTTTATTATCCGCAAGCGACCAGAAACTACAGCTTCTCTCTGAATCTCAAATTTTAGAAAAGGAAAATCAAGTATTACTTCACCAGAGCCGCGTTCACTTTTCTTTCGCTGCGACTTACCAGATAAACGCCGCTGAATATTAGCAATGTGCAAATCACTTTGCTCCAGGTAATGTCGCCTGTGAAATCGAGGTGTAACAAATACGAAAAAACGAAAGCAAAAACACCTGCGAGCATGGGCTGAAAATAGATGTAGACACTCGCAACTGTTGGCGATAAATAATGTATACCAAACATGTTAAACAGATACGTGAGGAACGTCGTGAAGACAATAACATAAATTACGCTGAACCATTGCCACGAATTGAGTTCACTCCATGAAATATCCGTCAATCCAAGACCTCCGAAGGGAAGCACCAAAATAATTCCAATCAAGAACACCCAACTCACGATCATCATTGGATGATATTTCGCCATGAGTGGCTTCACCATCACCAGATAAAAACCCCAAGAAATACTGTTGATGAGGATGAACAAATCACCCTTCACGGAACTTTGTCGCGACACATCATAAGCACTCAACCAAAGTAAAGCGATCGCACCAACTGCTCCGAGCAAAATTCCGAGCACCTTCATCCATGTGATTCTTTGTCGCAACATGACGGCACTGATGATCATCACAATGATCGGATTACTTGTCATCATAATGCTCGCATTCACCGGAGATGTTAGAGCAAGTCCATTAAAAAAAAGCAATTGATTGGTAGCAACACCACAAATGGCACAGACTAAAAATCTCCACCAATCCGATTTTTCCGGAATCGATATTTTCCTATAAGAAATAATCCAAAACAACAAGCACGCTCCCATGACACGAAGTGTAATAAAGCTGTTTGGCCCGATGGGATCGGGCATCACAGACTTTGCAATGATGTAATTCGCGCCATAGATGATCGCAGCACCGGCCAGACAAATGTGTGCGACGGTCGACTTATTCATCTACAATGATGATTTGGCAGCAGCGACAACCTTCTGTGCGTTGCCAATAAATATTTCCCGACCGTTGATCATGACTGGTCTTTTCAAAAAGGTATACTCTTCAAGAATATATTTTCTGTAATCCCTTTCCGTTAACTTTTTATCTTTCAATCCAAGTGAACGAAATTTCAAAGCGATGCGGCTAAAAAGCGCTTCATAGCTGCCTGCCAAAGATTTCATTTCGTCAAGCTGTTCGACTGAAATAGCATTGCTCTTTATGTCCTGAAATTCAAAACTCTTTGTTCCCTTGCCCCATTCTTTGAGAATCCGTTGGTTGGTAGAGCATGTTGCGAGATGATAAATTTTCTTCATTTCGGATCCGTATTAATGCTTTTGCGAATCGTCGTAATCAATATGTCGAGGCCCTCACGATAATGAAAATTATTATCGACCACCAGGTCGCATTGCGGAATGAATGGCTCCAGGTATTTTTCTTCTGCCGGTCGAACGTGGCTTACCCATTGATACCTCACATCCTTCTCAGGAAATCCACGCTCCACACCGTCACGCTTGATTCTCCTCAAAAGCCTTTCCTCGTGATTTACATCGATGTAAACCATATAATCCAGTTGAGTGCGAATCTCTTCGTAATGAAAAACAAACAAGCCCTCCATGATAATGACGGGGGCTGTGTGAACTACCACTTTGGCCGGTTCCCATTCAGGATTATTAAAGTTGTATTCAAGTTTCTCGATGGACTCTCCCTTCATCAAACGCATCATATCCTGATAGAAATGATCTCTATCGATGGAAGTTGGCAAATCAAAATTCAACACACCATTTTCATCCGGTGCCTGAAGTTCTTTTGGCTGGTAATAATTATCCTGTGATACCAAAGCCACTTCACTCGTGCTGAAATGATTCATCAACTCGCGTAGAAAACTGGTCTTACCCGATCCGCTTCCGCCGGCTATTCCAATGAGATATGGATTTTCGTTGTTCAATTTGCTGATCGTCTTTTCAACTCTTCAATTAGCACATTCAAATCTTCTTTCTGCTCAATCAACAAGAAAGACCCTTTTCCCAAAGTGCTTACCTCCGTCAATTTTGATTTTGCAAAAAAAGCGCATTGTATACCAACTATGCTAGTCGTAAAATTCTTTTTTACAGATTTTCTCACGAGTTTATTGATCCGCTTCTGATCTTCAGGTTGAAAAATTCCATCTGTGATTACTATCAGTTGATTGTTACCTTCATCTAAAAATTCCCTTTTCAACACTTCGTATGACTTACTAAACCCGCTCGCTCCCGATGTAGAACCGTCCGCATGCATACCTTCCACAATAGACCTGATGACTGCCTGCTGATCTCCTGTTGTTGTCTCCAATATGATTTTCGCATCTGCGGCATAACTGATCAACGTGATCTTATCTTGCTTTCGCAATGCCTTCGACATTTGAATCAACGAACTCTTCATCAATTCCAATTTATCGCCTTGCAACATACTTGAAGAAATATCCAATAGATAGACCACGTTGTTCGGACGAAAATCTTCGTCAGGCATCAATTGAATTTCACCGACTACTTCAACTTGCATTGTATCCACTGTTGATTCAATCATCGGTGGCAACTCAACATTTTTACGTTCCAATTCTATTTTGAAGTAAGCATTTCGGTGATTGATGTAACTCATCAATCCCGATGAAAAATAATCCGGATGTGTTGCTTCAATCCCATAATATCCAATAGGAATGGAATGCGAAACTTTGCCATCGTTCATCGTTTGCAATTTCATGCGTGAAATATTTCGCTCTGAAATTTTCACTTCGGATCTGTCAATTGGCTCACCTGTTGCAGCATCCACCACTTCAACCATGAAAAAATTGTCCTTGCAGCAATCAGCAGCCAAACGAGAAAAATTAGGACATGGAATGTGATCATCCGGATTGAGATAATCGACGTTGGCATTCACCGGTAAAATGATGGGTTCACTCATCGACGCGAAATACAGTTCGATCTTTTCACGATATGACTCCTTCATGCGCGGCGAAAATTTGACGCGCATCACAATGGAACTATCAGGTAAAATGGATTTTGAAGTGAACAACACTTCATACTCGTGCGAGAATGTATGTCGCAACAGAAAATCCTTTTTTGGTCCTTTGTTGGTAATGTGTACGTCTATCACCCATTGTGTTTCGGGTGTTGTTGTGCCGTAATCAAGTGTTCCGGGCAAAATTTCTATCTGACCGAAAAGATTCGCACTCAAGAAAACAAATAATATGATGAGAAAATGCTTCAAGTAATGTTCAGGTGTAAATGTGATTCGTGTAAAGCAACTACAATGCAAAACCCGAAAGCACATCAGCAATTTTTCTGTCATTGGCCAATCGTGGAACTTTATTTTGTCCACCAAGTTTACCAATGGATTTCATATAATCGTTGAAGCCCCCTTTGCGAATAACAGTGATGACAGCCGGTTGCAATACTTGCCCTACAATCAGATCACGATAGTAAACATTCTGTTCCTGCATTTTATTGTCGATGATGTCACACATGATTCTCAAATCACCCGACAAATTATCCGACTCTACAAACCATTCATGATAAGGCATTCCGGATGACGGACGCACCATGGGTGCAACATGAAATTCAGTAATATGAAGATTCAGTTGATCACTGGCGGCCATCATCGCCTTCTCCACCTCTTCTGCAATCACGTGTTCGCCAAATGCACTTGTAAAATGTTTGATGCGACCTGTAATAAGTATGCGATGTGGATTCAGAGAAACAAACTTTACCGTGTCACCAATACTGTATCCCCAAAGTCCTGCATTGCTCGAAAGTATGAGGGCGTAGTTGACACCAACTTTAACATCACGCAGTGAAATACGACTTCGCTTCTCATTGCTATATTCTTCAGCCGGTATGAACTCAAAGAAAATTCCGGAGTTCGTATTCAACAACAATCCTTCAGCTTCACGACTATCTTGAAACGCAAGAAATCCCTCACTGGCGGGATACAATTCAATCACCGGAACTGACGCTCCAATCAACTCTTGGAACTTCTTGCGATAAGGTTCGAAATTCACACCCCCGAAAACGAACAAATCAAAATTGGGAAAAATTTCTCTGATGGAATTTTTACCCGACTTCTTCAATAGGATTTCAAAATACATCTGCACCCAATTCGGAATACCACTGATGAGCGTCATGTCTTCGCGCAAAGTTTCCTCTGCAATCGCATTCACTTTTGTTTCCCAATCTTCAATACAATTGGTATCGTATGAAGGCATTCTGTTCTTCTGCAAATAGCCGGGGACATGGTTCGCAACGATTCCCGAGAGTCTTCCATAAGGAATTCCGGAAGGCAACTTGTCCATTCTCGGACTGCCTTGAAGGAATATCATTTTACCGTCGACAAATGATGAACGACCTGTTTCAGCTGTGTAACAAAGCAATGCATTGCGCGCAGCGATGATGTGATTTGGAAGTGAGTCTTCTGTGAGTGGAATGTATTTCGTGCCGGCAGTTGTTCCACTTGTTTTGCAAAAATATTTTGGCAAGCCCGGCCATAGAACATCACGTTCCCCACTTTTACTTCGCTCCATGTAAGGAATCAAATCTTCATAGTCGCGAATAGGTACTGCATCAGAAAAGTCATGGTGATTTTTAAGAGAAGAAAAACGATGATCAATACCGAAAGCTGTCTTTGAGGCTTTGGTAATTATTTTCTGTAATATCTGTTCCTGATTCTCAATCGCCTCTGATGCATTGCGTCGGATTCTTTTGTAAACCAGATTGGCAAACACCTGTGTGATTTCAGACTTCAATGACATCCTTTCTTCTCTCCTAAATTTTTTATCTTGTAGATGATAAAATTAAGTGATCCTCCATAAGTACCTCCAAGTTGACATTGGAATGCACTTTTCAAACTAAAACAATTTGCGATTACTCAACGAGAATGGATGTAAACGGCGAGGCTTCGCTTGCCACAAGGGAGATTCCTCACTTCGTTTCGGAATGACAAGCACATGTTCACGAGAGGGTGACGGTGTGGCGCTTCGCGCCACACCGTCACCCATATTCGCCACGCGTGTTGTTGTCCCGAAACTAAGTGAGGGATCTCCTTGGGTGTAATTCTGGAGGATCATTTAAAATTATTCTCTGATGAATTTTGTCCTTGCGATTTTGTCCTTGCCGTGAATGACCATTTCATACAAACCACATGACAGCATATTCACATTCAATTGCATCGTTTGCTGATGATTGTTCTTCACATTCTCTTGCATCACTTTTTTACCGGTGAGATCATACACATCTATTGCAATATCCATGTTGATCCATTCACTCATAGATATAATCAAAATATCCGATGCGGGTACCGGATAAACCTGAAGCGAATTCACCGAAGATGCTTCTTCATTAACACCATTGTAAAATCCAAAATTCATTCGAACCATTGGTATGCGATCGAGATAAAAATAGGTGCCCGGAAAATATTTTACCAGCGCGGTGAATTCATCGGCATTACCACTCAAGGCACAAACAAAATTATCCGGCCCTTGCGTTGAACCTACTGCAACGAAGTAGGTGGCACCGCTGATGACAGGAATCGGTGTTCCGAATGTCAGATTGGTCATAAACTGTGTCCCGAATGTGTTCATCATTTCCGGTGTAATCTCAACCGAAGGTGTTGTAGCAATCAATGTTAATGGGGGATTCTGTGTCAAGTGATAACTGTACAAAGCACCATAAATTGAAGTGGAAGCAGACGAACCTGTACCGACGCCAACACTGATCGAATGACATGATAGATTCGGTGAAGTCACCAAAAAAACATTGCCGAGTTCATATTGTGTATTCGCAAACTCCGGTGTTCCAAGATATACGGCTGATGCAAAAATTCTGTCACGCGCATATTGCACATCGTTGATATTGAAAAGTAGTGTGTCACGATTATTATTCTCGAATTCTTCTATCTCATCCTGACTTGTACGAAACGCTATTCGATAATCTCCCAATACCGCAGGCATCTGAAAATCTCCGGAACGCAATTCCATACTTCCTCCGGATGCCAACGTAAAACCTTCCGCACTCTGCGCGTTGTGAATCACATTGTTCAATTGATCGATGATTTCAATATTCAACCGGCAATTTGTTTGAGAAGCTCCTCCAACATTTGTTGCCATCGTCGAGAATTTCAACTGAGGAGCCATCTCATCCGGATACTTCGTGTATTCCAGAAATTCATAACCCGTTGGATGAGAAGGATCGAAAACATCGAAGTCGCCATAACTGCTTTTGCTTGTTCTCAAATCATTGATGTATGTATCGACTATTGCAATATCATCCAGCATCCAGAAATAATAAAGTCCATCAAATACAAACCTGATTTTGACATCAGCATATCCGCCGGCAAATGCACTTATCTGAACGTATTGCTGATCATTGAGAAGCGTAGGATTGGGTGTAGTGGGATTTACAAATGCAACTTGCCATGGACCACCATTTGCGCTTACCTCAACTCTCGTTTCTCCATTGTACCGTTTCAGGTATTGATTAAAAACCAGTGCCACACCAAGATGTGCCGACAAATCAATCGACGGGCTTGTCAATGTCGCAACGTGCGGACCCGGCGCCGGACCTGTTCCAAAATTATCAAGTGTGCACGGATTAATTGGATTGTCCCACCAGTTTGAATCAAAAATCACAAAACCATTTTCCCATGAGGGACTTGCAATCGGATCGCCAACTGTCCCGGGGGGAAAACATGTTCCGCGTGACCCGACATCGATGTTCGGTGTTGTAAGTGGACCGCGAAATTCCCAATTCGCAATTCCACCTTGTTCGGCATTCTGCCAGCTTGAGTTGATGCCCGTATGAAAGTCTTCAGACCAAATTACATCTCGGTTTCCAGAATTCATTAGCCTGCCGGAATCTCCTTCAAACAGGACGCTTTGTGCAGGTTGCATTTTCAATTGACCATGCAAATAGAAAACAGCCAACTGAAATAATAAGAAAAATGTCGATTTCATATTCAGACTTTTGTAGATGACAATTTTTTTCTTGCCGTCGTTGCAAATGAAAACCATTATCGCTTAACAATTTCATGAACCGCCATCAAAATTCTATGGATTGAAAGCTCAAGAATATTGCATGGTCTCAATTCGTATGAAGGATGTGAAAATCATTCAATATCAAATGCGATAACTCAAATGTTTTTGAACCGTGAATACCATTGTATTCTACATACAACTTTTCATCAGACAATTCAAAAGGAACAGTGCGCATATCCTTTGCAAAGTGAACGCGTTCACCGAAAAATTTAAATACCGCTTCCTTCGCTGACCAAATCATGGTGAGCGCTTCCAATTCATGTATATGGCTCTTTACAAAACTCAGTTCTATTTCAGAGCAAAATTTCGGAGCAATGCGCAATAGCTTTTCATGCGGTGTTTGAATGTCCATCCCTATATTTTGATCAGAAAAAATGACTCCGGCGATTTCACCATCATGCGAAACCGATATATGTCGCCCACCTGAAATCATCGGTTTCCCATTGCTCAGATTGCGCAATGATTCTTCCTTGGCAAATTGACTGAGTAAAATTTTCACGCACAGCCATTCTCTCCTGCGTTTGTCAAGATGTATCTTATCAAAAATTAGCAAATCAGCTGCGCTTAATTTGGCCAAGACAAATAACTCTTCTGTAGACTCAGTTGCCCTCCACAATGTGAGGATTGTATTGTTTTTCGGATATGTATGATGAACTGTTAGTGCCATGCTTTGTTATGGTCGTGCAAACTTAATGATGACATAAAATTTGCAATAAACGGCCTGAAAGTCTTATTTTCGCGCCTCGTTTTCAGCATATTAATATAAAACCGTTTCATATCAAATGAGTACACAAACCGCAGAAAAGGTGAATACTTACAAAGTAAAAGACATGAGCCTCGCAGAATGGGGCCGAAAAGAAATTAAACTCGCCGAGGCGGAAATGCCCGGTCTAATGAGTCTTCGCAAGGAATTCGGAGCTTCAAAGCCACTAAAAGACGCGCGCATCGCGGGTTGTCTTCACATGACGATTCAAACGGCAGTGTTGATTGAAACATTGGTTGAACTTGGAGCTGAAGTGACCTGGAGCTCTTGCAATATTTTCTCGACGCAAGATCACGCTGCCGCTGCCATCGCCGCTGCCGGTGTTCCTGTTTTCGCATGGAAAGGAATGAGTGCTGCTGAATTTGACTGGTGTATTGAGCAAACATTGCACGCTTTCAAAGATGGACAGCCATTGAATATGATTCTCGACGATGGTGGTGACCTCACCAACATGGTGTTCGATAAATTCCCTGAACTGGTGAAAGGCATTCGCGGTATCTCTGAAGAGACAACTACAGGTGTTCTTCGCTTGTATGAGCGCGAAAAGAACGGCACGCTTCTATTGCCTGCTATCAATATCAACGACTCTGTTACGAAGAGCAAATTCGACAACAAATACGGTTGCCGCGAATCATTGGTGGATGCAATTCGTCGCGCGACCGACCTGATGATGGCCGGAAAAGTGGCTGTTGTTGCAGGTTATGGCGACGTAGGAAAAGGTTCTGCTGATTCTTTGAGCAGCGCCGGTGTCCGCGTTATTGTTACTGAAATCGATCCTATCTGCGCACTGCAAGCTGCCATGGAAGGATACGAAGTAAAGAAGATGGACACTGCGATTCTTGAGGCCGACATCATCGTTACTGCTACAGGTAACTACAACATTATTGTTGATCGTCACTTCAAAGCGATGAAGCACAACGCTGTTGTTTGCAACATCGGTCACTTCGATAACGAGATCGACATGGCCTGGCTCAACGGAAATTATGGCGACTCAAAAGATACCATCAAGCCTCAGGTGGATAAATACACGATCGACGGAAAGGACATCATCGTTCTTGCTGAAGGAAGATTGGTAAACCTTGGTTGTGCAACCGGTCACCCATCATTCGTGATGAGCAACTCATTCACCAACCAGACACTTGCTCAACTTGAGTTGTGGACCAACCACGGCAAATACGAGAACAAAGTATATGTTCTTCCTAAGAATCTCGATGAGAAAGTAGCGATGCTTCACCTCGAGAAAATCGGTGTTGAATTGGAAGAACTTACTCCAACCCAAGCGAAATACATTGGTGTGGATGTGAAAGGACCATTTAAAAGCGATACTTACAGATATTGATTTCTGAAAAAATAATCTTGAAAGGCTGCCGTGATTGGCGGCCTTTTTTTTGGTTTCTGGTTGCCTTCGGCAATTGCGTTTCTCACGGAACTGCACAGAAAGAATTTCAGAATGCACAGAAATGAAAGAAGCAAATTTGTTGCTCTTTGATTCCGTGAAAATCTGCCTTACATCTGCGTAAATCCGCGTGAAACGTTTGACTGCTGTATCAGAAACTTCTTTGGTGCCTTCGGTAATGGTGTTTCACACTGAAAAACACAGAAAGAATTTCAGAATGCACAGAAATGAAAGAAGCAAATTTTGTTGCTCTTTGATTCCGTGAAAATCTGCCTTACATCTGCGTAAATCTGCGTGTTTTACATCTGCGCAAATCTGCGTGAAACAACTCTTAGCAGAATTAGAAACCCCAATCAAATTCCGTGAATTCTGAAATTCCTTACGTGTAGTTCTGTGAGAAATCATCCGCGTGAAACACCTTATTTTCCTACGAATTTGAAAATAGTTTCATTTCTTTTATGGAATTTCAAACTTTACGTCATCTTTACAATCACAATGGCGAAAGCAAAAATACAAACCCTTTAAAACACTTTACCGACAAAAACCCAACCCACACATTTTTGCACTTTTCTACTTGACTTGCCACTGCTCCGATGGAGCAGGTGATGTTTACTAGCACATCACTTCTACTTTTTAGTTTGTGTTTTTCTGCGAATTATTCGCACATGACTTAAAGTTTACTTTAACCCTTTATTCTATTTTACAAAATGAAACATTTTAAACAAATCAGAGGAATTCTTGATTTATTAACAAGTTACTCCCCCCCCCCAATTTGAGAAATTGCCAACTGCACTTGCTCAAAATAACTTAGTGCATTCACGAATCCTAACTCTCTGTATTTTCATGCTAACAGTTTCAACAGTGCGTGCTCAGATTGATGCCACGTTTTCGTTCATTTCGCCGAGTTGTGCAACAGCAGAAGATGGTAAATTGTGTTGTGAAACCATAACTGGTGGCACACCGCCATATACTTGCTCTGTTGTGGAACCTTACGGCACTTATAATCCTGTTACCAATTGTTTCGACAACATGCCATCCGGTATTTTCCACATCACCATCACTGACGCTCTGCAGGCTACAGGCTCAGCCATTGGATTTGTAGGACCAAGCAGCATCCCTGAAATTACCGTAACAGAAACTGTAATTCCCTCCGGATGTGGAGCGGCAGATGGTTCCATTTGTTGCCTTATCGGCGGGGGATCTGGCTCCTTTACTTTCTATTGGTATCGAGACGTGGGTACGATTCTTCTTAGTACCGGAACAATTCTTAGTGGACAAACTACCTGCATTTCATCGCTAATTGCAGGTGACTACACGCTGATTCTTGATGACAACAATACAAGCTGCGGCGATATATTTTCTGTTAATGTTCCAAGCGCCATATCAACTGCAACTGCGCAAACATATCCGGCTACATGCACTGCCCCATGCAATGGTTACATTTCAGTGGATCTTTCCAATGCCACACTTCCGGTAACAGTATCATGGACAGGTACCTCGTCTGGTTCAGTGTCGGGTATCAATACG
>JAYTOA010000027.1:0-21249 GCA_043748015.1 Flavobacteriales bacterium
ATCTACAGTTTTATTGCTACTCCGGATGCGCCTTTGCTCCTCGGTGTTGTCTTATATTTTTCCGCATTGAAGATGTTTATTGAGAAGCAGGATTGGCGAAACACGCTGTTCCTGGGCGTCTCAATGGCGATAATGGTGTGGTCGAAATACCATGGAATTATCATTATCGTGTTTTCACTTTTACCGATGAGAAAGTTCTGGTTCAATGGTAAGTACTGGATGGCAGCACTCATCGGAATCTTGCTTTTTTCTCCCCATATTATCTGGCAGATTGCGAATGATCTTCCTACTATTAAATTTCATCTGAATGATCGCAATTCTGATGCATGGGAATTGAAACACATCTTCGGTTATGCAGGAGGACAGTTTCTCGTTTTTAATCCATTTGTATTTGTGCTCGTGATTTATCTGATGATCACGCAAAGGGCTGCCGATCTATTTGAAAAATCTCTTCGATGGATAATCAACGGCATGCTGTTATTGTTTTTCTTCAATAGTTTTCGTGGAAGAGTTGAGCCGCACTGGACAGCGCCACTTGCGATTGCGATTATTTATTTGATTATCAAACATTGGGAAGTAAGACCTCCTCGCAGAAAGATGATCGCCGGTCTGGTTACGATTACGGCGTTCATTTTTATTGGAAGACTTTGCATGATTGTGGATGTGCTGCCTCCACTTTATAAGGAGTTTCATCGTGATAAAGCAAAGGTGTTGGCTGTTCATCAAATCGCAGGAGAGCTTCCGGTTTGCTTTATGAATACGTATCAACTTCCGTCGTTGTACATGTTTTATAATGGCGGCATGGCTCATTCTATCAATAACGTGGAAGGAGGAAAGAATCAATACGACTATTGGAATTACAATGAGTTCATCAATGAAAAGCCATTCTTATTCGTTGCGAGTTATGATGCTCCGGGATTTGCGAAGGATACTGTTGGTGGATTTGTTTTTGATGTAAGAAATTATAGCGATCTGCCTGTCATGCACGACTTGATTCTTTGGACCGACGAGTGGCTGCATCATTACCATGCCGGCGATACGGCTATGATTTCGGCCAGCATTATCAATAAGAATAATTACCCGGTTGACTTGAATAATTCTGTGCACACGCTGCGCTGGCGTGCGATTTTCAACCTCGAAAAGTTCAATGAGGCGAATGAAGATATTGTAATTGAAAATCTTCCAACTCATCTTGATCCGGGTGAATCGGTGCGGGTCGTGTTAAAGTTTGCAGTACCTGATAGAAGGGGAAAAAATTATGTGATGATCGCAACACAGGTGGATGAATTACCCGCAACATATCAGTCAAATAAAATGCGGATGATGATCGAGTAGATTCTGACTACAAATTTCGAATCAATTTTCTCACTGAAACTTCTCGAACATTTTTGTCAGTTCAACGAACTGTTCAAGTCCAAGTTGCTCCGGTCTTTTATTGAAGACTTCAAGTGTGGTATCCATTCCTTCTTTCAACAAACTCTTCAATGAATTTCGCAATGTTTTTCTTCGCTGATTGAAACCTGTTTTGATGATGATCTTGAAGAGTTTTTCGTCGCATCCCAGCACGGATCCCGTTTTGCGGGTCATGCGTATCACTCCGCTTTTCACTTTAGGCGGCGGAATGAATTCGTTTTCATCTACAGTGAATAGATATTCTACATTGTAATGAGCTTGAACCAGAACAGATATAATTCCATATTCTTTAGAACCGGGCCCACTGGCGAATCTTCGTGCAACTTCTTTCTGAAACATTCCAACCATTTCCGGTATGTGTTCCTTATAGTCGAGAATTTTGAAAACAATCTGCGATGAAATATTGTAAGGATAATTTCCCACAACAGCGAACTGCTCACCAAAGAGCTCGTCGAGTTTCATGTGCAGAAAATCCTGCTCTAGTATGCGTCCCCGAAGCTGTGAGAAATGAACATTGAGGTAGGCCACACTATCACGATCCAACTCCACAACGGAGGTTTCGAAATCTTCACGACGCAATAGATGTTGTGTCAGTGCGCCCATGCCCGGACCAACCTCTAAGACTTTTTTATAACCCTCATGCACTGTGATAGCATCAGAAATGCGCGCGCATATATCGTCGTTTTTCAGGAAATGTTGGCCGAGAGATTTTTTAGGTCTGATTATCATGGTGATGTTATGGCCCGCAAGGTATAGCCATCTTCCTGGAAATAACGGAGCGATTCCTCCAGTGCATAGAGCATGTTTTTCTTTGCTTTCAAACTATCATGAAATACGATGATGCTTCCGTTGTCGATATTGTTCAATACGTTTTTTAGACATTGCTCGCCGTCAATGGTGTTGTCATAATCTGCACTAAGCACACTCCACATAACAGGGCGAAATTTTTTCTTGATTGCCTTTACCTGATTTGGCGTAATTCGTCCATAAGGTGGTCGAAATAAATTCGAATCAATGGTGCGCGACGCCTTTAAAATACTTCTGAGGTAAGTGAAATTGTTGGTCTTCCATCCATCAGGATGATCATAGGTATGATTGCCTACAGCGTGACCTTCATTCAAAATTCTCGAATACAATTCTGGTTGCGCTTCAACATTTTTTCCAAGACAAAAGAATGTAGCTTTTGCGTCATATCCGAGGAGAAGATCAAGCACAACATCCGTCACGCCCGGCGTAGGACCATCATCAAATGTTAAATAGATTTCTTTCTTGTCCGTAGCGATTTGCCAAAGAAAATCTTTAGCAAATGGTTTAATGATCTCCGGTGTCTTTACCAGATACATCAGCGAAGAGTAGAAGCGAGTACGCAGGTTTTCTTCGCCTTCACAGTGTTGCCGGTGGTGGTGAAAGCCTCGAAGAAAATTACATAAATTCCTATGGATGCTTTTTGACGGTCTTCTGTAAATCCATCCCACGAAATACTTCCCGTAGCTCCGAGCAATTCACTCTTCATCAAATGACGAACGAATCTTCCTTCGCTATCATAAATGCGGATATCACCGGTGAATCCGGCCTCATTCATTTTGTAATGGAAAGTGACCACATCATTATTCCCATCATTGTCTGGAGAGAAAATTTCAGGAGCAATGGAGAGTACTTCGTCATTGCCCATGCTTAATTCACTTTGAGAATTGAGATAACCCGGTGTTGCGAAATTTACTTTTTCAGAAGCACTGTGCCAGTTGGTGCGATCCGATGTAGGTCGTGTATACGAGATGCGTTCTAACGATACACCATCGAATGAATTTAGCAAAGGATATTGCATGTCCTCGTCATAGGCGATATGATCACTTATTTCACCGGTAGGCATCACCAGAAAAACCTCGTCTATTGAAGAATAATCAGGAAGCGTTTTTAATTCCCACAATCTCTCTACTCGTGTTCCCGGATAAATTGAAGCCATGGTACTTGACTCTTTTGTGATGGCAAGTATTTCTCCCGGAAGCAACAAATAATTCACATCGAATAACAGTTTTGGCGTATTCATAATTGTGTTTGTTGCATCGGCAAGTTTCCATTGGCTCAATGAAAGTATGCGTGGTGAGCGATTGTAAATTTCTATGAAGTCATAGCCATTGTCTTTAGGATTGTAAAGAATTTCGTTGATGATAAGATCTCCCTCTTGTGGCGCTTGGGCATACCCGAATTTTCCAGTGATAATAGATGCCACATTATCCCAACAATCTGTAATACCAAACAATTCAAAACCATAAGTTACCCCCGGTGTCATTGCACCGTAAGACATGATGAGCATGTTGTTTTCAGTACCGGTAAGTATAGGATTGAAGTCCGCAATTTCTTCGCCATTCACTATCCAGCTCAAACCGGAAATGGATTCCAGATCCAATGGTTCATTGAACACCAATGTGATTGCAAGAAATGGTTCTCCAAGTATGTATTGCAACACTGGTGCTTTTGTATCAGGTGAAATATTGTGAACAGAATTTCTTCTTCCGGCTGTGGTGCCACTTGGACTTAGACAACCACTCCAGTTGTCGGCTGCGCTGCATGGATCGAGTGGATTGATCAACTCCATCGACCAACCACCATCTTCTTTTCCAGGATCCTGATAAAAGTTTTTATTGTAAGTAACGCGATCGAGTACCCCGGCAGGATTGCTCAATGTGATAGCCATTCCATCTTCAGTAAGTGATGGAAAACTGACCATGTAAGCGGTATTAGGAAAAGCAGAAAAAGCTGCAGGATCATTCGCAGCATTTGTGACAACAATGAAGGAATCCGGATATAGGATTACTTGTCTGTCGAAGTAACCGGTATTGACCGTCACCTCTGTTAATTCTATGATGGTAGAAGTTCTATTGAAGATTTCAATAAAATCGAATTTAGGACTTGCCGTTTGATCTGTTGTTGTTCCGTCTGCAAGAATTTCATTAATGATAATGTCACCGAATTCAGGTTGAATACCAATGACGAAATCAAGTAGTTCCGGAGTGGCCTGATCACCTTCGCAATCTTTCAATCCGGTAATGTCCAACTGATAAAATGTTTCGGTAATGGCAGATGATGCAAGTGAAAATGTCACCAGATCTTTATCGATATTCCAAACAGGATTGAGAACTGAATTAAATGGTTGAAGACTTGGGTTCATGTCTGCAACTGTATTCACATCCATTGATTTTGAAAAACGGATGTAGAGTTGTTCTTCCGATAAAAATCCGGAATTGAGCACGAATGGTGACGCCGTTGGTTCTGTGCTGAACACAGAATTTTCAGCTCCAACAGTTCCGCCGGTATTGCTGATACTCGCCCGCCAATTGAATTTTCCGCTGCATGGTGCAAAGGGATTAATACGCTCAAGCGACCAACCGCCATCTGACTTAGTGTTGTCCTGATACCATGTAAGATCATAGTTGATGATGTCAAGTTGAACGTCATCACTCGTTTTCATTTCTAATGTCAAACCTGAATTGGTAAGTCCTGGAAACGAAGGCATAACGGCAACATTTGGTATTCCCGCAAATGCGTCAATACTGCTATCGTCGATGACTATTAGAAACCCATTCGGTTGAATAAATACTTGTGAAGTGAATTCACCGCTGTTCAATTGCACGCTGCTTACATCAATAAGATTCGAACTGTTATTTCGAATCTCTACATATTCTCCGCTTGGCATTCCTATTACCGGATCGGGGTCGGGCATGAGTTCATTGATGATCAATTCTCCCGGCTGAGGTGCAAAACCCAGCGTAAAACTCAGTGTGGTGTTCACCATCATATTTCCACTACAATCGCTGAGACCATTCACTATCAATTGATAGGTGTTCGGAGGTGATAAGGGTGATTGTGTTGTCAATGTTACCGCTGATAAGGTTGTACTCCAAAGCGCACCATTCGTTGAATTGAACGGTAGGATATTCCAGAAAGGATTCGAAAAATCGGTAGTGTCTACCGGTTCAGAAAACTGGACGAACAGTTGTGTAGGTGAAAGAACTGTTACAGATAGGGCAACAGGTGCGGTAGTATCAGGAGTGAGGTTGAAGACTGAATTCACTGCATCCGGCGTTCCTCCATTTGGATCATTTGATTCACTCCAGTTAACTGATGACTGACATGGAATTGTTGGGTTGATCAACTCAAGTGACCAGCCACCTTCTCTTTTTACGGATGACGCAAACCATGCGTCTGAATACACCACCACGTCAATGATTTGACCATCAGAATATTTTAGTGTAAGACTATCTGTGGCGTTAGTCAATGCAGTAAAGCTGCTGATACCGATTACAGGACCGTATTCCTGAAACAATGCAACATTGTTAGCGTCGCATAAAATGACATATCCACCTGGCGGAAGTATATAGGATGGAAGAATTTTTTCTGTTGTTGTGTTCACAAAAACCCATCCGCTAAGATCAAATGTATTGACAGCATGCGAATTGTACAACTCAACAAACTCAGCATCGGGAAGGCCGACAACGGGTGTTGGATCAGCAAGAATCTCTGAGAATAACACATCACGGAATGAAGGAGCTGCAACACTGACCCATTGAAATGTTGTACTACCCGGAGCTGTCATTGCATTCCCCGCTATGTCTGCAATATTATTGACCGATAAAGTGTATTGCTGATTCAATGTAAACGACGAACCGAAAACAAGATGCACCAAAGCGAAATTAGAAGCATCACGCGTCGCTGAATTCGGAGAGGAAAATCCACTCACTGTATAATTTGAAGTTTGTTGTGAGGACGATAATTGCACAGGTTCATTGAACAAAACGTCCACAGTGTTTTCGGATGTAGCAAGAGCAGAAACCAACTGTGGTGGATCAAGGTCGACAATTGGATTACCAACATAAATATCATCGAAAAAAAACTTCGTTGCATTGGATGATGTGTATGTACAAACGATGCCATAATAGGCAGATGTGTTGTACGTGTTGTCAGTGAATGTCGCTTCTTCAACAAAATTTTCTCCTGCTGTAGGGTCTATGCCTATTGACCAGTCACCTGATGCGCCGCGTAATACTTTGATTTGAATATTGAATGAGTTTGCGATGAGAGTTGTGCATGAGCCAAGCAGCGTGGTGGTTACTCCATCATCTTTATAAAACCTCACGACATCCAACGAAAGTCCTTCGCCTAATTTCATAAAATAACCTTGAACCCCGGCGGAATTGTTTCCTGTATACCCGGTCACAGGGCCATTGGCAACAATATAAATACGCGATTGGTTGGCGTCACTTCCTGAAAAGGTTTGCTTTACCCGAATTCTCCATTCCTTATCAGCCAAAGAAGACATTGCATTTTCAGTTTGCAAAGAAGATTGCGTAATCACCGGGGCAATGTCATTGAGCTGTAATTCGCTCGTAACATTTACGATGAAATTATCTGTAGTGCCTGTCCAGGTGGGATTATTGATGTAATCTCCGTCGTTGAAATCATCTGAAAATTGCGCAAATATCTGAGGCGCGAAAATTGAAAAAGCCATCAACAGCAGCGAATGCAGAATGGAGGAGCGCATTTTTTTAAGAAACAGATTCATTCTTCAAACATAATACGTTTTTAGTTTAGATGAATTCTGGAAAGTGGGTTGACGAATTTCATGGCGATTGATGAAGTGTATCAATAAATTTGTTGCAAAGAATTCAAGATGAAAATTGCAGTTGTTGGAGCCACCGGATTGGTTGGAACAAAGATGTTGGAGGTACTTGCTGAAAGGCATTTTCCGGTAACAGAACTCATTCCCGTTGCATCCGAAAAATCAGTGGGAAAGGAATTGGAATGGGGTGGAAAAAAGTGGTCGATTGTAAGTATGCAGGATGCTGTGGATCGCATGCCGGACATCGCACTTTTTAGCGCTGGCGGTTCTGTGAGTCTTGAATGGGCTCCACGTTTTGCCGAGAACGGCACATTCGTTATTGATAATTCTTCTGCCTTTAGAATGGATCCGGAAAAGAAATTAATTGTTCCGGAGATCAACGGACATTCGCTCACTGCTTCCGATAAAATTATCGCCAATCCAAATTGTTCAACGATACAAATGGTGATGGTGATGAAGCCATTGCACGACAGATATAAAGTGAAGCGTGTCGTTGTGAGCACTTATCAAAGCGTTACCGGAACAGGTAAACTTGCCGTTGATCAATTGATGAATGAGCGCAAAGGAGTTGAAGGTGAAATGGCATACAAGCATAAAATCGACATGAACCTCATTCCGCATATTGATGTTTTTCTCGATAATGGTTACACCAAAGAAGAGATGAAAATGGTGAATGAAACCAGGAAGATTCTTGGCGATGAAAGCATTTTAGTTTCTCCCACTTGTGTGCGCGTTCCCGTTATGGGTGGTCACAGTGAATCATGCAATTTTGAGTTTGAACGCAAACCGGATCTGGATGAAGTGAGAACTTTACTTATGAATTTTCATGGCGTAACACTGATCGACGATCCCACCACTTTCGCTTATCCAATGCCATTGATCCATGCCAATGACAAAGACGATGTATTTGTGGGAAGATTGAGATATGATGAAACAAATCCTCATGCGATCAACTGTTGGATCGTTAGTGATAATTTGCGCAAAGGCGCAGCCACCAACGCTGTACAGATTGCTGAACATCTGATTAAAGTTGGAATTATCCGTTCGGAAACTTTAAATGCATAAGGTCCTTGACGTGTAGATTTTTTCTCGCAGGAGTATTTTCTTAGTTCTGAAAACTCCCCGAAATTCTAAGTGTGTACAGTTTACGCTTCTGTAATTATCATATTATTTGCAAAGTTCATTTCACCTTGAGAACTCTCGGGAATCAGAAACATTGTACATTTTTTGGAATGGCATTCGTTTTTTCTGTTGAATACAATTGAGTTCTTCATGATGTGCATAGGCATGTCGACCCAAGGATTTGAAACCTAAAGTGATCGTAACTGACGGGAGTGTAATTTGTTCCTTCCGAAAAAATATATTTAAATATATTTTCTAAGAATTAAGGAGGAACGCTACTACAGCCCTAAAGCTTTTCCTCAATCATTTTGGTTATTGTTATTGCTCTGGCAGTGGTCTCGTCGATGCTTGTATCCGCGAGCCGGCTTTTTGCTTGGGCTGAAGTGTTGGCTAATGTTGAACGTGTTTCTTGTTGGCCTGCAAAGAAAAATTATTGTTAGGATTATTAATAGTTTGTAAGGATGTCTGAACAGTTAGTAGCCGATAATGGAAACCAAACCGACGATCAATTTATGAGTAGAAAAGCTTTTTTTATTGTATTGATATTTGCGGTACTTGCCAGCGTTTTATTGACGCAATATTTCAGTGGAAATTTGTCTACTTCCAATCGGCTGGAGAACAACGTGACGCCAATTAGTCACAATGATAATTTGCCAATTACTCAAAATTTGTCAATTGGTATTTCTGCGGAAAACCCTGGTGATTTTGTTATGCACAGAGAGAATAAATTCAAGTTTATTAAGCCTCTTCTGTTTGCTGATATGAAGCACGAAAGCGAGAAGTTTGTTCCTTTGAACGCTGCTCTTTCCGAAAAGATGCAGGAGCTGGCTTCATCGAATTTAATGACCAACGCCACTGTTTATTTGAAGGAGTTGTATTCCGTAGATTGGACTCAGGTAAATGGATACCTAAAATATTTGCCGGGTAGCATGTTGAAGGTAGCGACGTTCATCACAATTTTGAAACAGGCGGAAATGAATCCATCATTTCTGGAAAAACAGATTACACTTACAAGTCATGCAGATATGGGCGTTCTTGTGAATACGCCCGTTCCACTGGTTGTTGGGAAGTGGTACTCTAGTTATCAATTGCTCCAGGTAATGATTGAATTCAGTGATAACGATGCGACTTTCTTGTTGAAGTGCGAAATGGATTAACCTGTTTATTCGAAGTTGTTATTGGATCTTGATTTAATTGCACCACAAGCCGATGACTGGAATAATTTGATGACGGCGTCTGATTATGCGAGATTTTATCGCGTGTTATTTAACGCTACTTATCTTGAAAGTAAATATTCAGAAAGGGCACTTTCGCTCCTTGCCCAAACGGACTTTAAAGACGGGCTGGTAAAGCCAATTCCCACCGATGTAACAGTGTCACATAAATTCGGGAAAGAATGAGCGAATCAAGGGCTTATCAGTTTCATGACGGCGCAATAGTGTATCTAAGCAAGAGACCTTTTGTCGTTGTAATTATGACGGAAGGTTCCAAAATTGAATTGCTACCGGGTGCTATCGCTCAACTATCTGCAGTATGCTATGAATTCATGAGTAATTTGAAATAGACATTGACGAAGTGAATACTATTTCACTTCATCACCTGCATTCATACTTTTTTCCGGAGAAAGAATTGATAATAGGCCTGCTGCATTTTCTGCCATCAATATCATTCCTTCGCTTTTTACTCCTTTGATTTCACGCGGTGCGAGATTGGCAAGAAACAAAACTGTTTTTCCAATAATGTCTTCCGGCTTGTAGTGCTCGGCTATTCCCGAGATGACGGTTCGTTCACCAACTCCGGTATCCACTTTTAGCTTCAATAATTTTTTTGTCTTCGGAACTGCTTCTGCTTCTAAAACTTTGACAACACGAATATCCATTTTCTGGAATGTATCAAAGTCGATATTCTCTTTGATGGCTTTTGCATTCTCCTCAACAGAATTCATTTTACTCGCTTCAAGTTTTGCTACTTGCGTAGCAACAAACTCATCTGTGATTTTTTCGAAAAGAATTGGAAGATGATCAATCTTATGACCGGCATTCAGCAATCCGGATTTTGCAAGATCATTCCATGCACACCACTGAATGTTGAGTGCAACTCTTATTTTTTCTGATGTAAAAGGAATAAATGGTCGAAGAACGAATGCGGCATCAGCAACGAGATTGGCGCACGAATGCATAATTCGCGCGGCGGCATCCGGATCAGTCTTGATCAATTTCCACGGCTCTGTTTCTGTCAGTAATTTATTACCGATGCGTGCAATGTTCATTGCTTCTGCGAGCGCCTCTCGAAATCTGAACTCTTCGATTTTCCCTCCAACTGCGAGATATGATTCATATGCAGCTTTACCGGCTTGTTTCTCTCCGGGGGATGGTTCGCCTTTGGTTTCAGGAATTATTCCATCATAAAATTTATGTGTAAGAACAAAAACACGGTTGACGAAATTTCCAAGAATATCCGCCAACTCATTGTTCACTCTGTCTTTGAAATCTATCCAAGTGAATTCGCTGTCTTTTTGTTCAGGCATAATTGAACCCAATACAAAACGCATCTCATCTTGTCTTCCGGGCATGTCTTCGAGATACTCATGTAACCATACCGCCCAGTTACGCGAAGTTGAAATTTTGTCTCCTTCGAGATTCATGAATTCATTTGCGGGAACATTGTATGGCAAGACAAATTCTCCGTGTGCTTTAAGAATTATCGGAAATATGATGCAGTGGAAAACGATGTTGTCTTTTCCAATAAAATGTATAAGGCGCGAATCATCACTCTTCCAATAGTCTTCCCAATTGCGCCCGTGTTTGTCAGCCCATACTTTTGTATTTGTGATGTATCCAATCGGCGCATCAAGCCACACATACAAAACTTTTCCATCCGCACCTTCCACAGGTACAGGAACTCCCCAATCAAGATCTCTGGTCATTGCACGACTTTGCAATCCGCCATCTACCCAACTCATGCACTGACCAACCACGTGCGATTTCCAATCTTTTGGATCGTGATGTTGAACACCATTCAGCGTTCCGTTTCTGATATAATCGCGCACCCAGGCTTCGTGTTGTGCCATCGGCAAATACCAGTGCGATGTTTCTTTAAGCACTGGCTTACTTCCACTCAAAGTGGATTTTGGTTCAATGAGATCCATCGGACTCAAAGTTCTTCCGCAACGTTCACATTGATCTCCGTATGCCTTGTCGTTTCCGCAATGTGGACACGTGCCAGTGATGTATCTGTCAGCTAGAAACTGCTTTGCCTCTTCATCATAATATTGATCAGAACGCTCTACTTCAAAGCAGCCTTTTTTCTCCAAATTTTTAAAAATATCTTGCGACATTTTGTGATGTTCAGGAGAGGATGTCCTGTAATATTCATCGAATGCAATACCGAAATCTGCAAAAGATTTTTGCATCAAAACGTGATAATAATCGACGATTTCTTTAGGTGTCTTTGATTCTTTTTTTGCACGTAGTGTAATTGCCGCGCCATGTTCGTCACTGCCACAGATGAACGCAACATCTTTATTGCACGACCGCAGATATCGTACATATATATCAGCGCTCAGGTATGCGCCAGCTATATGGCCGATGTGCAAAGGTCCATTTGCATAAGGCAATGCCGATGTAACAAGATATCTTTTTGGTTCACTCATTTTTACGATATCAAATCATGCCGTGGATAAGTTTATCATCTTCGATCGCTTCTCAACAAGGATGAATGGCAGATTTGCGGGTGCAAGATAGTTTTGAGATGAATGTGATAATACCTTCTTTTCTTAAAAGTGGTGATACCATCGGAATTGTTGCTACGGCGCGATGGATCACTACCGAACAATTGAAATCCGCAACAGACTTATTCGAGTCGTGGGGATTTAAATGCCGTGTGGCGTCCAATATTCACTCGCAGCTTTTTCAGTTGGCGGGATCAAAAGAGGAAAGATTGTCGGCTACCCAACAATTGTTGGATGATCCGGAAATTAAAGCAATCATTGTTGCTAGAGGTGGATACGGTACAGTTCATCTGATAGATGATCTTGATTTTTCTCAATTCATGAAGTATCCAAAATGGATTTGCGGATACAGCGACATCACTGTTCTTCACGCTCATCTCAATTCGAAAGGAATAGCCACTATCCATTCAACTATGCCGGTTTCTTTTAAAGACGCAACGGCTGTGGCTTTGGAGAATATTCGAATGGCCCTTACCGGTGAGTTGCAGGAAATAAGTTTTTCACTGGAGCAGAATTCAGGCTTGAGTCGTTTACCCGTTCATAGTTTACCAATCATGGGCGGTAATTTATCCGTGCTCTATAGTATGCTTGGGAGTTCGTCTTTACAACCTATCGAGCCTTTCATATTGTTCATTGAAGATGTTGATGAAATGTATTATCACATTGACAGAATGATGTACGGACTTATGCGAGCGGGATTTCTCAAAGAGGTCAAAGCCGTGCTTTTAGGAGGTCTAACTCAAATGAAGGATAACACTGCGGATTTTGGATTTCAGGTGAACAATCCCTGGGGAACAGGTGCTCTCACTACGATCTGTGAATTTTTTGAGGAAAGGAAAATCTCGGTGTTATCCGGCTTTCCTGCAGGACATCAGAATGATAACAGAGCTTTCTATCTGGGTGTAAATTGTGATCTTGAGAGGAAGGATGGAAGAGCGGTTGTTCGCTTCCAACATGTTTGATGTAATAAGTTTTATTTCTTTTTGTGCTATTTAATGTGTGTAGTCCAATTTTGATGTTCTCAACGCAGCTTACATTTGCTAAGTGTAAAAAGTACACTAAGTGACCATATATACACTCGACATAGAATCCAATTATGAGTTTGACCTCGTAGGCATTAGTAGTCATGAAAAGGACTATCGGCTTGCCTGGTCATTGAACAAGCGCATGGGCTGGAGACTTCGGCGTATCTCCGATATTATTATGAATCAGCGCAGCAATGACTCTTCGCATGCGCAATTTCGTTTTGAACATCCAACGGAGCAATCAACAATTACGTTGATAGACAACAATACGCCTGAAGGCTTTTTCCTGCCGGATGTTCAGCATTTTGATTATGTGCTGAAAATTGAGAATGATCAATTTGGATGTGATGATGCGTTCTTTAGAAAATTGAGGTCAAATCCGTTTATCATAACGGCCTATCCAATCAATGTGGAGAAATTGAAATCGAAGCAAAATTTATTATACGAATACAGATAGAAGATGGAAATGGTGAATACCAAAACGAAGATTGTCGCGACCATTGGTCCGGCAAGCAGTTCTAAAGAAGTGTTGAAACAAATGATACTTAATGGTCTTGATGTGGCTCGCTTGAATTTTTCTCATGGTGCATACGAAGACCATTTGCAGGTAATACAGTTTGTCAGGGAGATCAATGTTGAGCTGGGAAGAAATACTTCATTGCTCGCGGATTTGCAAGGACCAAAGTTGCGCGTTGGTGAAATGGAAAATGGTTCAGTTGAATTGGTGGCAGGAAATAAAATTCGAATCAGTACAGAAAAGCAAATAGGGACCGCTGAAGTTATCTACACGAATTATAAAGAGTTTGCGCAGGATGTGAAAGCCGGCGAAACTGTTTTATTGGATGACGGAAAGTTGATGATGACTATTCTCGAGACCAATGGCAAAGACAATGTCATTTGCGAAATCAATCAGGGTGGACCGCTCTCGTCTCGTAAAGGATTGAATCTTCCGAATACCAAAGTTTCACTGCCTTCACTTTCTGAAAAGGATTTGCAGGATCTGGAATTTGCGTTGAGCAAGGATGTCGACTGGATTGGACTTTCGTTTGTTAGAAACGCATCCGATGTTGTAGCACTGAAGGAGATCATTGCCAGATCCAATAAGCACGCAAAAGTTGTTGCGAAAATTGAAAAGCCGGAAGCGGTAGAGCAGATTGACGAGATCATTGCTGTTACAGACGCGGTGATGGTAGCGCGTGGCGATCTCGGCGTTGAAATACCACTTCACAGCGTTCCGTTGATTCAGAAAATGATTGTGAAGAAATGTGTTCATGCAGCGAAGCCGGTAATTGTTGCTACACAAATGATGGAAAGCATGATTACAAATGTTACACCTACGAGAGCTGAAGTGGCCGACGTTGCCAATGCTGTTCTAGATGGAACGGATGCCGTGATGTTGAGCGGCGAAACTTCTGTTGGAAAATATCCCGTGGAATCGATTCGCATCATGAACAGCATTATTGAAGAAGCGGAAACATATGACGATCTGTATTATCATGAAGAGTTGCCCCTTGAAGTTGACGAAGATCGCTTTATGACCAACAGTGTTTGTTATAGCGCATGCAGGTTGGCAGCACGCGTGAAAGCATCTGGTCTGGTTACAATGTCATTCAGTGGATATACCGGATACAGACTTGCCGGTTGGAGGCCTCGTGCTGTTGTTTTTGTTTTTACGAGCAATAAAAAAATTCTCACGCAGATGAATCTGGTTTGGGGTGTCCGAGCTTTCTTCTATGATAAAATGGTGAGCACTGATCAAACTATTTCGGACATCAAATTCTTTCTGAAGAAAAATGAATACGTTAAAGAGGGAGAGTTTGTCGTTCACCTTGCATCTATGCCAATTGCTGAGCAGGGCATGACGAATATGATTAAGTTGAGTAAGGTGTAGATCGTTAGTTATATAGGATAATAGGAGTGTGGGATTATTGGGGGTGTGTGCAGAGGCGTTCAAATGGAAGTTATAGGTTATTGCGCAGACCGCGCGTAGTGTAACTCGGCCTTTTCCTTCAGCTAATAGATCATTATCTCATCGCGCTGATGAAATTCAGTTGAGCATTTTGTAAAATTGGTATGTTGTGTATTCAAGCATTGATTCATTAACGTGGTATCCATCCTGCATAACTTTTTATCTACAAATCAACAGGTCATTCTTACGGTCCAGAATGCCTTTCGCCCAATAACCCAATCACTCAAAGCTCCCTATTATCCCATAATCCTGTAAACCCAAATTCCTAAGAATAAAGAAAAAGGCTGTCCACATGTGACAGCCTTTTTCTATATCGTATGAAGGTGATAAATTATTTCTTATTCACCAATTTGAATTCTGCTCTTCTATTTACTTCGTATTGTGTTTCTTCACATGGCACATCATCAATACAACCATTGAGAGGGCGTTGTTCGCCGTACCATTCGGCAATGATTCTTTCGCGCTTGATACCACGCTGCAAAAGATATCCTTGTACAGCCATCGCTCTTGACATGGATAAACTTTGATTGTACGCAAGGCTGCCGCGTGAGTCACAGTGGGCACGAATGAGCAACGTGGTGGCCGGATTTTCTTTCATCTGCGTGCAAAGTTTATCCAGAATTGGCGTGTCGTCTTTTCGAATAAATGATTTGTTATAATCAAATACGACATTGTCGATTCCCATACCAACGAGGTCTACAACAGGAACAGCTTTTTCAAACTCAGATTGTTTTTTTGCCGGTGCAGGTGTGGTGGTCGTTGCTGTTGTGTTGGTAGTTTTTGTTGAAGTACTTACTGTTGCAACAGGCTCTTTCAGTTTTGCCAGAATCGCTTCCGTCTTCTTGATCTGATCCTTCGGATACGTTTGAGTTGGCTTTATTGAACTGGCAATCTGATATGCTTTCAAAGCCTCACCAAAATTATTCTCAGAAAAATTTTTGTCCGCAAATCTAATTTTCTCTTCGTATTGTACATCTGCATTTGCTGAGTTATCAGCTTTGAACATTTCATCGATTTTAGCCATCATCATTTTTGGATAAGCCTCATCTGTTTTGATAGCGGATGCACTCAGGTACATTGCTCGTGCTTCTTTAAAACTTCCGGCAGCATATAACTTATCCGCCTCGACAATCTTACCCTGATATTGTAAGAGTATGGCATTGCGTTTTTGCATCGCTACCAAATCCACTTCTGTTGGAATAACCGCTGGCGATTCTTTTGGCGTTTCCTTTGGTGCTTCAATGATCGGCGCTACCACAGCTGTTTTATCCTGTTTCCCGTCCTTGTTCGCAGTTTTCGAATTGTTTGTCGACTTGACCGGCTCAGCTGTTTTGGTTTCAGCAAGCACAGGAGCAGTCATAGTTGAAAGAAGTCCATCACCCGGAGGCCTTTTGATAAGTCTGGCATCGCTCCTTCCAATATTTACATATGGGTCGGTGATGATTTCAGGAATCTCATACTTTATTACAGATGCATCTTTATCGAAGTATTCGGCATTGAGGAAAGTGATTTCAATTACTTCACCTGCATTACCGAAATATTCAAAGCGCTCATGTTGATCAAGTGTAGCAAATGATACTCTTGCACTTTTCGCTTCTCTGATTTGAATTCGCTCACCGGCCAATGAAATATTTGGATTGTTAGCCTTGATTGTTCCGGCTAAAATCATGCGCTCCATGGTAATGTGCTTATAGAAATATAAATTGTCGTTGCCGTTCCCCGCTCGATTTGAACAGAAGTAGCCATTGTCAGACTCTTTATCATACAGCAATCCGAAATCATCCATACATGAGTTAATCGGGGCACCCAAGTTGACAGGCATTTGCCATACTTCATTTTTTTTCTGTGATGAAAAAATATCCAATCCGCCAAGTCCGGCATGTCCATCTGATGCAAAGAAGAGTGAACCTGTTTCGTCAATGAATGGGAACATTTCATTGCCTGCAGTATTCACGTTCGGACCCAGGTTAACCGGTTCTGACCATGCATTTCCGGCTTTGTAACACATGTAGACGTCCGTTCCTCCGTAGCCTCCGTCACGCGTACTTACGAAGTACATCGTTTGACCGTCTTTAGTAAGACATGCATGTCCGGTGGAATATTTGTCATCGTTCATTTTCAATTCCTGGGCAGATGACCAAGCGCCGTTTTCATAAGATGCAGCATAAATTTTCAAATTCACATTGCCGTTTTTATCGCGCACGGGTTTTCCATTTCGTATGTTGTTGCGGGTTATGTAAAGCTTGTGCTCAGCAAAGCTGTAGAATGCCGGTCCGTCATGATATTTTGAATTCACTTTTTTATCCAGTCGGATGGGGTGCTCCAGTTCATTTTGTGAATTGAAATCGCAAATGAATACATCTAGAAATGGAGACATTTCGGCCTGCTTTCCTTTATCCATATTTACAGCTGACACGAGCATCTTTTCATCTTCAAATAATGTGATGCCTATTACAGAAAATTCATTATTGGATTTGAAAGACTTCATTGCATATCTGGCTGAGTCTGCTTGCAGATCACGATAATAATCTTTATTCATAAGGTGACTAAGAGCCCTAGAATCTCCCGGTTTCACTTTATCATACATCTCATACCAATAAATGGCTTCTTCGTATTGCTGAAGATTTTTTAGCGCTTGAGCGTAATAAAGTAAATCTTCCGAATTGGATGCGTCAAGCTCAATTGTTTTGCGATACCATTCCGCGGAAACAGCTAGCTGGCCCATACGTCTGTGTGTGTTAGCGATTCGCCTGGTGATTTCAGGATCATTCGGACTGGATTCCAAAGCCGTTTCATAGAAGTACATGGCTTCCTGGAATTCAGATTTGTCAAATGCTTTATCGCCTTTATCCACTAGTGGGGCTGATTGACTCTTTCCAATAAAGGACACGAGCAAGCATGTAATGAATAGGATGAAAGTTTTCGATTTCATTTTTATAGGGATTATTAAAATCATTACCTTATACACGCATTTTAACAAAAAGGTTCCGATTTGGGTTGAAATCTCAATTGGGCTTGAGTTTTAGACATTAAAAAAGGCCCTGCTGAAACGAGTTCAGCGGGGCCTTTTATTTAATCACAATCTATCCGCTAGAAGTATCTTGGGTATACAATTCTTTTCTTGCTCGAGCTCAATGCATAGTTGACTGCAATTTCATGACTACCGTATGTATATCGGCTCAATTCATTCATTGGAATGTCGAAGGAGTATCCAACTTTGATTTGCTTGTCGAACTGCCATTGGAACATAAATCCACCGGTTTCTCTTAAGTGATAGAAGAGTCCGAAATTGAAATTTTTCATATAGATAGCATTCGCATATAAACCTATCGACATTGGCGAATTCCATTCAGCTCGTGCCAGCATGCTCGCAATGATTTGTATGTCCTTGTTGATTTTAAATTGTTTTCCTCCGAACATATAAATCGTCGGTTCAGAGCGGCCATCGAGTAGGCTGTACGCAGGTGCATTCTTTTTCTCAAGTTTCGGGCGTAACATTTTTGGACATGACAATCCAATGAAGTGATCCTTTTTAAAGTAGTAAGCTCCAAATCCTATATTGGGCAATACAAGTCCTTTTGTGTTATACATGAATGCATCATCTTGCAATCCATAGGAGTCGCTGGACAACGTAAGATCGGTGAGATTCATTTGATAGACATCAACGGATGCCTGAGCTCCCCAGGATAGAGTTGCTCTGTTGCTCAACCGCATACGATAGGCAAAGGTTCCGGTGGCACCAATTCTACTCAAGGGTCCGGCCTTGTCGTGTGTTAGAATTCCTCCAACAGCAATTTGGTTCTTCTTGAGCGGTGTGTCAAAACTCAATGTCTGTGTCATCGGCGCTCCTTTGAAACCAACCCATTGCATTCTGTGCATGGCTGTCAACATTGCCTGTTCCTTATAGCCGGTGTAGCCCGGGTTGATAAACATTTTGTTCATTACAAACTGACTGTTTACCGCATCCTGCTGTCCTCGACTGATAGTGGCAAGACTTAAGAGGATGATGGTGGTGATGATGCTATATTTTTTCATGATGATTGTCTTTGTTCTTTACGTTGTTGTCCATTGAAAGTTATCTATTGAGGAAGACATAACCTTTCATCAGCTTTGTTCCATCTCCAAGATCAAGCGCGTAGTAATAAGTTCCTTTAGGTAACATTCCATTTCCAATTGTCAGTGGAGATTCCGAAGTGCCATTCCAACTGTTATCATAAGCTTGTCTCTCGTAAACTTTATGTCCCCATCTATTAAAGACACTCAAGTGATTGTTCGGATAATCTTCAATGCCGATGATCTCGAATGTGTCATTCACACCATCACCATTTGGAGAGAATCCTTGTGGAATGATGACGAAGAAGTAGCATTCAACATTGATAATGATCAGTCCTGTGTCACATGCATTGTATGAGTCGCAAAGCGTATAATAGATGGTATCCATACCGCACCAATCTTGCGTATTGATGCTGTAGGAAAGTGAGCCGTTTGCGTTGAGTGTTGATACTCCATTACCTCCCCAGATGCCCGTGATGAAGATTGAATCGCCATCGATGTCATAGTCATTTCCAATCAGGTTGATCAGAATGTTGTTGTCGTTTTCGGCGAATGCTCCATCATCAAGAACTGCTGTCGGTGGATTGTTTACCAATACCTGGAATGAGCAAGTGTCAGCGTTACCCGATGGGTCAATTGCTGCATAAGTGATACTGGTATAGCCATGAGGGAATACATCACCACTCTCTAAGCCATCAATCAACGTGAGTGTTGCTGAGCAATTGTCAGTTACGTTCGGCAGAGCGTAATCAACGATTGGATCTTGCGTGATGATGTCATTACTACACTCAATCACTGGTGCTTCAATATCAACGATGGTGACATTGAATGAGCATGTTGATGCATTGCCCATTGCGTCGGTAATTTGATAGGTCACAATCGTTGTACCTGTTGGGAATACCTCGCCGGTACCAAGTCCTGCTATTAATTCCGTTGTTCCACTTTGATTGCCACAATTGTCTTGGAAGGTTGGAGCAGAATAGTTCACCATTGCTCCACAAACTCCGAGGTCGTTGTTCATGGTGATGTCTTCAGTACAAACTACAGTTGGCATTTCATTATCAATTACGTTGACAAAGAAGTTGCACTGTGTTGCGTTACCTGCAACATCCGTGAATTCAACAATCACTTCAGTGATTCCAACAGGGAAGAAAGTTCCGCTTGCAGGTCCGCTGATCAAAGTGGTATTCACTGTTGTACAATTATCTATTGCTGTAGGCATGTCGTACGTAACAATTGCGCCACATTCCTGCGGGTCATTGTTTACTTCAATTGTATATCCACATGAATTAGCAATCGGTGACTGAGTGTCGTTCACAACGATTTCTTGCATGCAAGAGTTGATGTTGCCGTGAATGTCTGTCACAGTCCAAACAACAATCGTTGTTCCTGCAGGATAGATTCCACTCGCGTTATTTGTTCCATTGTAATCGTTGATTACAGATGCAACTCCGCAATTATCATCAGTTGTAGGTGTTGGAATCGTCATGTCAGCATCGCACGATCCGGCCTGACTTTCACCTGTAATGGTTTGAGGACAAACAATCGATGGAATTTCAACATCTTCCACAGTTACTATTACAATGCAAGTATTGGAATTGCCGTGAATATCTGTTGCGGTCCAAACAACTGTTGTAGAACCTACAGGATAAATTCCTGAACCGTTGTCTGTGTCATTGTAGTCATTCAATACTGTTGCTATACCACAGTTGTCACTCACTATGGGAGCATCCATTATTACCGCAGAAGTACAAAGACTTACGGTATTTCCTACAATCGTGTCGGCTGGACAGTTAATTACCGGTTGCTCGTTGTCAACTACTGTGATGATCTGTGTGCATGTTGAAACGTTACCATGAACATCTGTTACTGTCCAAAGAATGGTTGTAGGTCCAACAGGATACACGCCTGATGCGTCAACAGTATTGTTGTAATCATTTGTAATAGCTGCAACAGCACAGTTGTCATTTGCAACAATGGCAGGCACAGTTACTATTGCTTCACATACTGCAACATCATTGTTTACAGTGATATTCGCAGGACAAGTGATGGCAGGTTGCTCGTTGTCTGTGATGGTCACATTCATTGTGCAGATAGAAACGTTGCCGTGGATATCAGTAATAGTCCATTCAACAATCGTAGTTCCTACTAAGTAAACTCCTGATGCATTTTCAGTTCCATTGAAGTCGTTGATCACTGTTGCGATACCACAATTGTCAATCACAACCGGAGCAGGAACCGTAACCATCGCCTGGCAAACACCTGCATCGGCAGTTTGATTGATGTCTGCTGGGCAAGTGATCACCGGAAGTTCATCGTC
>JAYTOA010000028.1:0-32484 GCA_043748015.1 Flavobacteriales bacterium
ATGAGTGGAGCGACGACAGCTTCATCACCGGCGACAGGAATTAATAATGTTGGAACGTATGCATTCAACATTGGAGTGACGACAGTTACATACAATGTATTTGACGCAGCGAACAACACAGCGACTTGTTCATTCACAGTCACCGTTTCGGATAATATTTTACCGACGATTGTGTGTCCATCTAATATTGAGACGAATTCAAATGCGAATTCATGTGATGCCATTATTTTATCGTTAGGCACACCCATTGCAACAGACAATTGCATTGAATATGTCATCACGAATAGCCATGCATCAAATCTTTACCCTACAGGAAACACAACCATTATTTGGACCGTCACCGACGGGGCAAATAACACGGCTACATGCACTCAAGTAGTTACCGTTACAGATGTCACGGCGCCCCTTTTGCTATGCGAAGAAGACATCACCATACTTGCATTACCGGGAGAACTTTATGGCGAAGTCAACATCACGACACCTTCATTTTCCGACAACTGTGGTAATGCTTACGTTGTAAACAACATCAACTTTACATCTACAGCACCCATAACTTTTCCTTTAGGCATAACTGAAATAATCTGGACGGCAACAGATTTGTCCAACAACTCTGCTTCCTGCACGATGACGGTAACTGTGCTTGACAATACACCTCCGGCCATAACTTGCATTGAACAAATCACCTCGGCGGTAGATAGCATGGTCTGTTATGCGACATTGAATTTACCTACACCTATTTCGATTGATGATGAAGCGAATATTACGTTCATCAATGACTTCACAAATACTTCAAGTGGATATGGCCAATTCTACCCTGGAATCACTACTGTCACATGGACAGTTACGGATGTCAATGGCAACTATGGCACATGCATCACGAATGTTTTAGTTTATGATAATCAGGCGCCAATTGTCTATTGTCAGGATAGCGTAGTGGTGTCGTCTGTTGATGAATTCTGCATGACATGGGTTGAAATCGAGCAGCCAACATACGTTGAAAACTGTAGCTACTCTTCCACCACGAATGGATACAATAACGGGTTTTTCGCTTCAGACTATTACACGATAGGCTATACGACCGTTGAATGGTTTGTCTCCGACAACTCGGGTAACTTGGGTGTTTGTCAAACCATTGTGCATGTTGTTGACCTCACGCCTCCAAGCTTTATTTGTCCTGGAGATACAGCTGTCACGCTGTTATTTGATGAACAGATGTTGATTCCTGATTACAACGAAATGATTGAAGTAAATGCAAGTTGCAATGAAAACATTTCCATTACGCAATCAATTCCGGCCGGCACTTACATAACGAGTGACACATCAATTACAATCACGGTAAGTGATGACAATAACAACATTTCTCAATGCACTTTTTATATTGACATTACGACGATTAGCAATCCCCAAATTCTCGTTTGCCCTGACACGATTACATTTTATCTTACTAATAATTGTATGGTGGAAGTAACAGACCAGACAGGAGATATTTCACCTGTCAATATTCTTAGCAATGGGAATTATACCGTAATGCAATATCCGGCACCAGGATTGATTTCGACTTTAACAACGGTGGATATCTGGGTTATGGATGATCTTGGAAACTCAAGCGACACATGTCATGTTCCAGTAATTATTATAGACAATCTTCCACCTGTCATTACCGCACCTAGCGCCATCATGCTCAATGTAGATGCCAACTGTGAAGCGGTTTTCCCTCACCTAAGTGAAATCATTCAAATTAACGAATGCAGTGATTACAGTGTGGAGCAATCGATTCAAACAGGTCAAATTCTCACTGGAGCGTATACCACGTGGTTCAACCTGAAAGTGACGGATAACAATTCCGGGTTGTATACAGAAGTCAGCTTAATGTTGACACTTACAGACATGACTGCACCAATGGTCAATCAAATCGGAAATGCAATTGTCGCGCAGCAACCCGGATCTTGTTCCGGATACTTCAACCCTGCTGGTCTTATTTCAGCGAGTGATGCATGTGACAGTAATCCACAGATTGTTATAATAGACAATTCAGATAACAATTATGACATTGGAGTGCATACGATATTCTACTTCGCACATGATTTGAGTGGTAATTATTCAGATACACTTTCATTCACATTGACGGTGATGGACACGCAAGCACCAGTGATTATTTCAGTGAGTGATACAACCGTTTGTGGTTTAAATTTCCAGCAAGACATTTTCGCGCTTGATTGTGGAATGATGGTCGCTCTCGAAAACAACAATCCTCCATTGGTTGAAGGATTGAACACACATTACTACACCTATAGTGATGGAGTTCACACAGTAAATTACAGTTATAACATAACAGTCGAATCGATGCCCGAAGTAATTTGGAATGTTCCTGTTTCGATGCTTTGTCAAACAGCAAATGCAATTACAATAAATGTTTCAACAACTGCATCATACACATTGAATGTTGATGGCGTTCCATTGTTGAACAACCTATTAGACCCTGCACAATTATCGATAGGGAATCATCTAATTCAACTTGTAGCAACTCATCTAGAGTGCACGATGGAATTCGTACAGAGCATAACTATACTTTCGCCGCCTTCACTCGACATTGTAGTTGATAACCCATCTGTTTGCGGACAAGAAATTAATTTAAGTCTGGCAACAGCACAACCGAACGTGACATGGAGTTCAAGCGACGGAATAGAGATTGCATTTGGGTCCAACAATGTGATTCTGGCCATTCATGAAAATTACGGAAGCGGTTGGATTTACGCTCATGCAGTAACAGCAGGCTGCAGTATTTATGACAGCCTGGAAGTTTACTTTTATGAACCCACAATTCAACCAGATGCAGGTGAAGATCAAGTATTGTATCTAACAACAGAGACATCATTGAATGGAATGTACGATGGATCGGGAACGACTCATTGGGAGGTTATTTCCGGCAACGGAGACTTTCAAAATTCAGCATCCATACAAACCACGTTGTCTGGATTATCAATGGGCACTAATGAAGTTATTCTTATAGCAACCAACGGTGTTTGCGTAGCCACCGACACACTTGAAATAACCGTTGGAGGCCTGTTTATACCAAGTGGATACTCACCTAACGACGACGGAGTAAACGATGCCTTTGTCATTCGCGGAATTGAAAACATAAAGCTGGCGGAATTGATGGTGTTCAACAGATGGGGACAAAAAGTTTATGAAAACAATCTCTATAGAAATAATTGGCTGGCGACGAATAATGCAGGAGAACAACTTCCGGATGACACTTATTTCTACGAGTTAACCCTCGATGGAAACAAGCATCAAGGCTTTGTGGTAATCAAAAGATAGAAATGCAAAAACTCATTTACATATTGCTCTTTGTGTGTGGCGTGAATGTCATACATGGTCAGTTGAATCCACAACAAACCATGTACATGTTCAATGCCATGGCGACGAATGCCGGGGCCACTGGTCAGTACAACGCACTAAATGCAACGATGAGTCATCGTGCCATGTGGCAGGGAATTTCCGGTGCACCTAAGACACAATACTTAAGCATCAGCACACCTCTTAAGAATGAAAAAATCGCTCTCGGTGTGCAATTAATTCGAGATAAAATTGGAGTTTCATCCAAAACATCCTTCCTTGGATCTGGTGCGTACAGAATGCGATTGGGCCATGGAAAATTATCATTTGGTTTGACACTGGGTTTGACCAATGGCTCAAATATGTTGTCGAATGTGAGCACAACAGAAGATGGAGATTATGTTTTCAACTCCGGTGATTTAGCCTATTACATTCCGTCTGCAGGCGCCGGTGTTTATTATGAAACAAAATCTGTGTTTGCAGGAATATCGGTTCCACAATTCTTCACTGAAACATATGTGGGAGGAAATCAGTATAGAGGAGTTAGTCATTTAGACAATAACTCCTACCACTTGATGGCAGGCAAGAAAATTTCTATTTCAGACAAGATGCAATTACAAGGCTCGACGCTGATCAAATATCACAAGGGAGGCGGTTTACAAACCGACCTCACCGCCATGGTGCAATATGCGGGCATGGTTGACATTGGAATAACTGTGCGTCCAAAAGATGCATTGTCATTGATATGCAGAGCTAAAGTGAACGATCAGCTGCGAGTCGCTTATAGCTATGATTATTTGACCAGTGATCTTTCCAGGTACGACAAAGGCACACATGAACTGGCCATAATTTACACGTTCATTTATAACAGTAACGCACCCAACACAAGATTTTTCTAGGAGATGTTTCGCTACCCTATAATATTCCTATTTCTTTTGCTGTCGCTTGGTCTGAGTGCTCAAGAGGCGGAGGTACGCGCTCTAAAATGCAATTCAAACTACAACGAGTTCGCTCCGGTTTCCTATAAAGCCGGAATCATTTTTTGCAGTGACCGACCATCAAGGATTGGAATTGCATGGATCGATGTGGAGGGAAATTATCCGACAAAAAACTATTACGCCGAGGAAAGCAAGTCATCTATTCTAACACAGAAAATTGTCACTCGCTATAACGAAGGTCCGGCATGTTTCAACAAGGATCACACAATGATGGTGTATACAGGCACCATACCTGGCGATTCAAAAAAAGAAAACAATCACCTTGGTTTATTCTTCGTAAATGTTTCAAACGATGATTGGTCACTTCCAACAGCATTTGAATACAACACAACCGATCACACTTACAACATTGCGCATCCTGCGTTGAGCAGCGACGGCAACAAACTTTACTTCACATCAGACATGCCCGGTGGGTTTGGCGGCAAAGACATCTATGTGTGCAATAGAAAAGGCGAAACGTGGGAAAAGCCCGTGAATCTTGGTGTAGCAATCAATACTTCATTTGATGAAGTGTTTCCCTTTATTTCTGAAGATTCAAAGCTTTATTTCAGCACAAACAAGAATACGCATTTCGACATTTATTCAAGCGCATCCAATGACGCAGGGTTTTCAATGCCGGTTGCCATGCTTTCACCCATCAATAGTCCGTCGGATGATTTTTCCTTCACGATAGCCGCAGACAACGAATCAGGATACTTTGCATCCAACCGCAACGGTAAGAACGATGAACTGTATCAATTCAATATACGCTATCCGGAATTTGAATATTGCCCTCCGGCGGAGGAGCCAACATTCTGCTATTTGTTTGAAGAAACCAATATTATTCCGAACGATTCTACACCGATGATTTTTGAGTGGGAATTTGGCGATGGCACCCTTGGAAGTGGATTGACAACTGAATATTGTTACAAAGATTTCGGCACATACCATGTTGCGCTCAACGTTTATGACAGCTTGACACGCGTACGCTTCGCGAGAGTTTCAGAAGTGGATGTGACGATAGAAAAATCACCTTACCCATTCATAACTTCATTGGAAGAAACACTCACAAATACACCTCTGAAATTCAGTGCTGCGGGCACAGATATGGGAGAAGATAAAGCGGAGAAATATTACTGGAATTTTGGTGACGGCACACATGGACAAGGTTACGAGGTAGGTCATGGTTTCAAGGCGCCTGGTTATTACACCGTACAACTTGGAGTGCAATTACAATCAATTGATGGTCATCCCCAGAAGCGATGTTCGACAAAAATCATATCAGTTGGAACACAAGAAGAATTAGCACTTGTGGATAAAAATATTCAGATCGAACGACCAACATCTTCATTGCAAAAGGATATGGTTATAGTCGAATTAGATTCCACCAAGTACCTTCAATATCAACCGGACTCAACTGTTTATTACATAGAATTCAAACAAAGCGAAAAGCAAATTCACCCGGAAGATCCATACTTCAACAACATCAAATTCGAGATCTATGAACGTTTCGATTCAACCGAAACATCCTATCACTACTCTGTGGGTAACACCACCGAAATGCCTGTAATGATGCGTATTTATCACGACATGGTAAACAGTGGCTATATCACGAGTATCATCAAATCGGATATTTCGCATGAGTTCAAAAATGAAGTATTAAAGACATGGTGGTATCTCCCCGATTCATTGCAAGGAGCCATCAATGCGCATATCAATAAGTTTAATGATATCAGGTTTGATATTGGCACTTACTCCATCAAGCCGGAGTCCTTTGATAATCTCAATTACATTGGGGAAGTAATGAACCTGGAGCAATCGATGAAACTTCTTGTTAAGGCCCACACTGACAGTATTGGCACCAACAGCAACAATCTCGTACTCGCAGAGAAACGTGCAGAGGCAGTTATTCAATACCTGTTCAATCAGGGCGTGAACAAATCAAGGCTCGTACCAAAAGGCTATGGAGAAGAATCTCCGCTTGCGGATAACTCAACCGAAGAAGGTCGCGCAATCAACCGCAGGGTTGAATTTGAGATAATATTCAATGCCGGTAAAAAGAAGAAATAGATTTAATTTCTTCGTTTCACTACATCCTGAAAAAAACGCTCCACCTAGTCTCAAAAATCCGATATGATTCATCCTGACATGACGTAATCATTGAATGCGCGTAACCAAGCGCGCTTTCAACCGTAGAAGACCAATCCATCCTATGCGCCCGATCCAAAACAACAAATTGTTGATGCGATCCCACCAACGAGGGATTGACATTTATGACATTACTTTAAGTATGAAGAAGTATATCCTGACCCTGACGATTATCCTTTCGCAATTCATTGTTGCCTTCACGCAACCAGTGCCTGCGATGGATGAAAACATTCCATTCCTTGTAACATTCGGAAAAGATGCAGGCACTAAATGGGGCGACGACGACTACACGCAAACGTTTTTCTTCAAGATAAAAAAGGAATTCAAAGAACCGATTTACTTACGAGTCTTTGATCCGGATTGTGTTGGTATGCATGATGAATTGAATGGAGCATTCAACACGATGACAAAATTCTCAGTTTACGGAGGAGTGGGATGCATCACCAACCAGGATGCAACAGGAACCGATCCGGTTGGTGATTTCAAAAGTGGAAACATGTTGGCCACAAAAACCTTTGGACAGAAAGATGACTACGATAATAAATGGTACACTTTCGGCCCATTCAATCCAAGTGAAGGAGAGTATTCTCCCAGATATGGAGGCTATATATTCAAAGTAATTTGCGAAGGCATAAAAGGAGATGATGGTAATTTATACCGATACTTTATGTCAACCCATCCGGAAAAGAACGACGCCGTGGAAGGAGGTAATGCTTTCACGTTCGAATACACTTTCAGGTTGCACAAAGAAGCTTATCAGACATCACATATATATCCTTATATCGATGACAAAGTGATATCAGTAGAACAGAGGAATTTCGATTGGGACAACGATGGCTATATAAAAATTTGTTCAGTAGCTACACTTGGAGATGAGGTGGCGCTTTCGGGAGACAATACTTGGTCCAATAGCATCTACAAGATAAAAGATGCAGAACGTGGTAAATCTTTAGACATTCAATTTACGAAAAACGACAGAATTCAAGTGAACAACAACAATGTTGTTTTTTCTATTCGAAATCAATACGGAGAATTGCTACCCTTTTTCGTTGTTCCTATCGGCGGGGTTCCGAAGTTTCAGGGCAATATCAATGTTACCAAGAAAAAGTAGTCTATGCTAAGAGCGCCCATCCTTATTTTACTACTCGTCGCATGTACTGGTGCTATCGGGCAATCGTACAAATTCAAAAAGTACAATGAACAAGATGGACTCAATAATCGATTTGTATATACTATCGATCAGGACGATCAAGGCAATCTTTTGATAGGAACCGGGGAAGGTTTGTACAAATATGACGGATTCACTTTCGAAGAAAGCAATGCTCTGAAAGGACTAAATGACAATTTTCTGACGTGCAGTGAAAAATCAGAAGATGGTTCCATTTGGTATGGCCACAACAAAGGACTGATTAGTCGGTTTTCTAAAGGCGTCTTTGAACAATTTGATTTATCAGCATTCACCCAATCAAAAATCAATGACATCATAGAAGATGATCATCACAATTTATGGGTGTTGACGCAAAATGACGGAATACTGTTGAAAGACCCGGAAGGCACTTGGAAACAATATGTCAAAGGAATAGAGGATTTCACATTGTATTCATTCTATGTAGACAATTATCAACGCGTATGGCTTGGTACTGATGTAGGACTGCTCAACGCGCATATATCCAACAATGACGAAATAGCATTCGATTGGGTAGAAGAAATCATTGAGACAAAAGTTTCGAGTATACATAAGAGTAGTTCAGGATTATTCGTTGGCACCGATGATTCGGGCATATTCAAAATCAATTTCTCGCAAAAAAATTTCACGGTAGAATCGCTGATGCACATGGGAAATAATTTCTCTGAAATTTCAGTCAACTCTATGTATGAAGACGCTGAGAGTAATCTTTGGATTTGCAGTAACAACGAGGGATTGATACAGCTTACCGGACTAGTCAACGGTCAATATTTGAAGCTCATTCGATATACTGATTCAGCCATTTTAAAATCTGCAAGTATGCGAATTTGCAGAGAAGACCGCGAAGGGACAATTTGGATTGGAACATTGGGTGAAGGACTATTGAAATTAACGGACAATTACTTTTCGATTTTCAATTTTCCACAATATGATCAACGCTCAGACATCTATTCCGTTTATGAAAAAAACGATACTATTTGGTCGGGAGGTTACGGTTATATTTTCGTAAGCCACGAAGATCCTTCAAATATCATCGATACACTCTCGGTTAAAAACGGATTGCCCAAAGTTGAAATAACTTCAATACATCAGGAATCGAATGGAATACTTTGGGTTGGTACTATGACAGGCGAAATTTTCAACCTTCAGCCCGGCAGTAAAAAGTTAGTCGAAATAAAGCTTTCTTCAAACACGCAACATCAAAAAATCAATGACATACTAGGGTTCAATGATGCAATCTATGTTGCAACAGACTACGGAATCTATCAGTTTTCCAGTAATAAACTCGTTGCTCATATTTCAATTCAATCAGGACTATCACACAACGTCATCAAATCCCTCTTTCGAGATAGCAAAGGCAGAATCTGGATAGCCACTAACAACAGTCAGATTACCTATATCGAAGATGGTGTCATTCACAACATACCTGCGCCTTTGGCAGATATGCTCATTCAGATCAGATGCATCACAGAAGATAATTCCGGCAATATCTGGATTGGAACGGATGGACTTGGTCTGATGAAAATCACAGGAAAGGATATCATCATTCTTAATAAAACCAATGGCCTCTATTCGGATTATTGTTATAGCATAACATGTGATCATCGTAACAAATTATGGGTAGGTCATCATGGAGCGCTGAGTCAGGTGAACGTTCTCACCAATGAAATAGAAATTCATGATCCTGGCTCTGGGTTGGATTCAAGGTTCAATGACAATGCCGTTGACAGAATGCCGAACGGTGTTATTCTTTTTGGAATCAACGAAGGATTGCTCCGTTACGAACCTTCCAAAGACGTTAAGAATGACAAAGAGCCCATTCTACATTTTAGAAGCATCCAAATAAATGACAGTTTATATCAGTCACTTGACAATTTCAATTTACCTTACGGCGACTACAAACTCGTATTCAAGTTCGTTGGTGTTTCATTGAAAAACCCATCTAAAGTGACCTACCAATATTATCTTGAGGGTTACGAATCTGACTGGAATGAACTGAGCTCTATCAGTGTGGAAGACTATGGGAAAATCGGTCCAGGTGAATACACATTTAAAGTAAAATGTTATAATAGCGACGGATTCGGAGGAGAAACAATTCTAGAGTGCAAAATTTTCATTGACAAACCGTTCTGGCTGAAATGGTGGTTCGTTGCGATATGTATCGTTAGTGCACTATTGCTTGTCCGCTTTATCATTCTGAGACGCGAACGCTATCTCCGCGAAAATCAACAACGGCTGAAAAACGCGCTGGATGAAAGAACCAAGGAAGTGGTAGAACAAAAAGAACTTCTGGAAGAAAAAAACAAAGACATCACAGACTCAATTCAATATGCGAGAAATATTCAGAAAGCAATGTTGCCTCCAATTGATTCGCTGAAGACCTATTTCTCCGATGCATTTGTCTATTACAAACCGAGAGATATTGTAAGTGGAGATTTCTATTGGGTTGAAAAATATGAGAGCACAATAGTGGTGTCGTGCGCAGATTGCACAGGACATGGCGTACCGGGCGCTTTTATGTCTCTTATCGGAAGTACGTTGCTCAAAGAAGTTTCGAGCAAAAAAATCGTACAGACATCAAAAGACGTATTGATTCATCTTGACAGTGAGTTGAGTCACATGCTCAACAAACAGGAAAACGTTACGATTGAAGATGGAATGGATATCGCAGTTTTCGACTTCAACGTTGATACGCGTGTAATAAAAATGGCCAGTGCAAACAGACCCATATTATTCTATCATAAAGGTGAGTGGATTGAACTCAAAGGAGATCGCTTGTCCATTGGTGGTTCTTCCCTTACAGAAAACAAACTTTTCAGTTTGTATGAATTTACTGTAGCACCGGGTGATGCCATCTATCTTTTCTCAGACGGAATCACGGACCAATTTGGTGGAACCAACGGTAAAAAACTAAAACGCTCCGGACTTTATAATTGGATAAAGGAAATTTCAGACTCTAACATGGACAAGCAGCGTGCACACATCCGACAAAATTTTCACGATTGGAAAGGAGATCTTGAGCAGATTGATGACATTATTGTAATTGGCATCAAATTCTGAAGTTGATGACGCTTAACATTTGCGTAATTCATTGAAAGCATCACAAGCTCATCAATTCTCTGAAGCGTGCACTTTGTCTTCTTGAAACTTCAACGTGGGTATCGTCTGTGAGCGTCAATCTTAGACCTCCATTGAACCAATTCTCAACATTTTTCACCCACCTCAAATTCACGATAAACTTTCGGTTCGTACGAAAAAAAGTATGATCCAATCTTTCCTCAAGATTATTGAGTGATTTTAAGATGAGTGGTTTTGATTGATTGAAAAACACCCGAACATAATTTCCTTCCGACTCAAAAAGTCTGATGTCCTTCAGCGGAACGAACCAGCATTTTTCTCCATCCTTCAAAAATATCTGATCCTCTTGTCCGAGTTTTCCTTCAATTCTCACTTGGTCAGTTGCCGTCTCTGCTTCATTCGTATTCTTTATACGATGAATGGCGTCAGCAAGCCTATCCTCCTCCACAGGCTTCAACAGATAATCGAGTGCATTCACTTCAAAAGCACGTAAAGCAAATTCATCGTATGCTGTTACAAAAATCACCTTTGGAACTGATTCTAAATCTTCGAGTAATTCAAATCCATTCTTACCCGGCATTTGTATATCGAGAAAAATAAGTTCTGGTTGATGCAATTCGATGGCCAGGATAGCTTCATCAGCATTACTGCATTCTGCCGCAATTTCGATTTCGGGAAATTGCTTTAGCAAGCTGATCAATTCCTTTCTTGCTAATCTTTCATCATCGATAATTAAAGTTTTCATTTCATTTTCTATTTGGAATACTCAAGTTAACAATTACCTCGTCGGCACGAGCTTCGATAGTCAAGCCCGCCTTGCCTCCATAAATCATTTCCAGGCGAGATTTGGTGTTGCTAAGACCAATTCCGCTTTGTCCATTTTCCGGAATGAATGCACCACTATTCCTTACTATAACAATCAGCTCATCATTATTGAGTGATGATGCAATGAGAATGGATCCTCCCTGCATTCTTTTGGAAATCCCGTGCTTCACAGCATTTTCCACAATGGTTTGAAGCACAAATGGCGGAAGCGAACACAACAAACTCGAAGGTGCTATATCGTATGTTACATTCAATCTTTCTTCGAATCGAATTTTCTCAAGTGACAAATATTTGTCTACGAGATCAATTTCGTCTCGTAGCAACACTGTTTGAAATCTACCCAGCGTAAGATTATTTCGAAGAATTCCGCTGAGCATCGTGATAGCTTGCTTGGCCTTCTCAGGGTTTTCATCTACCAGTGCGCGAATACTGTTCATGCTATTAAACATGAAGTGTGGATTCATCTGAGATTTCAAACTGTTCAATTCAATTTCTGTTTTCGCGGCGCGAAGTTCAAGATTTAAAATTTCCTCTTTCTTCCAGTTTTCGAAAACATTCACAGCGAAATAAATAATTTCCCATAAGAGAAAAAGCGCCGAAAAATTCAAAAGGTTCAACCAGAACGTAATTGATATCATGCTCTTGACCAGAGGAATCTGACGACCCAACAAATCCGTAAGTGAAGTATTGAACGCTGTGAATACTGCACTCATTAGAACCGCTGAGATCAGCATCCTTGGAATCAACCTGGGAATACTGAGTACTTTCCATTTCCAGCGATGAACCAATGTTCGAAAAAGATGCGTAACCAATATTCCAACGACCAGAATAAAAAAGGAGACAAAGTATATTCCTTGAAATGGTTGGTCCTGGATTGACGCGCTGATGATATTGCCCATGACAAAAAGTCCCCATCCGCAAATTTGCGAAAGCCAATAGACGCCGACTCTTTTTCCAACTCTCATCTTGCCAAAATTAAGTGGAGATATATAAGTGTGGTCGATTGCTACATGACAGGGTTAAATCCATTCTGGTCGGCAACGAACAATTGGAAACCTGTCTGATTGCTAAATTTGTAACCCAACCATATGAATTACCTGGCGCATTTACTTCTATCCTTTGATGATACTCAACTACTAGTGGGTCAGTTCATCTCAGATGATGTCAAAGGAAAAAAGTATATGCACTACCCAGAGCGGATTCAACACGGCATTCTGCTTCATCGATTTATAGATCATTTCACAGACACTTTTCCAGAATGCCTTTTACTTAGGGCAGAATTGCGGGCAGAACTCGGACTTTTTTCTCCAGTGGCAATCGATATCTTCTTCGATCATTTGCTCTCGATTCATTGGGAGAAATACAGCTCAATTCCGCGTGAAACATTCATTTCAGACGTATACAGCCGATTGAGCAGCCACCAGGAGCACATGACAGAAAATCGCCGTTTTTTTCTTTCGAAAATGATTGAGTACAATTGGCTGACACATTATAAGTCATTGGACGGCATTGCTTTAACGTTCGAACAAATGTCGCGACGGATCAAAAGCGGTAGAAAATTAGCCGGAGCTACTTGGTTATTGGAAAAACATTGGAAAACATCAGAGAATGCCTTTGAAATATTCTTCCCTAAACTAATTTCCGCCTCTAAAGTCAAATTAGATACTTTTGCCACCTGACGATTATTTTTAGACCGTGAATTCTAATCCATAATTGAAATAACTTAAATACACTGCTACTTCGGATATGAGGCTTTTTGCCATATTACTTTTTTTATCTTCCGTTATTCAATCGATGGCGGGCACGATAGTACTCGAAGGGCGTTATCAGCAACGCAACCTTTTTGTAATCAACTCCACCACGAGTGATGGTGTGGGCTTCTGTGTCTTTGAAGTCACCGTAAATGGATTGGTCACTACTGATGAAATCAATTCTCAAGCCTTCGAAATCGACCTTGGAATTTACGGATTGAAGACCGGCGATCCATTGATTGTAGTTATTAAGCACAAAGATGGATGCACACCAAAAGTTTTGAATGCCGGAGCATTGGAGCCTGCACCAACATTCAATTGCAATAAAATTGAAGTATTAAGCTCCGGTTCGTTAATGTGGGAAACCACAGGCGAAATGGGTAAGATTCCATATATCGTTCAACAATTCAAATGGAACAAGTGGGTGAACGTAGGTGAAGTGATGGGCAATGGAATTGGCACAAAGAACGTGTACAAGTTTCAGGCACAATTGACAAGCGGTCTCAACAAATTTCGCGTAGCTCAAAAAAGCTACGAAGGCGATCTTCGAAAGTCAAACGTTTGCGAAGTAACCAGCACAGTAGCTCCGGTAACTTTCAAATATGACCGCAAAACAAAAAGTATTAATTTCTCAAGTGAAACATCTTATGAGATGTTCAACGTATACGGACAAATTGTAAAGCGTGGCAGAAGCGGCAGTGTAGATTGCATGGCGCTTGTAAAAGGTGAATACTACATCAGCTACGATAGTAAGACAGAAAAATTCATGAAGAAATAAAGATTTTCATAACCAAAACGACAAAACCCACACAATCAAACCCTGTTCAAAAGACAGGGTTTTTTTATTCACTCATTTGAAAAAATAGAATGATCGATTCATTTTTCACTCGAAATAAAATTCCGGAGCACAGGAAGCATCTGATTTTTCAAGCGAAAAAACAGATGTTGTATCTTTTGAGAAAGAATGTGGTAATACCACCATTATTTTGCCATCATTAATGCTCCAACTAAAAAGCCCATATCTTCTTTTCATCATTGGCCTGGTTGCCTTACTTTTTTCTTTTACATCCTGCGAAGAATCGACCGCGAAAGAGAATCCTATTTCACCATCGAACATGGTTGAATTTGATCTTGACTCTATAAGAAAAAGAGGCAGTTTGATTTTGTTGACTGAGAACAGTGCTTCAACATACTACTTGTACAAAAATCAAATCAGGGGATTTGACTATGAAATGGTTCGGCTCTTTGCAAAAAGTATTGGTGTAAAATTAGAAGTCAGGTTACTCGATGATGTAGATAAAATGTTTGAGATGCTGAACAAAGGAGAGGGTGATATTATCGCCACCAATCTCACTGTTACCGATTCAAGAAAAGCGATAGTCTCGTTCAGCACACCTGTGTATCAAACGAGACAAGTACTGGTACAACGTAAAATTTTCGCGAAGCCAGACTCGGCCAGTATTCTTGTAAAAGACTCCACAGAACTTTTCAAATTACCTATTTGGGTGCATCGATATTCTTCATTTTATGAAAGACTAAAAGAAATTGAAATCGAACAAGGAAAGGCTTTGAATATTCAAGATGCCCCCGGCGAAATAAGCACGGATGATTTACTAAGACTTATTGATGAGGGAGCGATACCGGCAACAATCACGGATGAAAATCTGGTAGCAATGGAGCAAATAGATTTTCAAATGCTCGACATGAGTGTGCCTATTACAGGAGAACAAGACATTGCATGGGCTGTGCGGAAATCTTCGTCAGGTTTGCTAGAATCGCTGAATACCTGGTTGTCTTCATCAAAGACAAGTGAAAAATTGGCGACGACTTACAAAAAGTATTTCATCTCCAATGAAACCTCCGGCTACGCGTCAAATTTCATAATGCCGAAGCTAAGTCCAGGAGCAATATCACCATACGATTCACTATTCAAATTGCACGCTCCAAGTCTCAATTGGGATTGGCGAATGCTTGCAGCCATTGCGTTTCAGGAATCGCGATTCAACCCTGAGGCTCAGTCATGGAGCGGCGCTTATGGATTGATGCAACTGATGCCTGAAACAGCAATACGATTTGGATGTGACGCAGCACCAAATCCGGAATGTAGCGTATCTGCCAGTGTAAAATATCTGAAATATTTGCAGGCAATGTGGAAAAAAAGAGTGCCCGATCCGGTAGAGCGTGATAAGTTTGTTTTGGCGAGTTATAACATAGGTCAGGGTCATGTGCTCGATGCGCAAAACCTTGCAAAAGAATTGGGAATGGCTGATACGATTTGGAATGGAAATGTTGCCGAAGCACTTCTGCTTAAACAACAGGAAAAGTATTATAGTATGTCTTGTGTGAAACACGGCTATTGCCATGCGAAAGAACCCTTTCACTTCGTTGGAAAAATTCTCGCTTTATATGATCATTTTAAAAATGGCTCGACAGCAAGTATATCCGTTGAACCAACTGATCTTACAATCAAACAAAAATGAGCAAGAAAATTCAACTCTTTTTTTTGACGTTACTTTTTCTTGGTGCATGCAAGAAAGAGAGTGATACTTATTCGCTGCAAGGATTCGTGATGAATATTCAAAACTCCCAACCATTGGAAAATGTGAATGTCACGATAAAAAAGCAAGTTGTACAAAGCGGCGTCTTCAACAATAATTTTATCGCTGCGGCGAACTATACCACGTCAACTGATGGTTCATTCTACGTAAACTGGCCACGGGAGAACTTTGCAGCGCTGCGAATAGTCTGCGAGAAGAATCAGTTTATCACCGTCACGAAAGATTTGAACTTGCAAAATTTCACTTCGCATTCGTATCAGACAATGTCAGTTCAAATGAATCCGGAAGCATTCATCCATGTGCGTATCAGAAACTTAAATATCACAGCACCAACTGATAATTTCGCGTTTACATTTACGAATGCAAACTTTGATTGTGCTTGCTGCGCCAACGGATTGAAGTCATTCTCCGGAGCTGAAGTCGACTCCACTTTTGAGTGTAAGCTTTATGGAGATACCTGGTTGAAATACCAAAAATTCATTGCAACATCAGAAGCGGATACAATTCTTACAGACAGCATTTATTGTCCTTCCTTTCAAACTACGTTACTAGACATCACTTACTGAATTCAAATATTTGTTGCTCATTTGAATCAAGACCTCACAGTGCGCGTCGTGAATCCAAGCATTCTTTATTATTCCAAATGAGTTTGCGCCCATTTAAAGAGATTTTTTTGTCCGATATTAACGATCGCTTCGGATATTTACGCAATGAACCACAAAGGACATTGGGTGTCGTTCGGTTTTCAGAAGCTCAATTCTTGAAATGGTTCTTTTAGAATCAAAGAAACAATTTTACTTGAATATTTCATTATCAAATGAAGCAATTACCCATTGTATTTTTAATCTTTTGTTCCGTCATTTCCAGATCACAGGAAATTACAACGCCACCTACACATTCCAACTTGCGAGCAATGGCAGAGTGGGAAGAAGTGCAAGCTTTGACAATTTCCTGGACAGCATTTCCTGTCATACTCAAACAAATTGTTGCTGCAGGCAGACTCGAGACACAAGTAATCATTCTCACAGAAGATCCTGCAGCTACGCAAGATTATCTCATGACAGCCAATACTGGCGGACCCGCGTTTGCAGACATGAACAATGTGACATTGCTTGAAGGGCCGCTCAATTCTATTTGGATAAGAGACTACGCTGCAAATCCTGTTTACGGCAATGAAGTAGATTCACTCTTTCTTGTCGATTGGATGTATAACAGACCAAGACCTGACGACGATGCTTCACCCCTTTTATTTGCTGAACAGCTTGGTCTAGAACTGTATGGCACCATAGAGTCGCCTTATGACATGCGATACACGGGAGGAAATTACATGAGTGATGGATTCGGAACTGCTTTCGCATCAGAACTCATTCTTGAAGAAAATGATGGTGCTGGCGATTTCAGCATTTTTTATCCCACACACACTGAAGCGGAAATAGACGGAATCATGCACGACTTTATGGGCATCAATACATATGTGAAAATGCCAACGCTACCTTTTGATGGAATTCATCATATTGATATGCACATGAAATTAGTGAACGAGGAAACTTTGTTAGTGGGAGAATATCCTACAGGGGTTGCCGATGGTCCACAAATAAATGCCAACATTGAATATGTTTTGAGCAATTTCGAAAGCAAATTCGGAACGCCATATAATGTTGTTCGCGTTCCTATGCCACCAAGTACAAGTGGATTATTTCCAGACAATGGAGGTTCGTACAGAACATACAGCAATGCTGTTTTCGTGAACAATACCATTATGTTTCCCACATACCGCGAAGAATATGATTCCATCGCGTATAGAATCTGGGGTGAAGTTTGCCCGGGTTACACATTGGTTGGCATTGACTGTGACAACACAGGAAGCAATATTATTTCGCAAAGTGGAGCGATTCATTGCATTACACACACGGTAGGAGTTGAAGATCCCTTGCTCATTTCACACCAACCATTGGATGATACATATAATGACATAAACGCATATGAAGTAGTAGCTTATATGAATCATCGCAGCAACATTTTTGCAGCAAGATTGTATTGGAAATTATCTACCCAAAACACTTTCACGGAAATAGATATGGTCGCCATTGGTGATAACAACTGGCAAGCAGCAATACCCGCTCAATCAGTTGGAACAATCATCAATTATTATGTTGAAGGCGAATCCTATTCAGAAAAAATTCTAACACGACCATTGCCGGCGCCTGCAGCGTTTTGGACGTTTGAAGTCTTGGGTGAACCATCTTATACATCAGAAATTGAAGCGGTTTCTTTCGGAAAAGTATTTCCCAATCCTGCAGGAGCAATTACATGTATTGAACTCAATTCGATTCGTCCGACAACAGGATCAATTGTTTTGATTGATATGATGGGACGAAAGGTTCAGGACATATTTTCAGGGCATTTGAAATCAGGATTATCAAAATATTTCTTTGATGCTTCAACGCTAGGTCCAGGAGTTTATCACATTGCTGTGACAACAGAAAAAGGCAGAGACACGATATCTGTTCTGGTAAAATAATTCAGCTACAATTTGAAAAAGCTCATACCAGAAGAAGCCATTGCCTCTGCGACAAGATTGCCGAAAGACAATCCGATCGTGACCTTGCTTACGCGGGTTGCTCAGATAGATAAGGTGAATGATTTATACGCGAAAGTCTGCAATTCACCAGGGCTAACTTGCATTGAAGAATTGTATCAGCAATTGGATCTGGAAATAGAACTTGATCCAAAAATGCTTTCCAATATTCCAAAAGAAGGAGCATTTATCGTTGTTGCCAATCATCCTTTTGGTGCACTCGATGGATTGACATTGCTTTATGCAATTGCAAAAGTTCGACCCGACATCAAGGTGATGGCTAATTTTCTATTGCAGAATGTAGAACCCATCAAAGACTATTTCGTTTCTGTCAATCCATTTGAAACACGCAAAGAAGCATACTCCAATCTGACCGGATTGAAAGCTGTGATGCAACACATAGAGCAGGGTCATCCGTTGGGATTATTTCCTGCCGGTGAGGTTTCTACTTTTCAAGGAGATCTGCGCACGATAGCTGATCGCAAGTGGGCGAACTCGGCCGTGAAAATTTTGCGCAACGCAAATGTTCCGGTTGTTCCTGTATTTTTTGATGGAACCAATTCACGTATATTTCATCTGCTTGGATTGATCAATTCCAATTTGCGGACACTTGCGTTGCCATCGGAAATGCTCAAGAAAAAAGGAAAAGTGATACGCATGAAAATTGGGAAACCCATCATGCCGAAAGACACTGAAATGTTTTCAAACTTAGATCAATACAGCAGATACATAAGAGCCAAGACCTATGCACTTGGAAGTTCGTTTGATGTTAAGCGCGATTATTTCCGACTTTTCAGAATACAGAAAAAGGCAGATGAAATCATTCCTCCCGTTGAGACTTCTTTGATTGAAAAAGAAATCGAAGCCATCGCTGAATTCCGTACGCTGAGTTATGACAACTTCGATTGTTTTGTAGTGAGCAGTGCTTTCATTCCATCCATTCTTCGTGAAATAGGAAGACTTCGTGAAGTAACATTTCGCGAAGTGGGTGAAGGCACCAACAAGAGTATTGACCTTGATGAATATGATTTGTATTACAATCATTTAATACTTTGGGACAGAGAAGCGAAAAAAATCGCCGGTGCTTATCGTGTAGGCAATGGTCACGAGATTATGGAATTGTATGGCCAGCGCGGTTTTTATATCTCTTCATTGTTCAGGATGGAAAAAGGCATGGACGACATGCTCAAACAATCTGTGGAACTTGGACGATCGTTTATTGTAAAAGAATATCAGCGCCATCGTCTTTCGTTGTTCCTTTTGTGGAAAGGAATTTTATACTACCTCATTTCGAATTCTCACTTCAGATATATCGTTGGGCCGGTTTCAATCAGCAATCAATACCAGGAAGTTTCAAAAGAGCTCATCATACAATTTATTACGCGACATTATTACGATCATGATCTCGCCAAATTCGTTGAACCCCGCAACGCCTTTCGTCCAAAAGTGAAAAAAGTTGACATGGAAGCGTTGTTGGAATCATCACAGGCAGATGTGAAGAAAATGGATAAGATCATTTCTGAAATCGAACCATCGTCTTTTACAATGCCGATTCTGCTCAAAAAATATTTGCAGCAGAATGCGAAAATCTTCTCCTTCAATTGCGATCCAAAATTCAACAATGCGTTGGATGGATTGATGTATCTTGATTTGCAGAATCTACCTCCCGACACTGTCGAAACATTGCAAAGAGAAATGTCGAAGTAGAATTTCGAAATCACACATTAACGAATTTCTCCACGAAAAAAAGTCAAGCTTAAAATCCAACTTCATAAATCAAAAACATGGGTGACAGAAGAAAATTTCTGAAAACAGGGTTACTTGGGAGCGCTGCTGTTGGCTTGGGATTGTATAGTTGCGGTCCACAACAAGCTCAAGACAAATCAAAAGGTGCAATAAAAACGCCTATTACTTTCAAAGATGGATTGGTTATTTCAACCTGGGATGCGGGCATCACAGCAAATGAAGCGGCCTGGAAAGCACTTGAATCAGGAGGTAACGCACTCGACATGGCAGAGAAAGGCGTGAACGACACAGAATCAAATTTCAAAAATTTATCGGTAGGTCTCGGAGGATTACCCGATCGTGAAGGACATACGACACTTGATTCGTGTATCATGAACAGTGATGGAATGGCCGGAAGCGTGATGTTTCTTGAGCACATCAAACATCCTGCATCAGTTGCTCGCCGCGTAATGGAAAAAACACCACATGTGCAACTTGTTGGGGAAGGTGCATATGAATTTGCGATTAGCGAAGGATTTCCTCACGACGATTTTGTGAGTGAAGAAGCACAACGCGCATGGAAAGAGTGGCTAAAAGAAAGTCAGTACAAACCCATTGTAAATATTGAAAATCACGATACGATTGGTTTGCTGACCATGGATCGAAACGGAGATCTCGCAGGTGCATGCACCACAAGCGGACTTGCATATAAAATGCGCGGGCGTGTTGGAGATAGTCCGATCATTGGTGCGGGGTTGTATGTAGACAATGAAATTGGCGCGGCTACATCCACAGGATTGGGTGAGGCTGTTATTAGAACATGTGGATCTTTCTTAGTAGTTGAGTTAATGCGCAACGGGGCAACTCCTCAGGAAGCATGTGAAGAAGCTGTAAAACGCATTCAAAAAAGACATGCAAATTTCAAAGATTTCCAGGTAGGATTTTTAGCCGTAAATAAATCAGGAGAAATTGGCGCATATGCAGTACAGCCGGGATTCAGCTATGCGTTGCATAGAAACAATCAGAACATATTACTGAAATCAGGCAGTCTGATTGACGCCAAATAGCGCGGAATTCAAGATTATGATGTGACTAAGACGCGAGCGCGCTCTTTACTTCATTGATAATTGTGGCAGGTCCGCCAAAATGTTCAATGATTTTCACATGAGATAATTCTGATGAAACGAGTTTTTGAATCTCTGCGCGATCACGAGGATCAACTCCACCACCGATGATAATGACATCCAATGGATTCATTCGAATATAGTCAATTGCCTCTGGAAGTACTGTAAAACCCGCAGAAGTGAAGTCACCACGCGTCAATAAATCCTGTACATTTTGTATGATGTAATCGTGCTTTCCGTACACCACAACATGCTTCTTCACACTAATGCTCACATGTTGATCTTGAAAATTTTCTTCCATATCCCTAACTCTTGGGTGCTAATTTAAAAGTACTTGCCATCTTTGCCACCAAACATTTCAACAATTGAACGCTTTTCGCAACATCATATTACTCACAAGACCTGTAAATCTGCTCATTGTGCTGCTCACCATGTGCGTTGTCCGATTTGGTGTGATGTCGGATATTCTTGACTCAGCAAGCGTTGGGATGAAATTCCAACTCTCCAACACGGAATTTGTGCTTTTGCTTTTCGTCGCAATTGCACTCACAGCGGCAGGCAATGTCATCAATGATTATTTTGATCAGAAAGTTGATAGAATTAACAAGCCCGATGAAGTAATCGTTGGCAAGACAGTAAAAAGGCGCGTCGCCATCGTCATGCATCAGGTGCTGAATTTTCTGGCGATCATGTTCTCAACGATTCTCAGTTTCAAAACTTCTTATTGGTGGCCGATGCTATTAACCATTTTCATCGCCACCATTCTTTGGTGGTATTCACCGGTTTTCAAAAAAAAAGTCTTCATTGGCAACTTCATTGTTGCATTGTGCACAGCCAGTGTGCCCATCTGGACTGCTATATATGAAATTGATGCATTGCAGAATTATTACGCTGACATGCTTATAAAGTCCGAAGTGTTCTTCAAGAAACTGTGGATAGTCATCCTCATCATTTCCGCATTTGCCTTCTTGCTCACATTGATACGCGAGGCGATCAAAGACATGCAGGATATGCAAGGAGACATACTCGGAGAGTACAACACGCTTCCGATTGCGTATGGAGTTGCAAAAACAAAAGTTTACGTTTTTGTGTTGATGTTTCTTTTTATGCTGGGAATTTTCTTCGCTGCATCGCACATGCAAACCGTAACGAATCAAGCGATGCTATCCGCATCTCTAATAATACCGGCTATTTTCACGTCTTGGAAAATTCGCAAAGCTGAGACCTCTGTGGACTTTTCTGCATGCAGCCGATACATCAAATTGATTGTCGTGATCGGATTACTGATGCTCACCATCATTCCGTGGTGATAAGATCAGACGCGAAAAAATTCTCCTTCAATTTCCCTTTCTTTTTTCGGAACAAAGAATATCAAAATCAAACCGAGAATGAAAAAAGTAATCAAGGCGAGCAATGAAGTTCGCATACTTCCGAATGCACCTTCTATGAAACCAAACGATAACAGTCCAATGATGAGACCTGCTTTTTCCGTCACATCATAGAAACTGAAATAAGAGGCGGTGTCTTCTGTCTCGGGCAGAAACTTCGAATATGTGCTACGAGCCAGAGATTGCGTGCCTCCCATGATGAATCCAATGAGTCCCGCAGCGATGTAGAATTCAACCGGTGTATGCACAACAGCATAAGCAAAAATGCAAACCCCCGACCAGATAAGCAGCGCGATTTTCAGCGTATTGAGATTACCGAATTTTCTGCTGCAATAGGAAAACGTCATCGCGCCGGGAATGGCGATTAATTGCACCAGTAGCACAGCAACAATGAGTTGCCCATCTTCCAGGCCAATAGCGACCATTCCGTTTTCATCAATGCGTGTTACTTCTTTTGTTCCAAAAAGCGATGCCATCTGCATGATGGTTTGCACACCCATTGAAAAAACAAAAAACGTCACGAGATAACTTTTCAGTCTTGCGGTTTTCCGCATTTCACGCCAAACACCTTTTAGTTCTCTGAATCCTTTGCCAATGATTGCAGTATCGAAGCGCGTAGCTAATTTCTTTTCCTTCAAGTGATAAAAAGTATAATGCGCAAAACCAATCCACCATACACCAACAGTCACGAAACACCAACGTGCAGAAATATCAAATCCTTTTATCATAACCATATTGATTAAAAGCAAAATGATACTTCCTGTATACCCAAACGCGAAACCTTTCGCACTCAATTTATCTTGTTCTTCGGGTGGTGCAAGTTGTGGAAGGAAAGAATTAGCAAATGCGTAGCTACACCAGAATCCAACACACGCAAGCACGATACTGAGCATACTCCACTCGAGGTGATGCACATCGAAAAAATAAAGTGACATGCAAGACAATGCGCCCAGGTAACAAAACATGCGCATGAAGAATTTTTTACGTCCGAGATAATCTGCAACGCCAGCTAAGGTCGGGCTGAGAATGCAAACGATGAACATACCTAAAGCCAGCGCATATGAAAGCACTTCCGTATTTTTTAAGACATGGCCAAAAAACAAAACAGAATCTCCTGCTGCACCGTCTTCATCACCACGTGTTACAGCGCTGTAGAAAATCGGAAATATCGCGGTTCCTATAACCAGGTTGTAAGTGGAATTCGCCCAATCATACATCGCCCAGGCGTTATGTTCCTTTCTTGTAACAGGATGTTCAATTTCATCCAATTGATTTGCTTGCATCAAGCGAACATACTAAGAAGGCATCCACAAATTAAATTATTTCTTTTTCAACTTCTGGCCAAAACCATATCCAAAATGTGCAGAGAAATAACCTTTCCCGGTATTCTTATTACTGCCCGTGGAGAAATATGGCAATGTCGCTATTTCAGCTCCGAAAAAGAACACATTCAAGAAACTCGCATTAGGTCGTGAAATGAAATAATCCGCCCCCATACGGATCCCCATTTTTTTATTGAAGGAGACCTTATTATTAATGCTGTCATTGGTACTCAACTGCACTGTATTGGTCTCTATATTGGTATCTATCGGTGAATCATACTCAAGCCTTCTGTTATGCATATAAATGTCAGATGAATGTGACGTGTTAGCTGCAACCAGAAAATAAGCCTTCAGCAGTGTGCCAAAAGCCAGAGTATTCCCGTCAAGCTCAACTCCATAAGATTGTTCACGAGTGAATGCCAATCCTCCGAGCACATTTCCCAGACTCGCATTCATGCAATAGAAATCGTGAGATTCATTATATGCCGACTGATTAATCGTAATTAAATCCACCTGATAGGAATTTGGAGATCTGTAATAATCATATCCACCAACCACCTGAACACCATTTCGTAAGGTTCGAGGAATCTCAGCAACATAGGCAACATTGCCTGAACCACCTACCTGCGTTTTGCGTGTCTTGGTTGATTCTTTACTAAATAAAGAATATCCGATTTTCAATGTTGTCTGTATGGTTGAAGCAGTTTGCTCAGCGAGGGCTTCAGGCCTTTCTCTTCCCATATCCGTTTTCGTGTGATACGGAATAGAGAGTCTGGCCTGAATATCCAATTTATCATTAGGTCTTGAAATAAATTCAAACCGATTCGTTATTGCCACATCGCCGCCAACAACAAAACCAGGCGACAATGCCATAAACATCCATTTCGGCGCATATCCGGGGTCATCCCAGTTGATGACGAGTTTGTGCTTGTCACCACTTTCTCCGACAAGTTCAATTTCTTTTTGTGCATGTGTGATAAGCGTAATTGATAGTAGCGGCAACAGCAAATAAAATTTCATCATGATTTTTTTATGAGGAATTAATGGCTACAATAATACCACAATCATGTCAAAACCAATAAGGTTACGAAATTTTTCCACCTACTTATATTCGCTGCTTGGAAAAGCATTTTGATATCGTCATAGTTGGTGGTGGAATAGTTGGAGCGGCTACCATGTATAAGTTGCAAGTCGCTTATCCTGATTTGAAAATCTTACTTCTTGAAAAAGAAAAAGGATTGGCAGATCATCAGACCGGCAACAACAGCGGTGTTATTCATTCGGGTGTTTATTACAAACCCGGTTCTCAGAAAGCTATCAATTGCGTGAATGGAAGGCGCGAGCTTGTGCAGTTTGCGAAAGAGCACAACATCAAACATGATATATGTGGTAAATTAATCGTTGCAACAGACAGCACAGAAATTCCACACATGGAAAAAATCTGGACCAATGGAATTGATAACGGCATTGAGGCGATGCGCAAAGTGACGGCAGATGAGATACGCGAGATAGAACCACATTGCATTGGCATTGCGGGAATACATGTTGGATGCACCGGTATCATTGACTTTCGCGGAGCGACAGAGAAGATGGCGGAGATAGCCACATCGAAACAAACATTCAGCGAAGTGCATACTTCAGAAGAAGCACTTGCCTTTGAACGCGATGGAGAATTCATGCGCGTGATCACCAACAAAGCAGTTTACAGCGCCGGCAAACTTATTTTCTGCGGAGGACTTCAAGCCGACAGACTCGCCAAAAAAGATGGGGTGCAACTGAAAGAAAAAGTGGTAGGGTTTCGCGGAGATTATTATGAGCTCACACCACAAGCAAAGCACAAAGTAAAGCACCTCATCTACCCTGTTCCCAATCCAGACTTTCCATTTCTCGGCGTTCACTTTACGCGTATGGTAGACGGTGAAATTGAATGCGGACCGAATGCAGTTTTCACTTTTAAAAGAGAAGGCTATGGCAAAACAGATTTCAGTTTGACCGACACATTCGATGCACTCACCTACATGGGCACATGGCGTTTGTTCTTCAACAATATGAAGTTTGGAGTGGATGAATATCGTCGTGCATTTTCGAAAAGACTTTTCCTCAAAACATTGCAGCGATTGATTCCATCCTTGACGATGGATGACATTCATCCGGGACGCGCGGGCGTGCGGGCGCTGCTACTTAGGCAAGACGGCGACACGCGAGATGACTTCCGAATTGAATACACCGATCACAGTATTCACGTTCTCAACGCGCCATCACCGGCGGCTACAGCGGCGTTGGCCATTGGAGATAATATCCGTGAGATGGCGGAGACGCATTTTGGGTTGTAATTTGTTATTGGGTTATAGATTATTAAGTTATTCCTCCATTCAAAATGACATCCCAATAACCCAATGGATTCATTGCACATGAATTATTGGAATTTCTAAGCGATTCCATTTAAGATAACAGACTTCAATGGTAAGGAAGGCAATAATCAATAACTCAATAACCCAATAACCAATTACTCAACAAAAAAAAAGGCAGCTCCATCGGAACCGCCTTTTTCATTATCGTAGGAAAAGAATTACTTCTTCTCTTTCACAGAGGCAACCGCCACTGATTTACCTTTTACTTTTTTAGTGTCAGCAGGTGCAGCATCGGCTTCCGCTTTTGCTCCGCCCTTCTTGCAGCATGAACTTCCTGCAGAGGTAGTTCCTTTGCTGCAGCAACCTGCAGCTTTTGACTTGTCACAAGCCTTCTCTGTAGCTGCTCCTGAAGCATCAGGTGCATCAGCATTCACCGCAGCCTTAGCATCTGTAGAAGCCTTCATGTCGTGAGTCTCACACTTAGCACCTGTTTTAGCTGCTTCTTTATCACACTTTGCTTTTTCAGCCTCTGTGCATTTCTTCACTTCTTGCTTAGCAGGCGCTTGTTGGTCTGTGTTAGCCGTCTGTGCATGAGAAATCACATTTACGAATGCCACGAGGGCGATGATTGCAAAAAACTTTTTCATTTAGTTGTATTTGTTTGTTGTGTTGTCTTAATTGAGGACTGTTCAACGCATTTCTGCAATCAACAGTTTCATCCTGATGGCGAAGATAGCCACCTTTTTCAGAATGAAAGTGTTAATCGCTTGCTAAAAAGGTAAAAAATCATCACCTTCTGAAAGCGTATCTTCGCAAAAACAAGTAAAATCAGATGAAACAGAAACTTTTGCCAATGCTTCTTTTAGCCATGATTTCAATCATATTGGGTTGTCGCGATTGCGTAACGGGAGCGGGTGAGGTTCAAAATGAGGATCGCTTGCTACAAACATTCACAGCCATTGAATTGAATTGCGGCGCAGATATCATCATTCGACACAAATCTGCCGATGAAAAAAACAATGTTATCGTACAGGCTCAGCCGAATCTATTGCCGTTGATCACCACAAAAATCTCGGGTAATGCTTTGGAAATAGATATCGAGGGATGCACAAAAACCACCAAGCCCATCGTCATATTTGTGAATATCGATAAGCTCGATAAGATTATCAATGATGGCTCGGGAAATATTCGTTGTGATGAAGAGTTAGTATCAGAAGCTTTCGAAATAGTGAATAATGGATCGGGAAATGTGACAGTGCAGCTTAGGACAAATGATCTCGAAGTGCACCTCAATGGATCAGGTGTCATTCAGGTAAGCGGCAATGCGAACAAAGTTGATATTGACCACAATGGCTCGGGAAGCATTGAAGCGCTTTCACTTGAGGCCAATGAAGGCGAAGTGAACCTTAATGGGTCGGGAACTGTAACAGTATTTGCAACGAAGGAAATGAATCTTGAGTTGAATGGCAGTGGTTCGATTTATTATGGCGGAAAGCCCGAAAAACTCAATACAAAAAAGAATGGCTCAGGAGAAATCCATGAAGCTCAATAAGCAACGTTCAGAAGAATTTCTGAAGTCGTTGGATGAAAAGGCGTCCGGCGGCTCTCAAATATTTATGCAGGCGATCATCGCCTCACTTGTCATACACATCTTCATCATTTTCACAACACAGATGCTAACGCAAGACAATCGCATGGCGAAAGATGATGTTATATACGAGGAGCTGGCAATGGATATGATCGAGGAAGAAAAAATACCACCTCCTGAAGAACCTCAAGAACAGCCATCGCGATTTGGTGAATTGAAAAATCTCATTGCGAATGAAAATGCGATGCGTTCTTCTGAAGAAAAAAGTTATCGCGGAATGTCGAAAGCACAGATTGATGAGCAGGTGATGAACGACTTGAAGAATATGGAAGCACAGGAGTTTGCTAAGCTAAGCAATGGACAACCGGACTATACCGTGAAGAATAAACAAGAAGGCAAAAGCGGAGAAAACACAGACAAGAAAAAAAGTGAATACGACTGGTATCGTGAAAAGGCAAACAGCAAAAGTTACGACGGAAAAGTGACAGCTGCCTATGATGTAAAAGGCAGAGATGCGATTGAGAATCCTGTTCCGACCTATCGCTGCAAACAACCGGGAAAAGTGATTGTGAATGTGACCATCAATGGCCTTGGTTTAGTAACAGACGCAAAAATCGATGAGTCGAAATCATCTATAGATGATTGTTTGAGAACAGAGTCAGAGAAATATGCATTGAGGTGGAAATTCAATTATAAGGCAGAGCAGAAAAAACAGGATGGAACCATCACGTTCACATTCTCTGCACAGTAATTCTACAGATTTTTTCTCGAAAACAGAAAAGACATTCACGAAAAGTGAAATCACTATTTCGGATAAGCGTAATCGTGTAAGTATTCGAAGTGAGGCGTCAATTCACCTTCAAGCGTAGTCTCCGTAGCTTTCCAGATGAGATGATCGGGATCGTTCTTTAGCATTAGTGGAAAAACTTTACTGATCAATTCATTTCCAAACTCTGCCGAAGCATCTTTGGGTAATTCACAAGGAAGATTATCGATCGCCATCACGCAAATTGCATCTTGTTCCTTCCAATCGCATTCTTCATGTTTGAAGCGATGATAACCAAAAAGTGGGTCATCAATTTTAGAGGATCGAATCGTTGAAGCGATAGGGCCATTTGTGTCGCAACTCACATCAGCGATCACCATACATTTCCAATCCGGATGAGCAATGTCTTCATTGGTGATGAGCACAGGATTTCCTCCAGCCCAGAGATGACAAGCGATATAGAGATCCGCCTTGCGCACATTTTCCGCCAGTGTTGAAATATATTTTTCCGGGTTATTGTAAAAATCGCGTTTATCAAACCCACCAAATTCTCTCCTCACATAATATTCGTGCGTATCGAGATGCACATAAACAGGATGATTAAATTTCATTGAGAAATAATCCTCCTCCTCCACTCGTGTGATGGGCAATTTTTTCAAGATTTCCTCTGCGCCATTTCCCACGCGACCGAAACCAGTCACAACAATTTTCGTGTTAGGAGGCAGAACCACATTGCTCAATTCACTTTCCATTTCGATGCGATCAGCGCAAAGACTTGGCGATTTCAGATTGTACAATCCATGCTTCATTCCGAAAGCGCGAAAGCCCTCATATGCGCCAACAATACCCGCGTATTTACCGAAACCGATCAATCTTTTATTGTCGGTTCCTTTGATCACTTCATAGTCCACCAATCGAATTTTTTTATCGAGGATGGCTCTTAAGAGCTTTGCGTTGTGTGGTTGTTTTTTTATTGTGTGAGAGAAAAACATATACGTCTTTCCACTGATCAACAACTCCACCGGCACTTCCTTCACACCCATGATGAGGTCGCAATCGCTGAGGTCCTCCTGCAATGCGATACCCACTGCGGCGTACTCTTCATCCTTGAATCTTCTGATAGGACTTGGCTGAACAACAACATCCACATTGAACAACATCTTCACTTCTACGCATTGATTCGGTGAAAGTGGCACTCTGAAATCTGCCGGCACTTTGCCTTCTCTGATTATTCCGATTTTCTTGATATTCATATCTGAATTGTACGGCCGCGAAAGTAACACCGATTCAATACCGGAAGCCTTGAAGCAAAAAACGAAACATTGGAATTAAGTGCTACTCTCCGATGATAGTGAGCCTTCGAGACGTTTGTGACTGACCGTTTCTAACTGTAATCAAGTATAAGCCTGATGGCAGATCACCTGTTTCCAACCGCAGCGAACGACCATTTAATTCACCATGAAACACTGTGTTGATGAGTCTTCCATCCATTGAATAAATCATGACATCTGCCGTACCTATGACAGTTGAGCCAAACTGAAGAGTGGTAAAAGAAGATGCTGGATTACCTAAAATTTTCCAATCCAACACGCCACTTTTTTCGTCGATCTGAGCTGGTGTTTCACTCATTATCCAATCAACAATCTGCTGATTATTTGGATGAATCTGTTGTGGGAAATGCATCACCCAATGACCATATTCATCAATACAGAATTTATGAAAATTCCAGGTGACATTCGCATTGGACACGCCATTTTGACTACCAAGTTGTAGCCATTTGTAAATATCGCAAGTGTCCGATGCAGTGATTGAAATGCGCGACATCATTTGAAACGTTACACCATAAGTTCCCTGACAGAACTGAAGAATTTCTTCATTTGTACCTGGATCCTGACTTCCAAAATCATTGCAAGGAAAACCTATGACCTTGAAATTGTATGATTCGTAGGTCGAATCCAACGCCTCTAATTCTTCAAACTGTGGAGTGTATGCGCAGAAAGAAGCCGTGTTCACCACAAGTAATTTCTTGCCTGCATACTGAGACATGGAAATCACATCACCGAGGATTGTCTCTGCTTCAAAATCGTGGAAAGTTGCTGTTTGCGCAGTTCCCGAAAATGCTGTAAGAACGAATAAAACAGAAAGTAGCGTAGTTTTCATTGTAGTAAAGTTTCAATAAACATACGCAACATAATCCAATTCGCATTTCACTGAGTGAGTAATATTTTTTGGTTGCTATACAAAAAATGTTGAATTTCCGAAATAGCGAGGATGCCACTACCGATACGATGTACCTTTGCCGCTCAATTGAAATTATTCTTTTCACTTTGCGCAACCGGTTTACCGATGCAGGGAATTTATCCAAGGGGATAAATGAAAGAATCCGGGCCCGTTCCTTGGATTTGACAGCAAGAAGAATAGCTGGGCAAGCATGCAGAGCCTTTTGTAGTGAGGCTCTCAAATCTGAAACTACAAGTCTGAAAAGACAACAATTCATACGCGCTTGCAGCCTAATCACCATGTGTGATTACGCCTAATCCCTTTCGATAGATTGGGACAAGCATGTCTCGCACGATAACCCCGCTCCTGGTTTTGTGCAACGAGGCTTCACCAAAGGGAGATCGCTATCGGGCGAATCTTGTAGTCCGGGGCTAAAAAGCACAAGATAAGTTGACGGTTGGTTGCTCATGACCTGCCGGCATTCGAAAACCAATTGTGAGATAAGCATGTAGAAAACTTAGAAATTCCTTGTTTGGACGTGGGTTCGACCCCCACCGGGTCCACATCTAAGTGTGAGAGAGTGCGAGTGTGAGTGTGCTGGAGTGAATTCCTGCATTTTTACACTCGCATTCAAACTCACACTTTTTTTTGACCAAAAATTCAAGCATCCAAATGATCATGCTTGTCTTTTCCGTGTATTCATACCAGCATTGCCCCTCGCGATAACGGTTTTAAAATCTGCCTATAGGATATTGAAAACTCTTGCAAGGGATTTAAAAAAAATCGGATTAACGGATTACTTCGCAAAGCCCTCTCTGTTTAAGTGAATGAACTACTTTACGTTCTTTTTTTTTTGAAAAAAAAAGAACCAAAAAATTCAAGGCTGTAGAGAAAATATTTGAAATCCATGCCACCTGCGGGCTGACAAATCCAAACTCCTCCTGCTTTCAAAAAAGTCCGGCACCGATTTGCAAGCCAAATTCCCTCCTTTTCTTTTTTGAAATCAGTCGTCAAACAAGGATTTGTCTATAGCCCTCCGGTGTCAGGATTTCTACGTATTTTCTCTAAGGCAGATTCCCAATGTTTGATGGTGCTATTTCAAGATTGAACATTTATTGAATGTAGAATTCTAAGGTGCAAAATCATTTGTAATGTATATCCCTTAAGCATCACGCTTAACTTATACAAACAAATACAGGCTAATGCGAAGTAACACGTTAATCCGATACGATTATTTACAAGCAGCGCCTATCACAGCGCCGGTAGGTCTGGCATATGTGATGATGGAAATTGTTGTCGACTGTTCCGAAGATCCATTTCAAAGTATGGCGAATGATATTCGAGTGCTTTCACTTTGTAGAACGATTGAAATTGATTTACGCGAGATGTTGGGCGAAACGGAATTACCGCCGGCGATTCAATCGAAGAATGACATTTTGATGTAAAGCATTTATTGAATGGAAGATTGGGAGATAGCTAGATTTCATGAATTGGAGATTTAATGATTGATTCGTTAACGGAACATACGCGTTCATTGCCTTAGCTTGAATTGCGGCAATT
>JAYTOA010000029.1:0-3946 GCA_043748015.1 Flavobacteriales bacterium
AAATTCTTCATGAATTTGTAAAGTGAAAAGGTTAATTAACGCGTCGGATTTTTACCGACAAAAAATTTGTGTCAATATTTAAAAAAGGCAACAACACGCAAATGTATGACGGTCAATGTTAGAAACCTATTAAAGTGTCATGAATACACCATGATTTTTCTTAGGTGAACTTGTCTGATAACTTTATGGTTGATGCACGTTAATAAAACGCTCCATCCCAACGACTTCGAGGCAACCTAAATTAAAATTTACGACTGTCAGTAACCGCACTTTTCGCGAACGCGATCGAGTGTGGTGCGCGAAACAATGCGCGCCTTTTCCGCACCGGCACGAAGGCGTTGATCGAGCTCGGTTGTGTCGCTCATATAACGTGAAAATATTTCGCGCTCTGCTGCAAAGCGTGTAAGAATCACTTCGAGCAAATCCTTCTTCGCATGTCCCCAACCGTAACCACCTGCCTCGAGCTTTGATTTCATCTCTGCACTTTGTTCTGCCGGTGCAATCAATTTGTAAAGTTGATACACCACGCTTCCTTCTGCGTCCTTCGCGCCTTCCAGCGGTGTAGCATCGGTGATGATTTTTTTATTGATCACATCCTTCAACTCTTTTTCCGGAAGAAAAATGTCGATGAAGTTGTTGTAACTCTTGCTCATCTTCTGGCCATCGGTTCCGGGAATGATCATTGTCGCTTCATCTACTTTCGATGCCGGAACAACAAATGTCTCGCCCATGCGATGGTTGAATGCAGTTGCCATATCGCGTGTCATCTCCAGGTGTTGCAATTGATCTTTACCCACAGGAACAATGTCGGCATCGTACAACAAAATATCCGCTGCCATCAATACGGGATAGACAAACAATCCTGCATTCACATCACTTAATCGGTCGCTCTTGTCTTTGAAACTGTGCGCATTGGCAAGCATAGGAAAAGGTGTGAAGCACGATAGATACCAAGTAAGCTCGGCCACTTCGGGCACATCACTTTGACGATAAAATGTGCTCTTGTTGGTATCCAATCCGAAGGCCAGCCAGGCAGCAGCAACGGCATAAGTGTGCTGTCGCATCAGCGCCGCGTCCTTGATCTGCGTGAGCGTATGAAAATTCGCGATGAATAAAAAACTGTCGTTCTCCGGACGATTGCTCGCCTCAATGGCGGGAATGATTGCGCCGAGAATATTCCCAAGATGAGGAACACCGGTGCTTTGAATGCCTGTGAGTATGCGCGCCATAAATTTTTATCGCCGTCGAAAATAATTATCCGACTGAGGCCGCTAAAATAACTGCATGATTCATCCGCTCATTTGTCCGTTCTCCACAAACTTGCCTTTGAAGTTTTTCTCCTTGCTACATTCGCCACACAAAATTTAAAATCCAACACTATCCATGACCAAGTTGAGCATTTTATCCATCACCTTCGTTGCGGCCATAGCCACTTCCTGCGGTGATGCAAACAATCAAAACAAAAAACGAAGCGATTTACCCCCGGCCCCCATGGCAAAAACAATTTCACACCAGCTCAATGAGCACAACGACATACGCATTGACGATTACTATTGGATGCGTCTTTCCGACGAACAAAAAAACGCTGCAGAAGATGTGCGCGACGAACAAACGAAAGATGTACTCGCGTACCTGAATGCAGAAAATGATTACACCAAAAAAGTAATGGCGCATACGGAAGAGTTTCAGAAGAAACTTTTCGAAGAGATGAAAGGGCGCATCAAGGAAACAGATCAAAGCGTGCCGGTGAAAGACAACGGTTACTGGTATTACACGCGTTTTGAAGCGGGAAAAGATTATGCTTTTTACTGCAGAAAAAAAGACAGCATGGAAACCGGAACGGAAGAAGTGTTGATTGATGGTCCGGCGATGGCGGCAGGTCATGACTACTGGGCTTTGGGAGGCATGAGTGTGAGCGATGACAACGCGATGCTTTGTTATAGTGAGGATGTTGTGAGCCGTCGTATTTACAATGCATCATTTCGCGTCATCACGAGTGGCGAAGTATTGAGTGATCAACTCGTTGGTCTTTCAGGAAGTCCGGTTTGGTCAGCAGACAACAAAACTGTTTTCTATTCTAAAAAAGATCCGCAAACGTTGCGTGATTTTCAGATATGGAAACACAAACTCGGCACAGAACAATCCACGGACGTAATGGTTTTCGAAGAAAAAGACGAAGAATTTTCTTGTCACATTTCACGCACCAAGAGCAAGAAATATATGATCATAGGCAGCACGCAAACTTTGAGTTCGGAATATCGCGTTCTTGATGCAAAAACGCCGGATGGCCTATTCCGCGTGATACAACCACGTGAACGCGATCATGAATATCATGTCGATCACTTCGAAAATAAATTCTACGTCACCACCAACTGGGAAGCGAAGAATTTCCGCCTGATGGAAACTGCGGAAAATGCAACAACCAAAGAAAACTGGAAGGAAGTAATTGCTCATCGTGCAGATGTGTTGTTGGAAGGCATTGAAATCTTCCGCGACTTTCTTGTTGTTGACGAGAGAAAAAATGGCCTCACTCAGATACGCGTTATCAAGTGGAGCGACAAAAGCGAATATTATCTCGAATTCAACGATCCCGCTTATTCAGCCGGTGTTGGTGGCAATCCTGATATGAACACAGACATTCTTCGTTATGGCTATAGCAGCATGACGACACCCGCGAGTACATACGATTTCAACATGATCACAAAAGAGCAGGTGTTGATGAAGCAACAAGAAGTTGTTGGCGGACACAACCCTGAAAACTATGTGAGCGAGCGTGTATATGTAACGGCAACAGATGGAACGAAGGTTCCGGTATCTATCGTCTATAAAAAAGGAACGAAGCTCGACGGCACTGCGCCATTGTTGCTCTATGCTTATGGAAGTTACGGCGCAACGATGGACGCGGGATTCTCTTCAACGAAACTCACGTTGCTCGATCGTGGTTTCGTTTATGCACTTGCGCACATTCGCGGCGGACAGGAAATGGGACGTCACTGGTATGAGGATGGAAAATTATTGAAGAAGAAAAATACGTTCACTGACTTCATCGACTGTGGTGATTATCTGGTGAAAAATAAATACACCTCGAACGACAAACTCTTTGCCATGGGCGGAAGTGCCGGTGGATTGTTGATGGGTGCGGTAACGAATATGCGTCCGGAAATGTGGAAGGGAATTGTGAGTGCTGTTCCCTTTGTAGATGTCATAACCACGATGCTCGACGAAACCATTCCGCTTACCACTTTCGAATTTGACGAGTGGGGAAATCCCAAGAACAAGGAGTATTACGACTACATGAAATCGTATTCACCTTACGATAATATCGAAGCGAAAAAGTATCCGAACATTTTGGTGACGACAGGTTATTGGGATAGCCAGGTACAATACTGGGAGCCGGCAAAATATGTAGCAAAGCTTCGCAAGTTAAAAACCGACGACAACCTCTTGTTGTTTCACGTGAATATGGACGCGGGACATGGTGGAAAAAGCGGAAGGTTTGAAGCGCTGAAAGAAGTGGCGCTGGAATATGCTTTTATGTTTGACCTCGTCGGAATCACGAAATAATGATTAATTAAAATGATCCTCCGGAATTACCCTGGGGGTAATTCTTCACTTCGCTTTTAGTATGTACGGCGTCAGAATCGTTTAACCGTTGAACCGAGGAATTACGTATAGTATGGGAGATTCCTCACTTCGTTTCGGAAGGACAATTCACGCACACAAATAGGAGGCACCAATGAGGCGCTTCGCGCCTCATTGGTGCCTCCTTCGCAAAACTGATTTAGTATGTGATGGACTTTTTCAAGTCTATCGACATAGCATGAAAACCCTTGACGGCAGATGACAACGAGGCGCGAAGCGCCGAGCTGTCCCCTACGCTCGCGTGCGGTGTCATTCCGACACGAAGTGAGGAATCTCCCTTGTCTCACGCGAAGGCGCGGCTTTT
>JAYTOA010000030.1:0-13317 GCA_043748015.1 Flavobacteriales bacterium
ATGAATCCACTCACGGTAACATGGCCGCCGATACTCTATACCGACTATGGACTTGCAAATTTCCGGAATTGGATTGATACGGGATTCGATAATATTTCATTCAACAGGAATGGAAAAGTGATGAAGTTGCTCACCAAATTATCTATTGAAAACTTACTACATCCATTTCAGACATTCATACTTGGTCAGAAAAATCTTGCGCCAAAAATTGCTGCGCACTATGGTATCAATTTGATTTTTTACGGTGAAAATGAAGCCGAATACGGCAATCCAATTGCAGATAATGCAACGTCATTGCGCGACAAATCCTATTACAGCTTTAATCATCTCAATGATATTTATCTAGGTGGCGTTTCCATTCCCGAGTTAAGAGAAAAGTATGATGTGCGCCTTGCCGATCTTATGTCCTTTCTTCCACCTACGGTTGAAGATCTTCAAAAATCAAAAGTTGAAGTTCACTACCTCGGTTATTATTTGAAGTGGACACCGCAAGAAGCATATTATTATTCGGTGGAGCACACAGGATACAAAGCACGTCCGTTTCGCACGCAGGGTACATATTCCAAATACAACAGCATTGATGATAAGATCGATGATCTGCATTACTACACGACGTTCATCAAATTCGGAATAGGTCGAGCGACATATGATGCTTCACAGGAAATCCGCAATAAGCACATCACAAGAGAAGAAGGCGTTGCGCTGGTCAATCGTTTTGATGGCGAATTCCCGGACAGATATTTCAATGAGGTGATGGAGTATATCGAAATCGATCCGGAATTTTTCCGCACGAAATTGATTGACAAATTCCGCTCACCGCATTTGTGGACGAAGGATGCCGCCGGAGCGTGGAAGCTTCGACACAACGTGATGGGAACAGGTTCAGACGATTGATGTTTATTCCACACTGTCGTTATTAAACAGGCCATATGTCAGCGACACCAACAGAAAAAATATTCTCGTGGATACTTACACTGGAAGAATCCTATCCGGTAGAGCAATGGACCATCAACGGCGTTCACATTTGGCCCGTGCTTCGCAACGGTCTTTACACAGAGCTTTGGTTGAATGAGTGGAGTAAAGAGAAAGTGCAAGCAGCATCCAAGGAAAATTCATCTACTCCAAAAAAAACGATCCCTGCTACAAGCAAATTCAAGTCAGTTTTATTTCACATCAAAGGACTTTGTGCCTTCGTTCAATTCTATATAACACCACTGAAAAAATCGAATGCGTTACTTTCATGTTACAACTATTACAAGGCAACATATGAAGGCAAGGTTTACAATAAATTTTTCGATCCACTTCGGCTCGACTTTCCCGAATACAAAAACGCATACATCGTAAATTTCGGTGGACAGGCAAATGATGTCAACGATACCATTCACCTCAACGACTTCACATACATTCAATCGCTTCACAACAGAATTTCAAGGCGGAAAAAACTGGAAATTAAATTAGAGAGATTTGATTCCTTTTATGAAGAGATAGTGAATTACTCGCACCACCTAAAGCGATTCAATTTGAATTTCCTTCGTGAGGCTTTTTACTCCATTAGTAAATCCGCATTTATCTATTCACTTCTGTTAAAGAAAACACGAGCGAAAGAAGCCATCGGGGTTTGTTATTATGAAGATTCCTTCGAATTGTTGGGAATGAATCTCGCGGCATACAGACTTGGCATTCCATCAGTTGACATTCAACATGGCGGACAAGGCGCTGTGCATCGAGCCTATGCCCGTTTTCAGAAATTGCCAGCCAGTGGTCAATATGAAATTCTTCCGAAAAGATTCTGGTGTTGGGAAGGTAATTCTGCTGCTGAAATCGAAAAGTGGGCTTCAAAACCCGGTAGCAAGCATGAAGTAATTGTAGGTGGACAGCCATGGCTATCCTTCATCAAGCGACGTGTAAAAAAGCAAGAAGGCGCAGATTACATCGTTCTGTACACACTTCAGCCGTATGATGAATTGATGAGTCCGGTTGTTATCGAATGCATGCAAAAACTTGGAAGTGATTTCAAGTGGGTCATCAGATTACATCCTCGCATGCTTGACAGAACGACACAATTGAAAAACATTTTCATTGTAAACAAATTGGACGCATTCATTCACCCGGAAACATTCGGTCAATTGACGCTTCCCGAAACCCTTGCTATGAGCAGCGTGCACGTATGTCGCACTTCAGGCTCCATCATTGAGGCGGTGTTGATGGATATTCCCAATGTGATTATAGACCCAGTGGGCGTAACAATGTATGAGCATTGGATTGCGGAAGGCAAGGCGACGGATGCAACAATGATGTCCGCACAGGAAATGGCCGTTTTCATTCGAAGTCTCAAGTCAGGAAAATGACATCGTACCCTAACCTTCAGGATTAAACATCCGTTGTTCAAAACCCGTTTCCTACCGCCACCCAATATATTTTCGGCCATCTACATTCGTGCAAATGGTTAGTTATCTCGACCTACTTCTGCTCATTCCTATCGGTCTTGCCATCTGGCGCGGCTGGAAGAATGGATTTGTCATGGAAATATTCTCCATGCTGGCGTTGTTTGTGGGAATCTATGCGGGTATTAACCTCAGTGACTGGATGGCGCGATTCCTAAAAAACAAGATGAATGTTCAGTCGGAAAATCTTCCCATCATCGCATTCGTAGTTGTCTTTTTGATTGTTGTCATCGCACTCTATTTCCTTGGAAAACTCATCACCAAAAAAGTGAGCGCCGGCGGAAGTGAAAAATGGAATCAAGTAGGTGGTGCATTTTTCTCACTTACCAAAACACTCCTCTATTTGAGTATCACCTTCGTTCTTTTCAATGCGCTCGACAGAAAATATTCCTGGCTTCCGGATCAGCAGGTAGAAAAATCCTACTTCTACGAACCGATCTATAATTTCTCACTTTTCATGTTGCCGGCGATAGAACACAGCGATTTTTACAAGCAACTGGAGAAGGAAAATCTAGCGCCAATCGCGCCAAGGAAGAATAAGGTCGCTAAGAAGTAGTTACTGCATTCTCGCTAGTATCTCCCTTGTTTTCCATTTCTTAACTTTCTTCATCTTCGAATTGTCGCGACAATCGCAACCTTTGCGGCATTCATTTGTTTTTATTACCACATGATCGGTCATCGGTTTCACAAACACATACCCGAAGAAGACAAGAGAACGGCGTTTGACAAACTCCTTCCGCTCTTCATTGAATTGCTTCACTATACCAATGGTGATCCTAATGACGCGCTTGATTTCATGGAAGAGATCGACAAGCAACAGCCGATCTTCGCGGATACCTATACGCGGAATGATTTTGAGCAAGAGTTGAAGCGCAGAGGATTCATTAGAGAAGAATACAAAGAAGGGAAAGGAAAAGGAAAAGGGAAAGGTAATGGAATGGCCATCACGGCGAAGAGCGAGCAGCACATGCGACAGCGCGCACTAGATCAGCTTTTCGGCAAGATGAAGAAAGCACAATCAGGCAGTCATAAAACGAAGCAGACTGGCAACGGCGATGAGGCCACGGAGATGCGTCGTCCGTATAAGTTTGGCGACAAGCCCGAACAAATCCTCATGAGCGAATCATTGCGCAATGCGCAGATCAATCATGGCATTGACAATTTTCAGTTGACAGAAGACGACCTTGAGGTTTTTGAAACAGAAAACATTTCGCAGGCATCTACTGTGTTGATGATTGACATATCGCATAGCATGATATTGTATGGTGAAGACCGTATCACTCCCGCCAAGAAAGTTGCGATGGCGCTTGCAGAATTTATCATGCGCAGATATCCGAAAGACACCATTGACATAGTAGTCTTCGGCGATGATGCCTGGCCGGTTCAAATAAAGGACCTTCCGTATCTGCAGGTAGGTCCGTATCACACCAACACGGTTGCGGGACTCGAGTTGTCGATGGAAATTCTTCGCAGAAAAAAAACCGGAAACAAACAGATCTTTATGATCACAGATGGCAAACCATCATGTGTAAAAGTGAATGGTGAATACTATAAAAATTCATTCGGACTTGATCCATTCATCACCAATAAATGTCTGAATCTTGCCAGAGAATGCAGGAAGAAAAACATACCGATCACTACATTCATGATTGCGACTGACCCTTATCTGCAGCAATTCATAGAAGAATTCACGGATGCCAACAAGGGAAAAGCACTGTACACAGGCTTGACAGGATTGGGTGATTCAATACTCCGTGATTATGAAAAAAATCGCAGATCAAGATTCAAATAAAAATGAATAAACATTCATTCACACCTACAAGAGAATATGGACAACAACAAAATAAAAACGCTTGGACAACTTAAAGCTTCAGGCTATCAATCAAAGAGCATCAAGGAAGAATTGCGTGAGAATTTGATTTCTTGTATGGAGGAAAATGTAAATCCCTTCACCGGCATTATCGGTTACGACGAAACCGTACTTCCGGATTTGCAACGCGCCATTCTCAGCGGACACAGCATCAACCTTCTCGGATTGCGCGGACAAGCCAAAACGCGAATTGCAAGACAGATGACCAATCTCCTCGACGAGTGGATTCCAATGGTAGAAGGCAGCGAATTAAATGATGATCCATTGGCGCCTGTGAGCCGCTTTGCAAAAGAAACAATTGCAGCTGAAGGTGACAAGACTCCGATTGCATGGCTGCATAGATCTGATCGCTATGTAGAAAAACTTGCGACACCGGATGTTACGATTGCAGACTTGATCGGCGACATCGATCCTATCAAAGCTGCCAACTTGAAATTGCCGTACAACGACGAACGTGTTATTCATTTTGGATTGGTGCCGAGAAGCAATCGATGCATATTCGTCATCAATGAATTGCCTGATTTGCAGGCACGCATTCAAGTTGCGCTCTTCAACATTTTGCAGGAAGGCGATATTCAGATTCGCGGATTTCAGTTGCGACTGGAACTTGATATTCAGTTTGTGTTTACAGCAAATCCCGAAGACTATACCAATCGCGGCAGTATCATCACGCCATTGAAAGACAGAATACAAAGTCAAATACTCACTCACTATCCTAAGAGTATAGAACTGGCGAGAGAGATAACATTGCAAGAAGCAAAATTGACAGACGCGCAGCGCAAGCGCGTGCAAGTTCCTGAATTCATTGCAGAACTGATTGAGTTGGTCGCATCTGAAGCACGAAGCAGCGAATATGTCGATCAGAAAAGTGGTGTTTCAGCGCGCCTTACCATTACAGGATATGAAAACATGGTAAGCGCTGCAGAGCGACGCGCCATCATCAACAAAGAAAAACAATCATTTGCACGCATCAGCGATCTGATGTCAATTGTTCCGGCTATCACAGGTAAAGTAGAGCTTGTTTATGAAGGAGAGCAAGAAGGACCGAAGTTCGTTGCGCTACGTTTACTGGGCCTTTCCATCAGAAAAAAAATGCCTCAAATCTTCCCAAGTCCGGAAACGGTGAAGAGAAAAAAAATGGACAATCCATATGTGGAAATCATGGATTGGTTTGCGAATAACGAATTGGAATTACACAACAATGCCACTCAAAAAGAATACGCAAGTGCACTTTATGGAGTGCCATCATTGGCGGGGTTAGTAAAAAAATATTGCCCCGGACTTAATGAAAACGATTCATTGATGATGATGGAATTTGTATTGCATGGCTTGGCGGAATATTCTGTAATAGGAAAATCGGTGATGGACAGCAGTACAGAATTCAGTGATATTCTGAATAGTATATTCTCGAACGACGAAGAGGAAGAGGACGAAGAACAATTCTGACACATACAGAAATGAAGTCAGGCTAATATCTCATGAGAAAATTCTTCAGAGCATCGAAATCAGGTTTGATTTTTTCGCTCACTTTTTTAGCTTGAAGTAAGTGAAGAAGCGACGCGGGCATTTCCAGTTTCTTACCAATGACTGACTCAACAGTCGGAGCAAATTTTATGGGGTGTGCAGTTTCGAGAATTATTCCTGGAATATTGGGATTTTCCATTTGGTATTCCTTCAAAGCAAGGAAAGCCACTGCGCCATGCGGATCTAAAAGGTAATTATACTCGTCATACACATCACGAATTGCGCGTTTCGTTTGAGCATCATCAAAACTAAAACTACTTAGAAGTTTCTGCATTGACTCATGATTACCTAGCATTTCCAACACACGTACAAAATTGCTAGGATCACCTACGTCCATTGCGTTGCTTACTGTTGATACGGCAGTTTTCGGCAAATATTCACCTGAAAAAAGATATTGAGTGAAGACATCGTTCGCATTGCAACCCGCGATAAAATGCTTTATCGGCAACCCGCACTCGTGTGCCAGAATGCCCGCTGCAATATTTCCAAAATTTCCACTAGGCACAGAAATCACAGGAGCTTCTGTATGATGCCATTGTTGCAATGCATAGATGTAATAAAGTTGTTGCGGCAACCAACGCGCAATGTTGATGCTATTGGCGGAAGTGAGAAAACAATGCGCGTTCAATTCCACGTCGGTAAACGCTTGTTTCACCATGTATTGACAATCATCAAAATTGCCCTCAACTTCCAGTGCCGAAATATTATTTCCAAGAGTTGTGAGTTGCAATTCCTGCACATCACTTACACGACCAGAAGGATAAAGAATCACCACCTTCACGCCGTCAACACCAAGGAAACCATTGGCAACGGCACCACCCGTATCTCCGCTTGTAGCAACGAGTACAGTAATTTCCTTGCCAATACTTTTTGCAAAATAACCAAGACACCGACTCATAAATCTTGCGCCCACATCTTTGAAAGCCATGGTTGGACCATGAAAAAGTTCGAGTGAAAAAACATTGTCTGATACTTGAACAAGCGGCATGTCAAAATCAACCGTTTCGCTACAGATTTTTCGAAGTACCTCCTTCGGAATCGCAGCTTCCACATAAGGCAGCATCACATCAAATGCAATGTCTGCCTTTGCCATCTTCTTCAAATTCTTAATCCACTCAGTATTAAACGTAGGAATATCAGAAGGAAAATAAAGTCCCCTATCTGGAGCTTGCCCGTGAATAGAGGCTTCGCGAAAATTCACGGCAGGTGATATCCCAACTAGAGAATAATACTTCATAAATCAGATTCCTTTCGAGTGAATAATATTTACACCGTCGTTATTAACCCGACCAGTGTGGACGTTAAATGGAATACCGGTGGAATCATAAATTCCTCTCATCGCTTCACTTACTCGCGCTGCATCCAATACTGTTTTACACAGCATGAAAACTGATGGCCCGGAGCCGCTTATTCCTCCTCCCATCGCTCCTGCGGTCATTGCAGCGTGTTTCAATTCATGAAATGCAGGAATTAAAACGCTTCGAAATGGCTCAATAATTACATCATTCAACGAGCGGCCAATGAGATCATAGTTGCCGGAATAAAGTCCTGCAACAAGGCCTCCAACGTTCGCCCATTGAGTGATCGCATCCTTTAGTAACACATGTTTGCGAATAACTGCTCGCGAATCTTCCGTGCGCACCTCAATTTGTGGATGCAATACAACAACATGTAGCTCGGGAAAATTCAAAGAAATAATATCAAGTGGATCATTGCTTCTTACCAATGTAAAACCACCGTATATGCATGGTGCAATATTGTCGGCGTGACGAGAACCGCTGGCAACAAATTCCCCTTCCATTGCAAAGCGAATCAAGTCCTCGCGCGAAAAAATATTTCCAAGCAATGCATTCGCGGCAACCACGGCACCAGCCGCACTAGCGGCACTGCTGCCAATTCCACTTCCCGGTTTGATCACCTTTTTGCTCGTCACATCAAAATTCACTTTGACATCCAAAACTTTCAGCATCGCCAGCAATGCACCACCTATGACATTCTTCGCGGGATCAACAGGTAAATTGAAATCATCCACATTGACAATAGTCACTTTTCCATCACCGGGAGAAAGAGCAATGGAAAGTTCATCGCAAGGAGCGTCCATTGCAAAACCCAATACATCGAATCCACAAACTACGTTTGCAACAGTCGCCGGAGCATGAACGGTAATTGACTTTTCCATTGTTCGTTTCAGACTTTAGCAGCACGCATGATGTCGGCAAAGATACCCGACGCGGTAACCTCGGCACCGGCGCCGGCGCCTTTGATCACCAGTGGTTGAAGGTGATAGCGATGAGTATAAAATATAACGACATTATCCTTTCCGTAGAGATGAAACAAATCATGCGTTGCAGGAATGTGTTGCAGTCCGACGGAAGCTTTTGTTCCATCAAGTGTTGCAACAAATTTCAGTCTGCAGTTCTTCGCTGCAGCGTCGTGATATATTTTTTTGAAGTGTGGCTCATGTGTTTTCATTTCGTTGTAAAAATCATCGATGCTTCCCTTCATGCAAGACTCCGGAAGAAAACCATTACAGGCAACATCCGTCAGATTCATCTCAAGTCCGGATTCACGAGCAAGAATCAAAATCTTTCTCATTACGTCAATACCACTAAGATCAAGACGTGGATCAGGCTCAGTGTAACCCTCGTCCTGCGCCTGTTTCACCACTTCAGCAAAGGTGTTTGATCCGTTGTATTCATTGAACACGAAATTCAACGTTCCGGAAAGCACAGCTTCAATTTTAGTAATAACATCACCAGACGCGCGCAGATCTCTCAACGTTCCAATAACAGGAAGCCCGGCGCCAACATTTGTTTCAAACAGAAAATTCGTGTTGAACTCGCGCGCAGTTTCTTTGAGCAAAACATAGTTCGAAAAGTCTGAAGCCGCTGCCGTCTTATTACAAGCCACAACGCTCACGCTTTTGCGCAACATGGCGCCGTACACTTCTGTAACTTTTCCATCTGCAGTATTATCCACCAGTATAGAATTACGCAGATTTTTTTCAGTGATAAAATTGCAGAAGGTCAAAATATCCATGGCTGGTGCGGATTCCAGCGTAGATTTCCAATCGCTCATTTCAACACCCTCTTCATTCAATAGCATGTGTCGGCTATTTGCAAGACCGGCAACATTGACAACAAGTCCCATGGTATTTTGTAAAAAAGAAGTTTGTGATTTTAACTGATCCATCAATCTGCTTCCAACATTTCCTGTACCTATGATGAAAAGATTGATCTGTTTGTTCGTGTTTTCGAAAAACACCTCATGCAAAACGTTGATAGCCTTTCGAACATCGGTCGCTCTTATCACAGCAGAAATATTTTTCTCCGAAGAACCTTGTGCAATGGCTCTGATGTTGATCCCATTTTTTCCGAGCGCAGAAAACATTCGACCGCTGATTCCGGGATGACTTTTCATGTTGTCACCGACAAGCGCAACAATACTTAGTTCCCGCTCCATTTGGAGAGGTTCCAGTTTCCTCGTTGCAATTTCATATTCGAATTCACCATCAACAGCTCCCTTTGCTCTTGTAGCATTTGATTCATCAACTGCCACACAGATGCTGTGTTCGGAAGAACTCTGCGTGATCAGGATCACATTAATTTTTTCTCTTGCCAACGCTTCGAACAAGCGCTTCGAAAATCCGGGAATACCGATCATTCCGCTACCTTCAAGCAACAACAAACAAATGGCTGATGCACTTGAAAGTCCGCAAACGATTTGATCGTGTGCATGAGATTGCTTTTCAATCAATGTGCCGACGTCATCTGGAGAAAAAGTATTTTTAATTCTTACCGGAATGTTCAAACTCATCACCGGCTGAATGGTTGGCGGATAAATCACTTTTGCACCGAAGTGCGAGAGCTCCATTGCTTCCTGGTAGCTAATGTTGGGAATCACCTTCGCGTTAGCACATAATCGAGGGTCCGCAGTCATCATACCACTCACATCAGTCCAAATCTGTAGCTCTTCAACACGCAGCGCTGCGGAGACAATTGCTGCCGAATAATCGCTCCCACCACGCCCAAGAGTCGTTGTATCTCCATGCAAATCAGAACCGATAAACCCGGGCATAAGAAACAACTTAGATGCGCTTGTAGAAATTGTTTCCCGCAATTTCGATTCGGTTTCTGCGGCAATTGATGATGCGCTTCCGAACTGACTATTCGTTTTGATCACATTCCTTGCATCAATCCATTGATGCACGATCTGAAGTGAGGACAGATAATGCGACAATATGGTTGAAGAGAAGATTTCACCATATGCGGTGATGCGATCTTGAGTTCGAGCAGACAATTCGTTGATGGCAAAAACACCTTCGAGCAATGATTCCAACTTGTTGAACAATTGCATAATTCGACTCAATGCACCACTTTGTGCACTTACATGAACAAGAATTTTAATTTCACCAATGTGTTGATCTCTTATTACACCAAGTGCTTCATGGAATGATATGTCTCCTTGTTCAGCAAGTTTTGCAGTTTTGATCAAACTATCGGTAACCCCGCTCAACGCGGAAACAACCACAAACAAGTCATGCCGCTTGCATTGGTCAATTACAATATCCATCGCACGACGCATGTTCGCGGCATCCGCAACAGATGTTCCCCCAAATTTTAAAACCTTCATATAAAAAAGTTGAGTACGTAATTCTCAATAATTAATTTAAGCATTCACATCCAAAAACGACGAAACTCACAATGTCTCAATGTTGAATCAGTGCTTAGATTAAAATCTAAAATACGAGGAGCAACAACCCAGGTTACAAAAGCATTTCAGATTTATCAATACCCCTGCATGAATTGAAACTTCACCTTTGGTGTGTGAAGCACGACAACCAGGTTTCACGAAGATTTGCGCAGATGACGCAGCACATTCTTGTGGGTTTTCCATATAGAGTTCAATTCAATTTTGATTATTGATCCTTTGTGATTACGCCCAAGACGACTGGAGGAATCGACATTTGCCGATTGCGAAGAATCATTTTTGAATTTCAAGATCTCCGCAAATCTGCTACCTCATCTGTGTAAATCCGCGTGAAACAGTACAAAAAAAAGGGCCGCCTCACATTTGAGGCAGCCCTTTTGCTTTCACTTATTAACTAAGAATTCCTATTTGCTCACGATCATTTTGTGATAGTAAACCCTATCACCGATCATCATTTTGCAAATATAAATTCCATTAGAAACTTGACTTGCGTCGAACTGAACGTTTCTTCCTTCACCTTCAAACAAGCGGCCTTTGAACAACGTAGAAACGAGTTCGCCCGTGTAAGAATAAACGTCAACAGTCACCATTGCATCGATATCAGAATGGAATTCGATCGTTGCGTTGTCACCCATCGGATTAGGGAAAGAACTCAACGAAACTGCTCCTTTCACAACATCCGAAGTCACGTTCTCAGCTTCTGTTTCCAAAGTTCTGTTTTGTGTGCACATGCTGAATCCTGTGAGGATGCGACACTTATCAAAACCTTCGTTGATAGCCGTCACGGCATCATTGATCTGGCTGATTGACGCTGTGCAGCCTGCAGGAATAGTACCACCCAAAGCTTGGTTAGCAAGGGTATACAATTTCTGAACAGTCTTAGGAGCGCTCAAACAATTCCAAACGTTTGCAGGAATACAGAATGTCTGCGAAGTGCCTGGTACTGCGGTTCCATTAACACACGTTGACGCTTTAGATGTAGTAAACTGGTTGCCTGTAAGCACCATGGCGCCAAGAGTGTTATCATTCCGCATGTTAAGACCAAGAGCAAGTGTTTGTCCAATTAAGACGCTATTGAATCTTCCATTGCTGAGGTAGTTTGAACCAACTGCTGTAGCACAAGTGATAAGTCCGTTAGAAGTTGGCAACATGGCAGGAGTACTTCCTGCAGGCAATTTGCTATTGATGCAACTAGCCTCAGTGGTCTTGAATTCAATAGTTCTTGTTGTACTTGGACTGCCCAATATAAGACTACCACCATTGTTAAGCGCCGCCTGGATCACAGCAAGAACCGACATTTTAGCGCAGTTCTTACCATTACCACCATAGAAACCTTGTGTATAAGTACAATGCTGCAACGCACACTCAGCTTCGAATGTAACGTAGCATGTAACACTACAGTTGTAACTGTTCGTTACAACAACAGTGAATGTTGCAGAACCTGTGCCGGCAGAATAAGTCAATTGATTTGTTCCCTGACCGCCAGTGATACCCCATCCACCATCCGCGGCAGCTATAGTCCATAAATAAGTTGCACCCGCAACCAAGTTTGTACTAATAGTGTTGCCGATTGTATTGCATGATGGCAATGGGCTCGGAGCTAACAAGGAACATGTAGGATTTCCGATCACAGAAACGTTGAACTGACATGAAGCCGTATTACCACAAGCATCAGAAGCATTCACTGTTACAGTTGTAATACCCACACCGAAAGTAGAACCTGAAGGTGGTACGGATGAGAATTGTACACCACTGCAATCTGAACCATTTGGTGTGAAATTCACAGGATTGCATTGTCCAACCACTATGTTGTTAGGACATACTACCGTCGGAGGTACAATATCATTCACCGTAATGACCTGCGAACACGTTGCTATGTTACCGCATCGGTCAGTAGCAGTGTAAGTTCTTGTGATTACTTTTCTGTTAACACAACTCGAATCACTTACAATATCCCCACTGAATGTAACGACTACGGTTCCACCGCAACCGTCATTCGAAGCAACAGCATTGTTGTTCACCGGAGGTAATTCACCTACACAAGTAATAGCTGCGTTGAACGGACAAGAAATAGCAGGTCCTGTTTGGTCGTTCACCACGATTACCTGAGTGCAAGTGCTCATGTTGTTACAACGATCAGTTGCTTTATAAGTGCGCGTAATCAGGTATCTGCTGCCGCAAGTAGAATCGCTCACTACATCACCTACCCATGTTTTGGTTACAGGTCCGCTACAAGCATCTGATGCAGTAACAAGATCTGTATTTGGAGCAGGAACGTTTGCAGGACAATCGACAACAATGGCTGGAGGACACACAATTGTTGGAGGTGTTACATCAGGTGCAAAGGTAATGTTCTGTACACAGGTTGTTGAGTTGTTGCACAGATCTGTTGCAATCCATGAACGCTGATAAGTTCTGTTTGTTGGGCAATATTGCTCGCCATTACCTGTCTGACCATTGTAAACAACAGTAGCTTGTGTACAAGCATCATTCGCTGTCAACTGTGGCACAGCCGGAAGTGGATCTCCGCAATTCAAAATCAAATCTGGAGGACATACATAGAAACTTGGAGGCGTAACATCAACTTTCCAGGTGAATACTTGCGTACAAATTGTTGTATTCAAACAACCGTCCGTTGCAGTATAAGTTCTGGTTTGTGTGCGAAGACATCCGTTTTCACTTATTGCACCAAGTGCAGAAGTGATCGTTGGAGCACCACATGCATCTGTTGCTGTTGCAGCACCAGGAGCAGGAACGCCGGCTGGGTTA
>JAYTOA010000031.1:0-88614 GCA_043748015.1 Flavobacteriales bacterium
ATCGAATGAGTAATTTCATTCCAAATTCTGCAGTGCTAAGCTGCTCATCACATCTTTCACCTCACTTGTCATTTAGAGAGAAGGTTTATAATTTTCCAATAGTGTTGGATGCTGATTTTATATTGTTGGACAAACGCGCGAAATCTACCTATCCTATCTCACGACCTGAATTTGATAAACAACTCCAATATTTCAGGATGAGTGATGAGTTTTATGTAGTAGTTGAATCAGATCAGTTAATACTCTTCGAAAAAAAAGTGATCAAACTGACGCAATGAAGTAATAGTCACTTCCAGATGAAAAGGCTTGAGAGAATTGCGCCAGATTTAATGAGGCGTTCTCTTTAACAAATCCCTTAAGTGTATTCACTTTGTATTGGTGACTTGCGATGAACGCAAAAAGATCTTCCGGCTTTGTACCATAAAATTCGGATGCGCCTTTGCCACATTCAAACACAAGTATTGGATGATCATTTTGGAGAATGTTAACCGCCCCCTTCAACACATCAAACTCGCCACCTTCAACGTCAATCTTGATCAAATCGATTTTTAGATTTTTATCTCGCAATACGTCATCCATCCTCCGTACTTCTACTTCAATCAGTTCCACTTTTGTCGTTTCAGTTTTGTATTTGCGTTTTTGTAATCCACTGTAAGCAGGATCATCCAGCACCAGATTGAATGTTGTCTTTCCTTCTTTTGTGCTCAATGCGTAGGGATACACTTCAACGTTGACATACCTATTGACCAAATCTTTATAGAGTGCTGGGATAGGTTCGAATGCTATGTGTTTTCCATTTGGGGCAAACCGAATAAACAGATCCAGAATTTCTCCTTTGTGAGCCCCTACATCAATGCAGTTGGAATCTTTACTTAGTACCTTGTGCAGTATTTTTTCAGTGTAGATATCATACTCCAGATTCTTCGTTGCCGGAATACGCAGAAGGATCAAAATCCTGCGAACAAGCTGCTTAATACTGTCCTTCATATCCGGCAAAGAAAGCACTTTCACTTGCGAATTTCAAAATGTGTGAAGCCAATCGGTTCTTTGGATTCTACTTCAACACTTGTGACACGCGACAACGGTGAGCCTTCACCACACCAGTCGATGAATAACTCCAGGTATTCGCCTTTTCCTTCTGCCTCACAATAAACAGAGCCATCGCTTCTGTTTGCCACAAATCCGAAGATGCCTAGCTCATTGGCTTTCTCCAATACAAATTTTCTGTAGAACACGCCCTGAACATGTCCTTTGATGGTAATACAATATCGCATTTTGCAAGTGTATGAACAAGATTATATTTGCACCCTCAATTTTGGATGGTTTACGAATGTTTTCCTTTCGAAATGAGTGCCTCGGGGGTATAGCTCAGTTGGCTAGAGCGCTTGCATGGCATGCAAGAGGTCATCGGTTCGAATCCGATTATCTCCACAAAAAAAAAGAGGTTGTCCGAATTGGATAGCCTCTTTTTTATTTTCATCACCTTTATTTACATTCTGTCGAAGAAATATTTCTTCAATTTTGAATCTGTAACTTAATGGCTCTCGAATGCATTTGATCGTTTTGAATGTTGAGTATGTACATACCACCTGTCAGCGAAACTGGAAGTGTAAAAGTGGAATGAGCGCCGGCAATAAGGCTATTTGGTCTTCCGGTATAAATAACTTTTCCAGCTAAATCGAGGATGTCAATTTGGCGAATAGAACCCTGATTTCCTGCGTTGAAAATTTGAATAGACTGGCCGGAACTAACAGGATTTGGAAATACATCGTATGCTTTGCTTGCATTCGTTTCTTGAACTGTTACAACGTTTTCGGCATGATAACGTGCAACTGCAATTTCATTGTTGGTGGCAGTCATAGTTTTACCCACAACTACAATTTTTCCATCTTCCTGCAGGACAATATCATTGGCGTCATCTTGTTGCAACCCAACTGGAGTAGCGGTGTAACCATAGGTTCCAAATGGATAATCCAATGTTCCGTCTGTTAGAATTCTTGCCACGATAAAATCCAATCCACTGGTTTGCGTATTCAAAATGCTTCCACAGATCAGTATTTTATTATCTTCTTGAATTGTCATGCCTAAGCCTACGTCATAGGCCGTCAGATTGTATGACGCAATTCCATCATTATCGAAAGATGCGTCCAACGATCCATTCGTTGCGTATCTGAGCAAAACGATATCGTTGTCATACTCTGGACCTGACGAATATCCGCATACGAGTATTTGTCCCGAAGGCAGGATTTCCAGATCAAACGCATCATCAATTTGATCATTGCTGATTGCTGTTTTCACCTCGCCATTTGTTCCGAAATTCACATCAGGTGTTCCATTCTGATTCAACTTGTAGAGCAGTATGTCGAAATTGATACCACCTTCGAAAGTGATTCCCATATCGTAATGACCACAAGCTATAAGGGATCCGTTAGGGCCCTCGGCGATGCGCCTGAACTGGTTGTCCGTATTGGTGACAGTAATTTGAGCAACGCCATTTACACCAAAAGTCGTATCGACACTTCCGTTTTCGTTGAAACGCATCACCATAGGAACGCCTTGATTCAGACCATTTGCAATTCTTCCTGCAACAACAATTTTGTTGTTGGATAATTCAATGAATGCGTAGCCAAAATCATCTCCGTTTGAAATATTCGCCTGTACAATTCCGCCTGATCCAAAGGTGTCATCCAGCGAGCCATCTGAATTCAGTCTGACGAGCATTACGGCGAACTCATAATTGGGATTAGCGGCAGCACCAACGATCAATATTTTACCATCGCTTTTGATGTGGCACTCATAACCATACGATTCTTGATTTACGTGGTAAACCACTTTTCCATCCACTCCAAATGTTGGGTCGAAAGTTCCATCGGGCATAAGCCTTACAGCCATGAGGTCTCCTCCGAAAGTGGTGGTGCTGAAAGCAGTTCCAACGGCAACAATCTTCTGATCGTCCGGTTGAATTTTTGCATTGGTAAGGTTAGCGCTACTACCAAAATTATAAGTAGCGATGCCTGCATTTGCAAAAGAATCATCAAGATCGCCTGCAAATTGGGACACTGCAGTCGCAGCGATTAATAAGATAGAGATAGTGAAGAGTACGAGTTTTTTCATGAGTTGAGGATATTGGTTCTTAATGTGATGTTCAAACCTAGAAATATTGTTTTTAGTGTTGAATCAAAAAAAGTGACATTCTTTGGAAGTTCAAGCACTGAACTGCATTCATGTTGGCTCTTTGGCATTTATTGTGATTGATTGCTTTATTCTTCAGATGCATTTCTACGCAACCTTTTGATAAAATATTTTGTTTATTGAATACAGGTTTTGTTTGTCAATTAATGGAATCTGGTTTTGATTAAGGAATGAAACCGCCCCCCCTTTGGGGGCGGTTTTGTTGTTTTCACTTTTTTCTCTCCATCACCAAAGTTCATATTCTGTGCGTAATTACTGGTCGTTTTATTTGGCCAATCCAACTGTTCTGTATTCAATTTGAACCCAACTTAATTTTTTTCACTTATGTCAGATTCTGTAAAAACTGTTCTTTCACTTGCGCAGACAATTGATCATGTTCAGAAATTTCATGATGCATTTGGTTTGCCTGTTCGTTACGCGCCAACGGGACATTTAACGGAGAAAGAATGGACTTTGCGTTTCAATCTGATGAAAGAAGAAAACGAGGAATATCTCGAAGCTGCGCAACGTGGTGACATTGTTGAAATAGCTGATGCATTAGGAGATATGTTATACATCTTGTGCGGCACGATTAACGCGCATGGGTTGCAGGAAAAAATCGCCGAAGTGTTTGAAGAAATTCAACGAAGTAATATGAGTAAGCTAGATGAAAATGGAAGGCCTATTTATCGTGAAGACGGAAAAGTGATGAAGTCTGAGCTTTATTTCCGACCGGACATCGCCGGAATTTTGGCATCGATGCATTAAGCCATGAATCCAAAATAGTTGAACTGACGCTACATCATTATTCATGTAAGCGTACTATTGTTTCGCAACATGAGAATCCGTATTTATACCACTTCATCGAGACTAGAATTTTGCCATCCTTTCCGCATAGCTCATGGTGTGCGCACAGGAACAGATGTAGTCTTGGTGCGTATAGAAATGAATAATCACGTAGCATTTGGCGAGGCAACGTTGCCTCCATATTTACCAGATACGACAGAAACAGTTGCGCGATTTTTTGAATTGCCGCAATTGCAGAATCTCACTTATCCACTTGCCATTGAAAATTTATTCGATGAATTAAATCGAGAGCAACCCGGTTGTATGCCCGCAAAGGCCGCTTTGGATATGGCTTTGTGGCAACTTCGGGCCAATGTTGAAAATGTGTCGTTAAGTGCCTTGCTCAATATTTCTTCGCGAAAAGTGATTCCACATTCTTATACCATTGGCGTTGGAGATTTTGATGAGATGCAAGAAAAGATTGTATTCGGATCGGACAATGGATTTCAGTTATTTAAATTGAAACTAGACGGTATTCACGATGAAAAAATCATCGAAAATTTTCGCAACATTTCGGATTTGCCTTTTGCCGTGGATGCAAATCAAGCGTGGAATTCAGTGGAAGATGCCATTCTTCTCGCCGAGAAATTAAAGGGCTTTGGTTGTGTTATGATTGAACAGCCGTTCGGCAAGGATGATGTTGTGAAGAGCCGCACTTTGATGGAATCTGTTGATATTCCTGTCATAGCCGATGAAGCTTGTCAGCAGGAAAGTGATATTGAAAGATTGGCAGATTCGTTTTCTGGAGTGAATATCAAATTGCAGAAGTGCGGTGGGATTACTCCTGCATTGAACATGATTCGGAATGCAAGGAGATTGAATTTGAAAATACTCATCGGTTGTATGAGCGAATCTTCCATTGGTTGCAATGCCGCTGAAGCACTTGCTTCACTTTGCGATTGGGCAGATCTTGATGGACCATATCTCATTAAGAATGACGTTGAGATATTGCAGTTGGCAAGCTCCTTTCGAGCATGAAATTATCATTCTATTCCTGAAGAAATTCTTCGAGCTTTTCTCTGAATGCAGGAAAGCTGTTCAAATTTGCATGCTTGCCTCCAACAATGGTCACCATGCTCACATCACGTTTGTGTTTTTCGGCATGACGAAACAATTGCAAAGCTTGTGAGTGGGGAACAACAATATCTTTTGTTCCGTGAAATATACGTACCGGACAATCAATGTGCTGTATGTAGATATCTGATCTGAAGCGGTACCTCAATAGATATTTGATAGGAAGAAAGGGGAGATAATATTTTCCGGTTTCGATGAGATTAAAGAATGGTGTCTCAAGAACGACTTTGCTTGCGCTCTTGCGTGAGGCAAGCCTGGTGGCGAATGCGCATCCCAACGATCTACCGTAAATCAACAATTTTTTATTAGGAAATCTTTCGATTATGTATTCGTAACAGAATTCCATATCGCGATGCATAAATGATTCCGATCGCCTTCCTTTGCTTTGGCCGTAGCCGCGAAAATCCGGAACAAACACATCGTAGCCGTATCCACTCAATTCCTCGGCCATGAACTGCCATCGTTTTAAACTACCGGTGTTACCATGCAAATAAATAATGATACCTTTTGGCGCTTCAACCGACAACAACAAACAATGAATTTGTCCCTTGTTAGGCGTGTTGAGAATGATCTCTTCACAAGGTGTTGCTAATTTGCTTTCAAATGGATCACCCGGCCATGTTGGTACAAATATGAATTTTTCCTGAATGAAAAAGTAGACAATGCAAACACCTACATACAAGAGTATGAGCACAGCCATTGTATTGATGATGTAGTCGTACATCTTTATGATTCACCTTTGAATACGGTGAATATCGGACAAAAGATACTCTGACGGATTTAGCTTGAATTAAAAAAGCCCCGTTTTTGAGACAGGGCTTTTCTATTTGTGATAAAAGTTTAGTGATTCACCACAAGCTTGTGTGTTTGTTGAACATCTCCGGTTTGTATGTGCAGGAAGTAAATACCGGATTGGAAAGTGGATGAAGGAATGGCAACGTTGACAAAACCAAAACCGTTTCTGATGTTGTGACTGAAAATAAGCTTTCCCGCAATGTCATAGAGACTCAATTGAGCATCAGATGCATTTACAAAAGTCATCTGTAATGTTGCATCATCTCTTGTCGGATTTGGGAATAGTGTCATCTCATTCTTGTCAGAGAGTTCTGTCACTCCAACTCCCGAGAGTTCTACAACATTCACATCGGTGCAATTGCCATTTGTGGCAGTGAGTGTGATCGTGTGATTTCCGCCGGTGGTAAATGTGTGATCAGGATTGATTTGATTGCTTGTAGATCCATCTCCGAAATCCCAATGATAACTTGTGGCGTTGATTGAAGTATTGCTGAATGTGTATTCGGCACTTCCAAAATCTGCATTGTATTCGAATGAAGCAGCGGGCGAAGGATTCACTTGCACAAATACAAAACCCGAACTTCCTGTTCCATCACATTCATTCGTATTGGTGACGCTCACAGAATATGCTCCTGCTACTGTAGCTTCAATGGATTGACTGTTAGAATTTATCGGCTCTTCATTTAAACTCCATTGATATGATTCTGCACCGCTCGAAGTCAGCGTTACACTTTCTCCTTCGCAAAATGTAGTAGAACCATTTGTGGAAATAGTGGGCGTTGGTGAATCACTAACTGAAATTTCTATGCTATTGGATACGGCTTCACAACCGTTGCCATCCGTAAATGTGACATCGTATGTTCCCGAATTGCTTACAACTATACTGTTGTTAGTTGAACTATTAGACCAGTTATTCCCTAATGTCTGCGTGGAAGTCAATGTTACTGTTCCTCCTGTACAGAATGAAGTAGGACCATTCGCTGTGATCGCAACCGATGGTACAGGAAAGGTATTTATCGCTTGTGAAATGGTATTCGAAATACAGCCATTTTGACTGCGAATAATAAGTGTAATATTGGCGGGTGCATCGACGCTAACAGAGGACGTACTTTCACCATTGCTCCATTGATAGATGCCATTGGTGATGTTAGAGTTTGCAGTTAATGTGATCGATGTTGCCGGGCAAACTGTTGTAAGTCCATCCACTTCAATTGTTGCAGTAATAGTGTTATTGATTGACGTCGTGTACGACGAATTGTGCGGATCAAATTCAGCCCAGCATGCTGTCCAGTTTTCTGTTCCCATTGCGCCTCTATAATTGGTTGGTGTGAAGAAAGAATTGCTGAGATATGAATCGTTGAATGAGCTTCCATTCATCAGTGGCGAATTCGACATGATCGAAAAATCAGGTTGACTATTATTGACGTTTCTGAACTGTAATTCCGAAAAGTGATTCGTAAGTGAATTGCTGAACGAAGAGGTATTGAACCAGGTGTCTATATTAAATGATCCGGATACATTGTTTGGATTCGCATTGGTTGATGTTGCAAGGCTGTCATTCATAAAACACAGAACTGAATTTTTAAATCGCATGTCATTGTTTGTCGCATTGGCTTGCGTGGTTGAACCATCGATTAAAAGTCCGGTTGGGTAACCAACGAATACCGAATTGAATACACTTGTTTGTGTGTTTCTTCTCAAATGCAAAGCTCTTTTGTAATTGGAATTAATGCTGGAGCTGAACGTCAACGGTCCGATGACTGTCATATTCGAGAATACTGGGCGAGTGATAGGAGTATTGCCGGTTCCTTGTCCGTCATTGTCTGATTCAAATCCATTCGAGCCGGATTGGTCTGCAATGTTGGGATCGCGTACAATAAGGCCAAATTGAATATTCCCACGATATCCAAAGTCTGTATCAAAATCATCGTCCCAGTTGTTGTAGCAAATGAGATGTTTGCAGTCAACAGTTCCGCCAAACCATTCAATGGCGTCATCGCCGGAATAGGAAACCTGTACGTAATCTATGATGGTTCCTCTTCCAACACCGGCAAGTGTCAGTCCGTTGATTTCACTGTTCGGTTGAAACGGAATTCCACCGAATTCAATACGTACGTATCGCAGTATTCCGCTGTCATCGTTGTCGTTTGGATTGAGTCCGCCACCATACAATGAACCTACACCACCCTCTACAATGGCTTCTCCTGCGTTTGTTCCCGATCCGGAATTTGCTGGTGCATTTAGCGATGCTCTTCCACAAAGTATAACGCCTCCCCAATCACCATATGAGCGCTGTCCTGCCGGTTTTTGTGATGTAAAAACAATAGGTTGTTCTGCCGTTCCGTCAGCGATTAGTTTTGCGCCGCGCTCAATAATCAATGCTCCTTTGGTGGTGTAATCTCCTTTGATCAATGTACCCGGTTCGATTGTGAGTGTCGCTCCATCTCTAACGTACAACCAACCATTCAATAGATAAATATTGTCGTTGGTCCAGGTTGTATGGGTAGTGATTTCACCACTCACGATTATTTGTGCAAAGGAGAGGATAGAGATAAATGAAAATAGAATAGGTAGGAAAATTTTCTTCATGGTTAATTTTATTTGATGCGAATTTCCCCACTACTTATTACCGCTTAATGACATCACGTTTAAGGAATGGTTACCAAACTTTTGATTCTGCTGTTTGATGTTAAGTAAACGAACGTTGCGTTTTTTTTTCTAAACGCAAAATGCCCGATTAACGGGCATTGCATAGTTTTTAATGGATCATTTTATGACTTCTTAAATGAATATGTTATACCAAATGTGAAATATGTTCCTCTTTTAAATGACTGGAGTTGCTGATCATTTTTTCTGTCAAGCACACCATCATGATTGGCATCCTGAATCCATACTGTTGATTGATTGAGCATGTCCTGAATTCCAAACCTTACATCGAAATGTTCGCCGATTGATTTGTTGACGGTAAGATCAATCAATTGTCGAGGCATTTCCCAAACTTCCGGAATTCCTGGGACGCCTGCAACAACGACACGTTCACCTATGACATTGTACATTGCACTTATGCTGAGTCCTATTGAATCGTTCTGATAAAAAATTCCCGTGTTGATGATATATGGCGATTGTCCCATCATTGGTCGAGATGTGTTGACGTTGGTTTCTTTGTCCTTCTGTGACAATTGAATAGAGCTTCTGATAAGCGATGCATTTGCGACAATCGAGAATTGACTCAACCAATTTTCTTTTTGATATTGGTTACTTCCATTAAGTAGAGATGCAATGTGACTGAGTTTGATTCTTGCGTCAATTTCAACACCATAATTCGTTGCGCTAGGTGCGTTACCCGGCGCGAAGCTCAATGTTCCTCCGCTTCCGACGCCCGGTTGGAAGTAAAGTTCAATTGGATTCTCGAAATATTTGTAGAACGCTCCAACACTGAAAATTTCAGAAGTTGATGGATACAATTCCCATCTCACGTCGTAATTCGTGATCATGGCGAATGTCAGATTAGGATTTCCATTCATGATGGCATTTCGCTTATAATCATAAAATGCAAACGGCGCAAGCTCTCGGAATTCGGGCCTGTTGACTGTTTTGCCATACGCAGCGCGAACCAGACTTTTCGAAGAAAGATTATAACTGATGTTAGCACTTGGAAGTACTATTGTGCTGTCAAGTTTGATGGTGTATTCTTTGTTTTGCAAATTGCGTGTATTCAAAACTTGTTTGTTTTTCTCAATTCTCGCTCCTCCGGAGATTTGCCATCTATGCAATGGAATGGAAGCCATCAGATATGCAGCCTGAAGATTAGTTCCACCGGTGTATGAATCTTGTGGCTTGGTATCTTCATCCAGTATTAGCCCGTTCGTTAAATTGATATTGGCTGGATTTAATATTTGATCAATATTCTGATTTGGCAATTCACTGTTCATGAAAGTAGAGAAGGAAGCAGCTTTGTATCCAATGTTTCGAACGCTGAACGTGCGTTGTTTGTTTTCTGCATAAACTCCGGTCTTAATAGTGATGAATTGCTGAACTCCGGAGAGGTCATTTCCTGTCGAATGAATTTTGTGCTCATAGTTGAATGCCGCCATTGGGGTGGTCTCATTCATATTCATAAACAGACGACCGAAATAATTGGGATCGGCACTGAATGGAATGTATGCCTGATATGAATTTGTGCTATTGTCAAGTGGCTTGGTGTAGCGTATCCTTCTCCAATCAGGATCATTGCTCGTTGCTGAAGAGTATCCAAATGTCCAGTCGATTGTTCCGTGATGCGCAAACACTTCATGCGAACCTAACAATTGACTGCTCGTTATGAGACGTTGATTGTAGGAATAGAAATTTGACAGCACGTAATTTCCTTGCTCATGTTCAATTCCTCTGCGCAACAAATCCTCTGATTGTCCCATTTGTGAGCCAAACATTTTCAGTTCAATGCGATGGTTTTTATTTCTGAAACCAACATTGAGCAAACCGCCAACTCTTGAGTTGGTTTGATATGTACTGTCATGCATATAGGAAACAGTATCACTTGTATTCATGATCTCGTCATACACATTGTATACGCCTGTGTTATTTGTATAAAATGATCTTGTATGGCTGTAATTGATGGCACCCACAACACCAAATTCACCATACTCTTTGTCCCATTTTTTTCCGATGTATAAACTAGACCTTGTATCCAATGGGGCTTTTTCTTGATGGATGCCGATGGAGTTTGTAAGCGATTTGCTCACATTCAAACGTGCCTCACCTTCAGTATCTCTCACATTAGCCGGAAACTCGGAAGGCAATCCGCGCATACCGCTGTCGAAGCCTAACCAATCTGTAGCGCTTCTGTTGCTGTAGTTGAATGTATTTCCTGTGGTACCAGATCGATAGCCGAATGATTGGTTGTAGGAAATTTCGAAAGGCTTTGATGGGAAATTTTTGGTGTAGACTTTAACTGCGCCACCAGCGAATTCGCCTGGCAAATCAGCAGATGGTGATTTGTAAATCAACATGCGATCTATCAATCCGCTGGAAATGATATCAAATGAAAATGTCTTCACATCTGATTCCATACTAGGAGCCATTGCATTATTGATCATCACAGCATTATACCTTTCGCTCAATCCTCTTACAATAACGAAACGATTGTCGACCACGGTGACACCTGGGATTCTTCGGGCAACTTCCGATGCATCTCTGTCCTGCGATTTTGCAATTTGAGCTGAACCAATTCCGTTTGCAACACCTTTCACATCTCTCATTTCCATCAACACTGCTGCTTCGGTATTGGTCATTCGGTATTCGACGATATCTACGGTATTTGTCTCAAGTGGAGTGCTGTTCAATGAAATCTCAAGAGCAATAGTTTGTCCATGAGAAACTGCAACAGCGTTTACTTTTTTGGATTGATAAGAGATGTAGGAAACACTAATCTCATAGTTACCCGCCGGTACTTTTTCAATTTTGAATTTACCAAAAACATCAGTTGCCGCGCCGGCGTTGATTGATTCAATCTGAACAACGGCACCTACGAGTTCTTCGCCGGTAGATTCATCGATGATGGTTCCTGATACCGTTCCGTATTGCGCAAATATGGATTGTGATAAAAAGGTTATCAGGCAAATCAGTATAGTGTGTTTCATGCAATTCATTTCTGATTGCAAATCAATCTAACCGAGATTGCATAGGAATAATGCTTGTGTTACGATATTGTTACCGCAACTTCATGATTTCATCAGCACTAGTATTTTATCAACTCTAAAAGCATTGTTTCAAACTTGCTATTTGCCATGTAATTTTTTTCCAATTCTGCATTGAATGGGATAGGCGAATCAAGACTTGCACAACGCATCACCGGAGCATCCAGATTTTTGAAACAGTTCTCAGTAATGAGGGCCGACAATTCACCGCCAATTCCTCCCGTTAGGCAATCCTCATGAAGAATAATGGCGCGTCCTGTTTTGTTTACGGAAGCAAAAATTGTTTCAGTGTCCAATGGTAAAAGTGTGCGCAAATCGATAAGGTCTACATTGATTTCAGGATTCTTTTTTAGGGTATCCAAAGCCCAATGAACACCCATGCCATAAGTGATGATGGTGGCCTGCTCGCCGGTCTTCAACACATTAGCTTTTCCAAATGGAATAGTAAAATAACTATCCGTAACTTCACCGGAAATCGTTCTATACAATCCTTTGTGTTCGAAAAAGATCACGGGATTTGGATCTTCAAAAGCTTGACATAAGAGGCCTTTAGCGTCTTCCGGGAACGCAGGATAAACTACGCGCAAACCCGGAGTGTGAAAGAACCATGCTTCATTCGACTGACTGTGAAAAGGGCCGGCAGCCATACCGCCACCTGTTGGCATGCGCACCACAACATCCGCTTTTTCTGCCCAGCGATAATGAAGCTTCGCGAGATTATTGATGATCTGATTGAATCCGCATGTGACGAAATCTGCGAACTGCATTTCGACCATTGCCTTCCATCCTTTCATTGAAAGTCCAAGTCCGGCGCCTATAATAGCAGATTCACACAAAGGTGTGTTGCGAACACGTTCTTTACCAAATTCTGCAAGAAAACCATCGGTGACTTTAAACACACCACCATAATCCGCGATGTCTTGTCCCATGAGTACAAGCTTCTCGTGCTTGCGCATACTGAGTTTCATTCCATTGCTAATGGCATCGATGAATCGCTTTTCTGATTTTGCATTGCTCTCCGGTAAAATGGCCTCATTCATAAAAGGCGCATACACATCATTGAGTTCGTATGATGTTTCTGGTACAATATTCGGTTCATCATATGCAGCTTTTAATGCAACTGCAATTTCCAGTTTGATTTCTTCACGAGCAGAAGCGATGTCTTGTTCATTGATGATACCTTTTTCAGTCAACCACAATTCGTAATTGATCACCGGATCTTTTTGTTCCCATGATTCAATCATTCCATCCGGATAATATTTGGTTCCGCTTGCTTCTTCATGTCCACGCAATCTGAAGGTCATGAACTCCATCAAAATTGGTCGTGGATTTTTTCTTATGCTTTCCGCTGCTTTTTTTACTGCATTGAAAACATCTACGATGTTATTTCCATCCACCTGAATGGCATCTTCAGAAGGCATTCCATAACCAATTGCCTTATCAATGAATTGTTTGCAACGGAACTGTTCGCGACTTGGAGTTGATAGTCCCCAAGCGTTGTTCTCAATACAAAAAATGACTGGTAGATCCCACACTGCAGCAACATTTAATGCTTCATGAAAATCTCCTTCACTTGCACCACCGTCTCCGCAAAAAACTGCTGTTGCTTTTTTTTCACCGCCAATTTTATTGGCCAAAGCAATTCCATCCGCAATCCCCAACTGTGGACCCAGGTGGGAAATCATTCCAACTACTTTGTGTTTCATTGTTCCAAAGTGAAAAGAGCGGTCGCGACCTTTTGTAAAGCCATTTTCCTTTCCCTGAAATTGAAGAAATAATTGGGTCAGCGGAAGATTGCGACCTGTGAATATTCCAAGGTTGCGATGCATGGGCAGGATGAATTCCTCTTCGTCCATTGCCAGAGCTACGCCAACGGAAATTGCTTCCTGACCGTAACTGCTAAACCACTTTGAAATCTTACCAAGTCTCAACTGGCTCAACATCTTTTCTTCGATCAATCTGGGCTTCAGAATTGCGCGATAAAGTTTCAACAATTCTTCATCTTTCAACCCGTGGTTCTTCTGAAACTTTATTACCGGCTTTGTAAGCAATGTCATCTTATTATTTTTCGCGAAATTAAGCAGTGATCACTGCCGAGTAAATATCATTCGCGAACATGTTAACACTTGCATGATGAGTGGGTTGATGGAATGATTTAGCTTTTACAAAATACAGAATTAGACCCGCCGTAAAATTTTGCTGTTATCGTATTTCCCTTATCTGAAAATTCTATAGTTACGTTCGTTGCATTACAATCAATATTCTATTTGGTTGAAAGTGATTAGTGCGTTTAATGACAATTGTCAATCACTTAATCTCAATATATTAAATATATTTGCATGACATTAATTAATATATCAATCAATGGCAAAAGCAAACTATTTAAGTCAGATCAGAAAACGAATGGACGACCTTCAGAAGGAGTTCAGTGCGCTATCGGAAGCGCATGAGTTACTGTCTGCGGCAACAGGCACACGCGGCAGAAAGGCGAAGCTTCCGACCTTGGGCGAATTGGTTAATTCTGTTCGACCAAAAGCAAAGAAAAAAAGCCGCTCCGGAAGACCTGGTCGACCACCAGGATCGAAGAGTAAACCTGGTTCTAAAAAGCCTGGTCCAAAACCAAACTCATCCAAAGCAGCTGCTAAATCACCTGTTGTGAAGGCAGAGTCTAAAACGCTTAAAGCACCTAAGGCTGCCGGAAAAAAGCGCGGAAGAAAGCCTTCAAGTAAGGCAGTTAAAGCGAAACCCGCAGTTAGTGGCAAACGAAAACGTATCGCAAACGTTTCGGGCAAGATCACCGATATAGTGGCAAAGGCAAATCGCTTTACTACGAATTCATTTATTACAGACAAGCTTGTTTCATTATATCCCGATAAATCGAGAGTTGATCTTGGAAAATACATTTCAGTAATTCTTGCCAACATGAAGTCGAGAAAAGAATTGCTGGTATTGACCACCGATTCGAAAGGTAATAAAATGCGTTCGGGCTTGTGGGGTCTGCCATCATGGTTTGATGGAAGTAAGCCCAAGTCAGAATTCCTGAAATAATAAATTTTTTTAAAGAGAGCAGGTGATTATCTGCTCTTTTTTCTTACCAATAATTTTGGTTGAATAGACCAACTTGAATATGTCATTTGAAATAGACATCACAATTCCTGCGCAAGCAACAGTTGAAGACAAGCAAATTTTAGCGGCGATACGTTCTGCATCGAAATCAACCGACAAAGTCGGCACTTATAGAATTCTCAAAAGATCCATTGACGCACGCCATCGACAGATTAAATTGAATCTGCGCGTGGCCGTTTATGAACCCGACGAAAAAATTCCGGAAATAATCACAGAAAGGACGTTTCAGAATGTCGCCGACGCAAAGCGCGTGATCATTTGTGGTGCCGGGCCAGCCGGATTGTTTGCCGCTCTCCGATGCATTGAACTTGGATGGAAGCCAATCATTCTTGAACGGGGTAAAGATGTTCGTCAGCGAAGAAGAGACCTCGCTGCCATTCACAAACAACATATCGTCAACGCGGATTCAAATTATTGTTATGGCGAAGGAGGTGCCGGAACATATTCCGACGGGAAATTGTACACTCGCAGTACCAAACGAGGCGACGTGCGATCCATTCTTGAAACTCTCGTTCGATTTGGCGCGTCTGAAGATATTTTGGTGGAGGCACATCCTCATATTGGAACCAATAAATTGCCGGGTATAATCGCCGCGATGCGTGAATTAATTCTTGAGCGCGGCGGAGAAGTGCATTTCAATACGCGTGTTACCGACATCCTTTTGAAGGAAGATTCCATTGAATCATTTGTCACAGCTGATGGAAATGAATTACGTGGTGAAGCATACATCCTTGCCACAGGCCATAGCGCGCGCGACATTTTTGAGTTGCTTCACTCTCGAGGAATTGAAATAGAATTCAAGCCATTTGCTTTAGGTGTTCGTGCAGAGCATCCGCAATCCATAGTCGACGCGGTTCAATATCATTGTGACGTGCGTCCTGAGTATTTGCCTCCTGCTGCTTACAATCTTGTGCAGCAAGTAGAAGGTCGCGGCGTGTATTCATTTTGTATGTGTCCCGGTGGGATCATTGCACCATGTGCCACTTCACAGGAAGAAATTGTCACCAATGGTTGGTCGCCAAGTAAGCGCAACAATCCATGGGCGAACAGTGGAATAGTGGTACCTATCCATTGGGAAGATATTCCTGAATTTCACAAATACGGCGCTCTTGCCGGAATGTATTTTCAGAAAAAGGTAGAACATGATTGCTGGATTGCAGGTGGAAAAACACAAGCTGCACCTGCGCAAAGACTAGTAGATTTTGTAGAGAATCGCTTGTCAAAAAATCTTCCTGATTGTTCATATCAGCCGGGATTGAGATCGGTAAATCTCAACGAGATTTTGCCTCCTATGATCAGTCATCATTTAAGAGAAGGCTTCAAGGCATTTGGCAAAAAGATGAAAGGATATTATACCAACGAGGCCGTGCTGGTTGCGCCGGAATCACGCACTTCATCACCGGTTCGCATTCCTCGCGACAAAGAATTTTTGCATCATGTGCGCTTCAAAAATCTTTATCCTTGTGCGGAAGGTGCAGGCTACGCGGGAGGAATTGTGAGCGCTGCTATTGATGGAGAAAAAATCGCGAGTTTGATTGCAGCTCGTTTCGTTGAAAGTTGATCAATTCTATGCAGGAAAATGAAGCAGCTAAATTATTATTGGCTTCATTACATTTGTTTCAGTCATTTCAAAACCAATAAACAAGATGAAATTATTCTGCACATTCGCTCTTTTCTTTTTCTCTCTGGCTATGTATGCTCAGAAGAATGACATTCACATGTCAGGACAATTTATGGATGCAGATACTGGAAAGAAATTGAAGCAGGGATCTGTGTTGGTGAAACGAGATGGAGTCGATTTCATGCTGGAGCAAACACAAAAGGGCGGCAACTATGACATACTTCTTCCTGTTGGATTCGTGTATGACATTAAGTTTGACACGCCAACTCATTTGCAAAAAATCATTCGCATAGATGCGAAGAACGTTCCTGTTGGAAAGAAAATGATCGGTTGTGAAATGCAGATTGATGTGCCGTTGTTTGGCGACATCGAAGGCTTCAATGAAGAAGTGTTGTCGCAACCAATTGGGTTGTGTCAGTACAATGCAAAAGCTGATGGAATGGAATTCGACGCAGAGTTTGGGAAGCAGCGACAAGCAGAAATAAAAAGCGAAAGAGACAGGGCGATTCAATCCAAACCATCCGGCAAAAAGAAATAGCTTGATTTGAAAAGCTAGGTTTTGTGAATTCGAATTTCCAGGAAATTAGTTGAGGCAGACATGAGATATAGGCTTTTCGGATTTACGACGACATTGTTGTTGGCCATATTTTCCATAGAACTCGCTGCACAAAACGAAATCGTTCACATCTATGGCCAGCTCAAAGACTTTTACTCCAAGGAAAAATTGGATTATTGTCTTATAGAGGTTTTTAAGGAAGGAGCAATTTTCGATAACCTTAACGCCGATACCTCTGGTAAATACGGTTTCAAACTGCTTTTGGGATTTGAATATACCATCAAGTATTCCAAGGCTGACTATCTTGCCAAAAGCATAATCATTGACACGCGCAGCATTCCTGATGAGGAAAAAGCCGGGGGATTTGATATGAATATCGATGGAACGCTATTCCCCTCCGTTCCGGGATTTAGAAAAAAAGTTTTGGACAAACCGGTTGCGCGTTGCGCGTATCAAAAGGAAAGCGACGGACTCATTTTTGATTTTGAATACTCGGCAAAAAGGCAAAAAGAAATAACCAATGAACTAGAGCGGGCTCAACGGAAAAATGCCTCCCGAAAAAAATCAAGGAAGTGATTGCTTTTGTAGCACCAACGAACTTTTCAGATGGATGCCTTTATCCAACCATCTACAGTTCAAATATTTTTCAAGAAAACCAATAAAAACGAGAACAACTTGTTCTACTTTTACGTTTCGGAGAATACCCGTTGAAGGCATGAACTATAAACTGATCAGATATTCGTTGTCGTTGCTCTTGGCCATGGCGTGCAGTCAGGTTGTGGCGCAAAACGAAATCGCACACATTTATGGTCAACTCAAGGACTTTTCAACCAAGAAAAAATTGGAAGGTTGTTTGGTGCAGGTTTATAAGGATGGCGCCACTTTCGATAATTACGATGCAGGATCCACCGGAAAGTACGACTTCAAACTTCCACTCGGTTTTGTTTACGACATCAAATTTTCCAAAGCAGAATATCTCTCGAAAATCATTCGTATAGATACGCGAAATATTCCGGACGAAGACAAAGGAGGTGGATTTGATATGAATGTGGACGGAACTCTTTTTCCTTCACGGCCCGGATTCAACACCGATTTACTTAAAGAGCCAATGGCCAAAGCGGCATTTAGCCCAGCAGCTGACGGACTTGAATTTGATTTTCCTTACAGCGATAAAAAAGCAAAGGAGATTGAAATAGAGTTTAAGAGACTGGATGATATCGAGAAGAATTTTGCCAAGCTGAAAGCCGATTTTGATAAGTATATCAAGGAAGGTGATCAGGCCATGATTGAAAAGAAATATGGCGACGCGGTTGGTAAATACAAATCAGCATTGGCCATTTTCCCACTGGATGCGCCGGCGAAAGAGAAACTCGCAGCAGCTCAAGCCAAACTGGATGAAGAAAATGCCGGAAAGGACCAGGAAGCGAAATACAAGAAATTAATCGAGGACGGTGACAAGGCCTTCAAGGACAAGAAATACGAAGGAGCCAAGAAGAATTATCAAGACGCTCTAAAAATTAAATCTGATCAAAAGTATCCCAAGGAACAATTGTATCAGATCGACCTTGCGATGGCCGACGCCGCGCGCAGAGGCGAGTACGACGCCATTATTGCCGATGCCGACAAGAAATTCAAGAACAACGATTTTGCGGTTTCAATAGAAAAATACAAAGCCGGTTCAACCATGTATCCCACGGAGAGTTATCCCAAGGATCAGATATTGAAAGCTGAGGCAGCATTGAAAGATATGTTGGCTTATGAAGCAGAAAGATTGCGCATCGAAAAAGAATACAACGACAAGATTGCATTGGCTGAGCGCGGTGTCAATGAAGACAAGCTAGAGCAGGCCATCACGCACTACAAAGCCGCATCAGGTTTGAAGCCGGATAAGCAAATGCCGAAAGATAAGATTGCCGAGCTGGAAGCGCTGATCATCAGTCGCCAGGCTCTCAAAGATCAAAACGATGCCAATTCGTTGGCAAACGCTGAGAGAGACAGAATTGAAAAGGAATACAATGATTTAGTGGCCGAAGCCGATGAAATGTTCACCAAAGAACAACTATTAGATGCTCGTTCGAAATACGAGGCAGCATTGTTGGTGAAGCCTGAAGCGCAGTATCCAAAGTCGAAGATTCAGACCATTGATTTCCTCATTGCCCAAAATGAAGAGTTGAAAGCAGTCAGCGCCTCAAAGGCAATACAGGATTCGATTGATGCTGCGAATAATTCGGCGCTCGCTGCAGCGTTGGAACGCGACAGATTAGCGCTCGAACAAGAGCGACTGGATGCTGAAAGGAGACAGCAGGAATTGGAAGAACAAAGATTGGCGGCGGAGCAAAAACTGAAGGCACGAAAGCGCAATTGGGATTCAAACGTTGATAAAGAAGCGGAAGATCAGGTGGAGAAATATTATCGTGATGCTGCCACGAAAGAGTATGCTGCAAAGAATGATAAGGTGAGACAGCAAAGGGAAGAATTCATGGGTTATAGCGCCAAGAAATCGGATGAAGCAGATGCTTTGATGGCTGCTAATGTCGCCTCCATAAAAACTACCCGCGAGAATCAAAACGAGTTGGCAAGTATTGGTACAAGCATTCAAAATGCGGCAATTGCCGATAATAATCGCAAGAAAAAGGATGTGAACAAGGATAGGGACGACTATCAAAAACAATCTGATAGCCGCATTATCGAGAATGAGCAAAAAATTGAGCAGCGTAAAGAAGCTTTGAAATCTGTTGAAGACAACGATAGAAATCGCAGCGTGCGCGTGACTGAAAATGAAAAAGCGAAAGAGAATTTTCAGAAAAGCAACGAGACATACGCAAGGAAAGGTGACACCAATCGAGCTGAAAATAAAATGAAGGCCGATAGCGAAAAGAAGAAAATTGAAACAATGGCCTATGACGGGGAAAACGTTAGAAAAGGCAATGAGAACAAGGTGAAGTCCAGAATGCATGAAGAAGAAACCCGCGACAAGGACGAGAAAAAGGCAGCCGATCAGCGCATTTATAATTCGAAGTTAGCTATCGATAAGAAGAAGAATGATGCGGACGTTTTGGACGACGGCAAAGATTTGCCGGCATACAAAAAGGCTAAGGACATTGAAATGCAGAAGGTCGATATACAATTTGAAGAACGTCAAAAGGAAAATCGTTCTGCGAATGAGCGATATGATTCACGCAAAGAAGCATTCAGTAAGAAGACCGGCGAGCCAAAAAGCGAAGAGGAATATTTACCGGTTCCGGGTACAGAGCAATTGCGTGAAGGTGTGACGGAGAACTCTTATAAGTTAGGTAACAAGATGGTTACTGAGCGTGTGGTTAAAATTGGCAACAAGGTTGAGAAGTATAAGAAAGTAGTTTCGAAAACAGCCATTTACTATTTCCGCAACGGACAAAGTATCACTGAAGTCACCTGGAGACAGGCCACGTTGACCGAGCCGGAATAACAAGAATGAGTAAGCGTATCATTATCATCAACGGCCCCAATCTGAATTTAATTGGTAGAAGAGAACCCGAGAAGTACGGTTATCAAAACTTCGAGAGTTATTACGTGGCGTTGCGCAAGTCATTCGCCGACGTGCATCTTGAATATTACCAGAGCAATGTGGAAGGTGAACTGATCAATAAATTGCATGAAGTGGGATTTGCGTTTGATGGAATTGTAATGAATCCCGGTGGATATAGTCATACAAGCGTTGCATTGCGCGATGCGATTTCTTCCATCAAAACCCCTGTAGTGGAAGTGCATATCACGAACATACATGCTAGAGAAGAATTTCGACAACATTCTGTCACAGCCGCCAATTGTGTGGGAATCATTTCCGGGTTTGGATTGATCGGTTATGAACTGGCACTTGAGTACCTGATCGACTTTCAACAACTGTGATTATTTATACTCCCGCATTCCGCTTTCAATCACACGCACCAGAAGTAAAGCGTCTTGCACTGAGAGTTGTTTCCCGAGTCTGATTTGCTGTCCTGCGGAATTGAATCCAACACGGTCGCCACCTATGATCCAGAAACTGTCATCAAGAAAACCCAGAAATGATGTCGGATCTTTTTTCACAATACCGAGTTTGAAGATGTTTTGAAAAGGAAATGTTTCTGTTTTTCCTCTTTTGCCAAAAGCATTTTTAAGAAGCAATTTTCCTTTGGTGATAGTGATGATTTCTTTACCCTTTTTTCTCCAGATAAATACTTTGAGAATGCGCACAAAAAAGTACATCCAGCCTGCAGAAAGTATGATGAAGAAAATACGTTCTTTGAAGTCGGTGGCAAGCAACGAATAAATAATAAAGTACACTCCGCAAAAGCTCCATGCCGCGAGCCATGCAACAAGCAAAGCCTCTTGCCAACGTTCGACCTGTTGCGAAATTTCTATTGTAAGAGATTCTTTGGTGCGCCTGACTGCAATTCTTTTCCCGATGAATTTTGGTTCCGATTGTGTCATGCCATTGCTAAAACTGAATTATACAAAGCTTCGTATTGTGGAAGAATTTTTTCCAATGAAAAATCCTTTGCACGCAATCGTGCATTGTCACTGAATTTTTTAAGTCGTTTGTCATCGCTCAAAATGTATAGAACATTTTTTGCCATGTCATCTACATCACCCACATCGCTCATCATACCTGTTACGCCATGTCGGTTAACTTCAGGTAATCCTCCTGTATTTGTAGAGATGACAGGAAGTCCGACAGCCATCGCTTCAAGTGCGGCGAGACCAAAACTTTCCGATTCAGATGGTAGCATAAAAAGATCGCCAATGTTCAAGAGTTCCATTGGATTTTTTACGTTACCAACGAATGTTACTTTTTCGCAAATGCCAAGTACACGACATTTCTGTTCGGCGCGTGTTCGTTCAGGGCCATCACCAAGCAGTACGAGCTGCGACGGAATTTGATCTTTAATGAGTGCGAATACATCAATGATGTCTTCAATTCTTTTAACCGGACGAAAGTTGGAGACGTGTATTAAAATCTTCTCCTCAGGCGATGCATACTCAGCGCGCAATTCTTCACGTCCACTGAATTCCGTATGATCAAGATTCAAAAAGTTTGGAATTACTTCAATGTCACGGTTGATGCCGAATAATTTGTAGGTATCGTTTTTTAGACTACTCGACACAGCGGTTACAGCATCACTTTTATTGATGGCAAATGAAATCACAGGCTCGAATGATGCGTCCTTTCCAAGAAGTGTAATATCCGTTCCGTGGAGCGTAGTAATCACCGGTAGGTGAATACCTTCTTCTGCAAGAATATGTTTCGCGGTAATCGCTGCTGATGCGTGAGGTATGGCATAGTGAACATGCATCAAGTCGAGCTTCTCGTATTTTGCTACTTCAATCATCTTGCTCGCAAGTACAAGTTCATATGGAGGATAAATGAAGAGAGGGTAATCACTTACTACGACCTCGTGATATCGAACACGCTTGTGCACTGAAGCCAGACGTACTGGTTGACTATAAGTGATGAAATGAATTTCGTGACCTTTATCAGCCAGCGCTTTTCCAAGCTCAGTCGCCACCACACCGCTACCACCATAGGTTGGATAGCATACAATTCCAATTTTGAGTCGATTTGCCATAAGTCGGCAAAGGTAAAGGTTGAAAAGAAAAACAAGTATGAACCTATATTCAGAAGTGAGAAGCTTTTATTGATGCAGGATTGGAAGCAGAAGCGAGTTAATTAACTTGATGATGGTTCATAACTATACGTTGACGAGTGTCGCAAAATCGTCATTGCAAATACTTTAGTCACGTCCGAACAATGGTTGACTCAAACGTGAGTGATCCGCTAAGGACAATTAATGAGTGTTTTAAACCTAAACAGCGTTAAGATTATGCCGGTAGCGAGAAAAGCGATTACGCCATTAAAAAAACAGGCAGTGAAGAAGGCAACCAAGGTTGTATCAATTGCCGTCGAAAATCACACAGTTCAACCAGTTACATCCAAAAAAATTTACGTACTAGACACATCGGTTTTATTACATGATCACAACAGTATCAACAGTTTTGAAGACAATCATGTAGCCATTCCCATCACAGTTCTTGAGGAGCTTGACAAATTCAAAGTAGGAAATGAGACAAAGAATTTCGAAGCGCGGGAATGTATCAGAATCATCGACAGACTTTCAGCGGAACATACATTACAAGAATGGATTCCATTGGAGAATGAGCAGAATGGAACACTGAAGATTATCATCAACACCACAAAGCAATTGCCTCAGAATGCAGAGACAATTTTCGAAGACAAAAAGAACGATCACAAAATTCTGAATGCTGCAATTCAGATTCAACAAGAAGAAAAGAAGTCGCGAGTTGTTCTTGTTACGAAGGATATCAATTTGAGGTTAAAAGCCAAGGCATTGAATTTGCCTGCTGAAGATTACAAGACAGGTAAAGTAAAAGAGTCTATGATGATGTACAGCGGTAAATCCACGCTGGAGAATATGGATGCGGAATTCATACGCAAACTTTATCAGGAAGGCCGATCAGAAGATGTAGAAGTTCTGGGCAAAATGAAGCACAACAATCACTTCTATATTATGAAGAATTGTTCTTCTTCAGCACTTGCATATTACAATTCCAAAGAGCAGGAGATCGAGCGCGTTGATAAAGTGTATGCATATGGCATAAAACCGAAGAACGCTGAACAAGCATTTGCACTTCATGCCATTCTGAATCCCGAAATCAAATTAGTGACGATATCAGGTGTTGCGGGTACAGGAAAAACGCTGCTTGCGTTGGCGGGTTCGCTGGAGATGAAAAATCATTACGATCAGATTATACTCGCTCGTCCAATCGTGCCACTGAGCAACAAGGAAATCGGTTTTCTGCCAGGTGATGCGCAAGAAAAGGTGAATCCATACATGCAGCCGCTTTGGGATAATTTGAATTTTATCAAGAATCAGTTTGGCGACAATGAGAAGAAGCGCAAAGCCATTGATGAGATGCAGGCGCAAGGAAAAATTACCATTTGTCCTTTGGCATTCATTCGTGGAAGAAGTTTGTCGAATTGCATTTTCATCGTTGATGAAGCACAGAATCTTACTCCGCATGAAGTGAAAACAATTATCACCCGCGCCGGAGAAAATTCAAAAGTGATTCTTACCGGCGATGTTCGACAAATTGATACGCCATATCTCGATGAGCAATCCAACGGAATGTCATACGTCATTGAAAGATTGAAAGGTCAGGATTTGTATTGTCATGTTACGCTCGAGAAGGGCGAACGAAGTGAATTGGCCAATCTTGCCAACGAGATGCTTTAATTGCAAATTTGAATTTTAATATCCTCACAAGCGAAAGTTGGTGGGGATTTTTTTTTGACGAATGAATACTAGAGTTCAATTTTTTTTCCGCGCCACATCCATGGCTTCCAGATTCTAGTATTTCTTTTCCAGAAGATGAGAACGAGATAGGCGAAAATGGGAGAACCAAAAGTGAGAAACGAAAGATAAATGAATGAAAGCCGCACCTGGCGCGTCTTTACGCCCATGTAATCAGCGATGCCGGCGCAAACACCAAACAATTGTTTTTCAAGTATAGATGGTATCCTTTTCATTTTTCGTTCTTCAAAAGCTTCAGTCCAATCTGACACTGAAGACATTTTCGTGCAGAGCAATATACGTTAAAAAGCTGGAGAAGGCTTTGACTATCTCCCGCATGATGGCATTTGACACCTAGTCTGACCCAGTTGTCAAGTATGCTATTGTGCTCTACGTTGCAAATTTCGAAAATTTTCAATGCCTTGTCAATTTGATTTTGATCAGTATGGTATTTTCCATAGGCAAACAATGTCACGGCAACGGTGTTGATCATGATATTGTGAATAGAATCAACGCCCATTTTTTTCGAAGTAGATTGTTTTTTTAGTGTCGACTTCACTACAGGTTCTGCAACAGTCTGAGCATCGAAGCGATAATGATGGCGCCAATATTCATGAGGCTCACCATCAAAAAGCCGAAGGATATTTTCCGGAGAATCTTCCTCAAGTAATTGAGTGAAAAGATGTTCTGATTTGCAAATCAAAGCTGAGAATTGCGCTAAGCGAATCGTCGGAAAATTCGGTGGTCGAAGCCTTCCGAAATTCCATGCGGAAGCATTCATTTCCTTCATGCCATATTTATGACATAGAAATTTGTATTCCTTTTGAAGATCGCGCGGATATTCATCAGCGAAAATTTCTTGCAGCATTCCTGCTTGTCCAAAGAGCAATGCCTCAATTTGAAACGGATCGCTTTTGTGTTTTGCAAGGATGGATTGAGGCAAATTTTCGGCAAGACGTTCCATCGCATCTGCATTCACTTTGAAACCAAAGTTGCGGGCAAGTTTTCTGTAAAATACTTCTGACCAATCACCACCTGTTTTTGTGAACTGATCCATGAATGCCTCCGATTTTTTTTCAAGTCTTTCGATGAGAAGTCGGTCTTTCCATGCAGTCCATGTGAGTTGATCAACACTCGGCAGAACTTGTTGACAAGGAATCCATGATTTGTTTTGAAGCCACTGCTGATAGCGTTCCCACTGATTGCCGATGAGATAAGTTGAAACATCAAATACAGGAAGGTCCCCTGGTTGATGTAAATAAATTTCCCGGTCGTTATTAAAAACAACATGCAAGATGACATTCTTATAATGCTCATCATCGGTATGTCCGTGCTTATGCCAGTCGCTTGATTTCAGATGAATTTCCACATGACCACTCCAAATTTGATCTCCAATTTTTAATCGTGCATTGCTGAAGTCCGGTCCGCCATGGTGATTGTGAATTCCGGGTTGGATCACAACGAGCTGCTGACCGCTAGTGGTGCTCAGTTCAGGCCTGTTGTACAGTCGGTATTGCCAGGTATAATGGAGATAGTCTTCGGTCATAATATGATCGACATCAGTAGGTTTAAGTTTGAATTTCCGAATAATAGAGTTATCTTCGAATTATTAACCAAAAAACCAAGCACCATGAAAGTTTTTCGACTTGCGGCCTTGTTTTGTCTGATTGCACTAATAGTAAGTGGTTGCAATAAATTCAAGGAGAAAAGATTTTCCACCACCATTCCATACAATTTTACAGTTGAAATAACTGAGAATGGTTCTACTACTGTCGATTTGACTGGTGATATTACGGCCATGATCAATGCTGAACTTGAAAAAGTAAAGGACAAAATAAAGCGATATGAGCTGGTGAGTATCAACTATAAAATATGGGAATTTTATGGCGCGACACCGAATACCTTCACAGGTTCAATTGGATTTGGAAATGCGAATGCCATTAATCCAGGTGTTTCCTACGCATATTCGGGCATAGATCTTCAAGCCGGAAATGACAATGCGAACCACGTAAAAATGAATCTGAATAGTCAGGACATAGCTCGGATTCAGCAGTATTTCCTTGATACAAATGGGCTTCGCATGTTTTTCACCGGAGCTGTCGATCAGAAACCTGTTCACTTCGTGATGCAGATTGTTGTGAATGTGGATGCCATAGCCGAAACGAAGAAGTAGAAGCGTTTGCCTTACAAAAAACCTTACATCTAGAATAGGAATTTCGCCCTATTGGTCTCACCTTGCTCCACAATTCTTTTTTATGATCAGATTTTTTCTTTTTTGTTATGCCTTGTTATGCCTCGCTTTAATTGGTTTTTCTCAAGCAGGTGATACCACAATCGTGCAGACTTTCACTCACGCCGCACAGAACAATCCCAACACTGCGTATGATTCTCCAGGTAGACGTTGGTTCGATTTTCCTGCATCGGAAAATGGTGTCAGTTATCAGAAAATTTTGATGTATTACAACCTGAAGTGCTTCACGGAAGGTACCGCGGGTAATCTCGGATATCCTTGCGGTGAATGGGATTATCTCAGTTATTCATATTTGTATAATCACACTGGTGTGATGGATAGTTCCAGCACGACACATCCGGTTTACAAAGTGAACAATCTGGATTTTAATGTCGCCAATCTCACGACTCAACCTGCCTATATAACGCGTCAATATTTACAAAATGACAACGTAATAGATGAGATGGTAAACGCGAATTTGACGACTATCGGCGCGACGGAAATGGTTTCACCTTTGTTCTTGACGTCGCAAACTGCTCAACGATCTCTGTTTTTATATCGCGCTGAAGAATTGATTGCGGCAGGTGTGCAAGCCAATCACGAAATCGGACAGTTGGCTATTTATTTCGCAGGAAATCCGGTGGATGTTCAGTCTTTCAAAATTGAGTTTGCACACACGCAAGACGTTTCACTCACAGGTTTTTACAATCCCAATATTTTCACGAGTGTTTATTCACATGATACTTCTATTGAGGCTATCGGATGGCAAACTTTCAATACGGGAGAAAGTTTTCAATGGGATGGAACATCTTCACTTCTTGTTCAGATTTATCACTCAAATCCACAACAGTTAGGTATTCCGGAGGTTGGACAAGATGAGACAAGTTATTCATCGTCGTTTATTTCGGGCGAGACAGATCGATATTTAAAATGTGATTGGCAGGACGAAGTGAAACTACCTGCTGCAGCGTTCAGCGATGTGAGTAATGAGATTAGTATTGGTTTCTGGCAAAACGGAAACGCAGATATCCAACCTGAAAACGGAACCATTTTCGAAGGAGTCAATCCATTGAATCAACGTTTGTTGAACGCACACCTGCCATGGAGCAATGGCCGCGTTTATTGGGATGCCGGCTATGATGGCGGTTATGATAGAATTGATAAACTGGCAACCCCGCTCAATTATGAAGGCAAATGGAATCATTGGTGTTTTACTAAAAACTCAACCACTGGTTCGATGAAGATTTTTCTCAATGGCGTGCTTTGGCATTCAGGAACAAATCTAGATAATCAAATGATCGACATCGCGAAATTCAGCATCGGTGGCGCGGCAGGTTGGTCGAATTTCTACAATGGCAGCATAGATGAATTTGCAGTTTTTAATGTTGAACTCAATGCTGCAACTATTCAAGCTTGGATGAACCGTGACATTGATAGCAATCATCCTTACTGGAGCAACTTGAAAGCCTATTATCAATTCAATGAAACCGACGGAGAAATGGTGCTTGACGCAAGTGGAAACGGACATCACGCATGGATTCATGGCAATGCTGCGCGCATTGCATACAAGGCAAATGAATTGTGGAGAAATGCAACTGCCGGAAATTTGCGTCCTTCGATTCAGCTTGTAACGGGAGATTTCACAACGCACACAGAATCATCAATCGGCGAGTGGGTACAGATAGTACCGCCGGTTTCAATTGTTCAATATGAAGTGATCAACTATCAACCAACTGTGGTGGATGTTTTATACGACTGGCAAGAGCAATACAGTTATACGTTTGATGCAAGTGGTGCTGTGATCGATTCTGTTTTTGTTCCACTTGAATACACAATCAACAACAGCGAGTTGACCTATTGGCAAGCTCCTTTCGAAATCGTCGACCGCTTTGAATTGAATCGGTTTATCACTATGTATGGAATCAATCTTACACTAGGTGTTGATGGTTGGACGTGGGTGACCGATGTTACAGATTGGGCTCCACTGCTTCGAGATTCTGTTGAGCTGGAAGCCGGCAATTGGCAGGAATTACTCGATTTGAAATTTGTTTTTATTGAAGGTCCACCTGCTCGCGATGTTCTGCGTGTGGAAAGATTGTGGGACAATAATGTCGACATTGCGAATTTTGATAATCAAATAACTGTGAAGACCATTTCAAAACTTCCGGGAGAGAGCATGTGGAAAATATCAACCACAAATACAGGACATGGATTTGGATCTGACAACAACAACTGCGGTGAATTTTGCAACAACATTCAATCTGTAAAAGTGAATGGTGAAGATGAATGGTCTTGGGACATCATGCAGGAATGTGCAGTGAATCCCCTTTATCCACAGGGAGGAACATGGATCTACGATCGCGCCGGTTGGTGTCCGGGTATGAACAGCACAACCAAGGAATTTGAGTTGACTCCCCATGTGTTGTCAGGCGAAGTATTCACTGTTGATTACGATGTGCAGCATGACCCATACGGCAACTATGTATTCTTTTCAACGTTGTTCGCATATGGCGATATCAATCATGCGCATGATCCTGAGATTGATGCCATAACAGCACCGAGCGACTGGAAGATTAACAGCAGATGGAATCCAATGTGCAACAAGCCGAAATTTATTCTGAGAAATAAAGGATCGCAACCTCTGACTGATGTCAATATTTATTTCGGGGTGCAAGGAGGCACTACGAGTACTTTTCATTGGACCGGTAATTTGAATTTTATGGAAAGCGAAGAAGTTGAACTTTCATACGATGATCCTATCATGTGGCAAGGCAGTACGACGGAAGAACTGACGTTTTTTGTTGAGCTCGGTTTTAGCAGTGATGGAGTTGACGAAAACACTTCCAACAATCAAGCAGAAAGTCATTTCAAAAGACCGCCGATTTATCAATACACAAATCTGGATGACAACCGATTGATCATCCAATTGAGAACGAATGGCGCGAATGCTCAATCGTCATACACGCTTTACAATATGAGCGGTGGTGTAGTATTCGAAAGAAATAATTTCAGTGCTCCTAATACAACTTATCTGGATACAGTAGCATTGAATTCCGGGTGTTATATGTTTCATCTGCGTGATTCCGGTGAAGACGGGTTGAGTTTTTTCGCCAATGATGACGGCAATGGTAATTGTAAATTTGATCGGGTAGGTGGATTTGATTTTATCAGTTTCCAACCGAATTTTGGCAAGGAGCTTTTGCATTATTTCTATTGGAATACCAATCTGGTGAGTGTTCAGGAACATGCGCAACGACTCCATTCGATGACATTGTTTCCCAACCCTGCCGGCGATTTCTGCAAAGTGAATGCTTCGGGTTTCGATCGTTCATTGTCGATCAATATATTTGATCAATTGGGTAAAGTCGTTTTAAGCAAACAGATAGTTCGTCGATATATTTACGATAACTTCGAATTGGAATTATCCGAATTGGCTGCAGGACTTTACCACGTTCAAATTTCGGATGGAGAAAATTCTTCTGTTTCCAAATTGATTAAAGAGTGATCCTTTTACATTATTAATAATCGATACAATGTCCGACTTGTTAAGATCAAACATAAGTGCCCGAATCAACATTACCGACGAAGAATGGAAGGCCGTTCTGTCAGTCATGAAGCCGCGAAGTTTGAAGAAGCGAGAAGTTTTACTGAAAGCAGGAGAGGTCTGCGAGTACAATTCATTTATTGTAAAGGGTTGTTTGCGGACATTTTTCACGGATGAAAAAGGACACGATCACATTTTTCAATTGGGGTTTGAAGACTGGTGGTCGAGTGATCTGATGAGTTTTGTAACAGGTGAACCGGCCAACTATTCCATTGATGCGTTAGAGGAAACTGAAATTCTCCAGATGCATAGAGATGATTATGAAAAACTACTCACCGAATTTCCTCGATTCGAAAAATTCTTCAGATTGCTGATGCAAGCAGCGTATGTGGCAGCCCAGAAACGCATGGTAGAAAGCATGAGCTACAGTGCCGAACATCGATATCTGGAGTTAGTTAAGAAATTTTCATTTATGGAAATGCGCGTTGCACAACATCACATTGCGTCCTATCTGGGTATCACTCCTGAAGCATTAAGTAGGATAAAAAGAGGCATCATTGAAAAGAGTCGAACCAATTCTTGACTAAAATCAATTTGCTGATAGATAATTGTTGCGATATTTGACGCATCCAACTAAGTCTTTATTGTTCACTCGCGAATTTGTTATGGATTTTTCCATGAGAAGTTGGTTAGTGTTTAAGTGAGTCAAAAAGAGTCCTGCCGTATATGGAAATCCACCCTGCGGCAGGATTTGTTTTTTATGCGAAAGTGCAATTATCTAATCTACACTGCCAACAAACTTAACGGTGTGAAGAAATTTCTTTCGCTCGATTTAGTTTTATTTCATGTCAATCACAACTTGGTTCACTTCATTGTGCACCGGATCAAGTGTTTTCAGGTAAGCGTAAATAGCTTTCAGATCGCTGTCAGACATTTGTTGAAACTGACTCCAGGGCATTTCACTTAATGGAACGATCTTTCCTTGTCGAATGCGCTCGATAAACTTTTGCTCTGTCCAATTCGCAATCTTTCCTGTCTTAGGGTCTGTAGTTAAATTCGGGGAAACAACTGCTTTACCCGGTTGAATCATTGACGGCATTGCAAACCCACCGGCATAGTATTCCCCAATGTAGGCACCCGTTTGAAGATCTCTGTTGCTGTGACAGCCTCTGCAATTGGCGACATAATTGGCGAGATACTGTCCATACTTCGCGGTAGAATCCCGGATAACTGATTTTTCTACAGGCACTCCAGCTTCAGGTCCAACAGGTCTTATGGCCATGGCATAAACGATTTTTCCCAGTAGTGTGTATTCATTTTTGGGAATTTCTTTTCTCACCGGTTGCATCGTTCGCAAATAGGAAATGATGGCTTGCAGGTCGTCATCACTCAAATTATGAAATGGCATAAAATCGAATAACGCTTTGCCATCATGTCCCACGCCGTATCGCAAAGCTCGGGCAATTTGCTGATCGGTATGTTTACCAATTCCTGTAGTTTCATCCGAAGTAATATTTGGAGTATAAATTTTGGCAATTGGCAAATCGAAGAGTAATCCACCTTCAAGCGGAGCATGCTCGCCGGCAGTAATTGCTTCTAGGTTCTCAAGAGGTGAATGACAGCCGCTGCAATGAGCAGGGCCATAAATAAGGTATTTCCCCCTTTCCAATACAAGGCTGTCTTTTACGGCTGTTATGTTTGGATAAGGTGCATCGTAGACTTTACTTTGTTGAGAGAATACAAAGGCAAAGAATACGCAAATAATTAATAAGAGAACAATTGTTGTCCATTTCAAAATTTTAAGGAAGATTTTCATGGCCTGATATTTTAAGAGGTTAGTATTCTTAAAAAGGTGGTGGGTGAATTTCGAAAGTTTATTCGAACAAATGCGCATCGAAATTCATCATGTCAATGTGTACGGTTTTGGCATAAAATGAACCTGTTTTTATTTACGAGAGAAAGGTAGTGAATCCAATAAATAGAAAGAAAATCATCGTAAATCCTTTATGGAAAGTTGCTCAAAATGTATAATTGCCTATTTTCGTCACCTTCTAAAAAGACAGATACCAAAAATCCCATTGTATGAAAATAGCGCAACTATTTGTTTTAGCGGCTGTTACCTTCTGCTTCTCGACTCTAAGCCAGGCTCAATCGGCCACTAAAAAGGCTGATCAGGAGTTCGAAAATCATGGTTATTATGATGCAGCCAAACTGTATAAGGTCGCCGAACCGGCAACCAGAGGTTTGGATGACAAAGCAAGAATCTTTTTTCAATTGGGTGAGTGTTACCGCTTAGTTGCTGATTATCAGCAAAGTCTTGAGTGGTACGACAAAGCAATCGTTGCTCAGTATTACAACATCAATCCCGAAGTTTATTATAACTATGGCTTGAGCCTGTTGAAAATTGAAAAGTGGGACGATGCCGTTGCTCAATTCAATAAATACATCGCCAAAGGCGGGGAAAAAAGTAAGACGAATGCGAAGATAAAATCAGCTGAAGACGCTGCAATGAAGAAATCACAAAAGACCAAGGTCGTTGTAGAAAATCTTGCTGAACTCAATTCTCCATTCTTCGATTACAGCATGACTTATTCATCTAAAAAAGGTGATCAGATTGTATTTTCCTCGAGTCGTCAGGCTTCAGTTGGTTCCGGTTCAGATCCGATCACTGGCGAAAGTTTCATGGATTTGTACACTTCCGAACAAGACAAGAAAGGTAAATGGAGCACTCCGCAGCCATTGGCGGGTGAAGTCAATACACCAAGCAATGAAGGAACTGTTACATTTAATAAAGACTACACAGTGATGTATTACACATCGTGTAAATATGAAAGCGACAAGGCTTGGTTTGCTTGCGACATAATGCGCAGTTCGAAGCAAGGCGACAAATGGGGGCAACTGAGCAATCTCAACATCATTGATAGAAGTCAAGATGATACCTCTCAGGTGGGGCACCCGTTTTTGACATCTGACGAAAAGTATCTGCTTTTCGCGTCAGATATGCCGGGTGGTAAAGGTGGTAAGGACCTCTGGTATATGACTTATGACAAGGCCAACTCCAAATGGTTAAAGCCGGTAAATCTCGGAGCTGTCAATTCGAAAGGTGATGATATGTTTCCTTATGTTGCAGAAGATGGAACCTTGTATTTCTCTTCTGACGGGCATACTGGTTTGGGTGGACTTGATAATTTCAAAGCTGCAAAAACCGGTGATATGACTTTCGGGCCTGTTGTGGCGTTGGATTATCCAATCAATAGTTCCGCGAATGATTTTGGAATGATTCTCGAAAACAAAAAGGAAGGCGATAAAACTTTCTCCGGTTATTTCACGTCAAGTCGTCCCGGTGGAAAAGGAAAGGATGACCTCTACAAATTCTCTGAGCCTCCGCTTGAATTCACATTGGTTGGAACTGCTTATGATAAAGAAACCGGTTCACCAATCTCTGGTGCTGAAGTTTCTTTGGTTGGAAGCAGTAATTCCGGTGATCCGGTAAATATTAAGGTCACTGCAGACGGCAATGGCGGATTCAACTTCGATAAGACGCAGATCAAAGGAAATTATACTTACACGTTGGACGTTCACAAAGATGGTTACATCGGAACCGGTGATCAGTTCTCAACTGTGGGACTTGTTTCAAGCACCAATTTCGCTCGAGAGTATTTCCTTATTCCAATCACACAGGACAAAGAAGGAATTGAAATGCCTGAGGTGCGATATGACTTTAACAAAGCAGAACTTCAAATCAATGCCGAGGTAAATTCAAAAGACTCACTCAATTATTTGTATGACATCATGGTGCGCAATCCGAAGTTGGTGGTGCAATTAGAGTCTCATACTGATGCCCGTGGTTCAGACAAAGACAATCAGGATCTTTCACAGCGACGCGCGCAATCATGCGTTGACTACCTCGTGAAAGAGAAGGGAATTGATCCAAACAGAATTGTTGCTGTTGGTAAAGGCGAGAAGGAGCCACGCACTTTGAAGAGAAACATGGGCCAATTGATAAAGGATAATGTATTGACCGAAGCTTATATCAAAGCACTTCCGAATGAAGAGTTAAGAGAACAAGCACATCAGTTAAACCGTCGTACTGTTTTCCGCGTTTTGAGAACGGACTACGTTCCTAAATAGCAACGCAACGATATTTCCTGGGGCGAACCGTCATTGCGGTTCGCCCCTTTTATTTATACCTGAATGAACGACTCTAGATATTCTGCTCGTGGTGTGTCTTCTCAAAAAGAAGACGTACACAAAGCAATCAGTCATCTCGATAAGGGGCTTTATCCCAAAGCATTTTGTAAAGTCGTAGCAGACCATCTTACCGGTAGTGAAGAGCATTGTCTCGTTATGCATGCTGATGGTGCCGGCACGAAATCGTCTCTTGCTTATATGTATTGGAAAGAATCGGACGACCTCACTGTTTGGAAAGGAATTGCCCAGGATGCATTGGTGATGAACCTGGATGACTTGATGTGTGTTGGTGTCACCGATAACATTATGTTGAGCAGCACGATTGGGAGAAACAAAAATCTGATTCCCGGAGAAGTGATTGCTGCCATCATCAACGGAACGGAAGATTTCATACATGATTTAAAAGAATTCGGTATCAACATCGTTTCCACAGGCGGTGAAACTGCTGATGTTGGAGATCTCGTTCGCACGATCATCGTTGATTCGACTGTCATAGCAAGGATAAGAAGAAGTGAGATCATTGATAATGCAAACATTCGATCGGGTAATGTGATTGTAGGCTTTTCGTCTTCGGGGCAATCGACTTATGAAAAGGAATACAACGGCGGCATGGGAAGCAATGGACTGACCAGCGCACGCCATGATGTTTTTTACCACAGCCTTGCACAGAAATATCCTGAGAGCTTCGACCCCGCGGTCCCTGAAGATCTCGTCTACAGCGGCTCATATGAATTGACGGATATGGTGGATGATGCCCCGCTGGATGCAGGTAAGATGGTGCTTTCACCAACGCGTACATACATGCCGGTGATGAAGAAAATTTTCGAATCACTACGCAGTGAAATAGATGGTATGGTTCATTGCAGTGGCGGTGGACAAACAAAGATTCTTCACTTTGTGGAAAATTTACACATTATAAAAAATCAACTTTTACCTACCCCTCCCTTATTCAAAATGATTCAACATGAATCAGGAACGGAGTGGAAGGAGATGTACCGCGTTTTCAATATGGGTCATCGACTTGAAGTTTATACCAATGAATCTGCTGCGGAAAAAATGATTGCCATCGCAAAAACATTTGACATAGACGCACAGATTATCGGTAAAGTGGAATCATCAAATACGAAAAAATTGACAATTGTTTCGGAACACGGCACATTTGAATATTGAGACCGTCGGTCATTTTTTATTTCTTTAAATTACAACATGCAAGATTTACTCGATAGACTTTTTTCAATAGTTGAACGCCACACAGAAGTTGGGAAAATGATCACCGACCCTTCTGTCATTTCTGATATGAAGCGCTATCCGATTCTGATGAAGGAATACAAAGATCTTGGTGTGATGGTGGACAAATACAATGCTTATAAAAAGGTAGCCGATGACCTGAAAGCGGCGAAAGACATTTTGTATTCCAATGAAGATCCCGATTTGAAATCATTGGCTCAAGAAGAATTTGATACACTCACTCCTATCAAAGAACGAATGGATGAAGAAGTAAAGTTCATGTTGATACCGAAAGATCCCGAAGACGTAAAGAACTGCATAGTGGAAATTCGCGCCGGCACAGGAGGAGACGAGGCTTCCATTTTCGCCGGAGATCTCTATCGCATGTACACACGTTACCTTCAGGACAAAGGATGGAAATATGAAGTGATGACAATGAATGAAGGCACAATGGGAGGCTTCAAAGAAATTTCTTTTGAAGTAATTGGCGAAGAAGTTTATGGAACATTGAAGTTTGAAAGTGGTGTCCATCGCGTTCAACGTGTTCCTGAAACAGAGACACAAGGACGCGTTCATACGAGTGCCGCAACAGTAGCTGTTCTTCCTGAGGCTGAAGAATTCGATGTGATTTTAAATCCTGCGGATATCAGACGGGATACATTTCGCGCAAGTGGAGCAGGTGGACAGCACGTCAATAAAACAGAATCTGCTGTACGCCTCACACACATTCCTACCGGTGTTGTAGTGGAATGCCAGGAAGGAAGATCACAACATGAGAACGCAGATAAAGCGATGACAGTTCTGCGATCAAGAATTTATGAAGCAGAAGTGAACAAACGCCAGGCAGAACGTGCAAGAATGCGCAAGTCGTTGGTGAGTACCGGCGACAGAAGCGCAAAAATCAGAACATATAATTATCCTCAGGGTCGAGTAACAGACCACCGTATCAATCTCACGTTATACAATCTGGAAGCAGTGATGAATGGCGAAGTGGAAGAGATCATTGAGTCTTTGAAACTCGCCGAGAATACTGAGAAGTTGAAGGAAGGTAGTATGGCGTAATTGCAGTTCACATTCGTTATGATGATCGTCAAATCCATATCACCTGAAGAAACAAAACCGCTGCGACATAAAGTTTTGTGGCCGCATATTCCGCTTCAAGAAAATTGTGTAATTGACATCGATCATCGTGAAGACGCAATTCATCTCGGGACTTATCTCGACGAAAAATTGATTGCGATTGGATCTTTTTTTTCGATGTCTTCACCAAAAATAAAGTTTCAAAACCAATACCGGTTGCGCGCTATGGCAAGTGATCCTGAGTTTCGTGGTCGGCATGCTGCACAACTACTCGTCATCCATGGCATTGAAATTTTGCGATCTCAAGACATCGAAGTCCTATGGTGCGATGCAAGATTAACGGCAGTACCATTTTATGCAGCTATTGGATTTCAAAAAATCGAAGACATCTATGAAGTGCCTTTGATTGGTCCACATCAATTCATGTGGATTGAGTTGTAGAAGTATGTAGTGAAATACGGATGCTTTGACCGTTTACATTTGCACACAATAAATTCAGTATATGCCAGGTATCTCTCAGAAGGCGCATGACATGCCCGCCTCACCCATCCGAAAGCTTGTTCCATTTTCAGAAGCTGCAAAGAAAGCAGGTAGAAAAGTTTATCATCTTAATATCGGTCAACCGGATATTGAAACGCCTCAAGTTGTGCGTGAAAGGATGAAACAACTGGAAATGAAAGTTGTGGAGTACAGCAACAGTGAAGGGATTTCAGAGTACAGAACAGGCTTGGTTAAATACTATGCGTCGAAAGACATTCATCTTTCCCCTGAAAATATCATGGTTACAACGGGTGGAAGCGAAGCACTTGTTTTTGCTTTCATGACATGTTTCAATCCGGGTGATGAAGTAATTGTTCCGGAACCATTTTACGCTAATTATAATGGTTTTGCAGTGATGGCCGGTGTAAAAGTTGTACCTGTCACGAGCTATATCGAAACAGGATTTGCCATGCCGAGTATGGAAGATTTTGAAAAGTTGATCACTCCCAAAACGAAAGGCATTCTGATTTGTAATCCCGGAAATCCGACAGGATATTTATACAGCAAGAGTGAATTGGAGCAGCTTGGCGAAATTGTAAAACGCCATGAATTGTTCTTGATGGCGGATGAAGTTTACCGCGAGTTTGCATACGATGGCGCTATTCCATATAGCGTGATGAATCTCGAAGGCATTGAAGACAACGCAATTATGATTGACAGCGTAAGCAAGAGATACAGCATGTGTGGTGCGCGTATCGGTGCATTGATCACACGCAACAGATTGGTCATGGCTGCTGCTCTGAAGTTCGCACAGGCGCGTTTATCTCCTCCAACGTTCGGCCAAATGGCTTCGATGTATGCATTGGAAACACCACAAAGTTATTTTGATGGAGTAGTGGAAGAATATGTGGGCAGGCGTGATATTCTAATTGACGGACTCAATAAAATTCCGGGGGTGATTTGTCCAAAACCGAAGGGCGCGTTTTATTGCATAGCGCAACTACCGATTGATGATAGCGACAAATTTTGTCAGTGGATTCTTGAACATTTTCATCACAACAATGAAACAGTAATGATGGCTCCTGCAACAGGTTTCTATTCACGTCCTGAGATGGGCAAACAGCAGGTAAGACTTGCATACGTGCTGAACAAAGAGTCACTCAAAGGTGCATTGATTTGCCTTGAGGAAGCGTTGAAAGTCTATCCGGGAAGGATCTAAATTTAGAGGAGCGCTGTAATTAATATTACTACGAGAATAAGTAATAAAATGAGTAGGGCTAGATAAACAATACCGAGCACCATGCCGGCGGTTGCGTCAGTTCGATTGCTGAATTTTCCTGGTTCTGCGTCAATGCTTTTTTGAGCTGCGCTTCCCATGATAATGGCAAGCAATGCGAAAACAAGTGCCCCTATGCCTAGCAATAAACTAACTCCTATCGGTAAGAAAATAAGACCGGAATTTCTCATTACTTGTATACCCATAATTAAATAGGGTATGAGACCAGAAATCAAACTTTTTTTGGCACCTTGATGTTTTACCGGGACTTCCCGCTCAAGTGATTGTCCTGACCAACGATTCGTAATTGTAGATAATCCTGTAGTAAACAATCTTCCGGTCTTTTCTTTTTTAACAGATGTGCCTTCGATTCTTGCTTCAGATTTATCGGGTACGACCGTAGCATTTTCTGATTTAGTCTCTAACCTTTTATCGGGTTCAGTTGCTACACCAACTTGCGTTTTAATTTCTGGCTCGTTCATGCATGTCGCCGAATCTCCTTTTGAGGTATCCGCAACTGTGGTATTCTGTTTTGATTGATGATTCCACTCCACATGAAATCCACTGTTATAGTGACGTTTTTCAATGGTGCAACTTTGCATTATTAATAATGAGCAAAGTGCGAATAATGAAATTGCTGACTTCATAAGTTAACGATTAGTTTGAGTCAAAAGAGGAATGAAAGTAGTGAGATTTATGTGAATGCGCTAAATGCAAGACCAAGAACTGCAATCAATATCAAGCCGATGAAAGCAACAATACTGAGAACACCCATTACCAATCCGGCAGCGGCGAGTGCTTTTCCTGAATACCGGTCGCGCGCATAATGCATGTCCTTGAATGCTCTGTTTGCTTTTCTGCTGGCAGCAAATGCGAGTAGTATCATCAAAGCCAACAAGGTGATGAACAACCACAAAGGACTTAATGAAGTAATGATAATCGCAAAAAGACAAGCGAAGGATCCTAAGCCACACAAAAAACTACCAAGTGCATCAGGATGCATACTGGAGCTTTTGCCCGGGGCGATGTCACTTACAACAACATTTTCTGCTACAGTGGAAGATTGAATTGTGCCGACCCTGATTCTCACTTTTTGTTTGGGAATAACTTGATGCGGTGTTTCCTTCAATCCAACTTTCATCACTGAATCCAACTCAACAGGAATTTGTTGCGTAATGAGTTCGGTTCCTTTTTCAATGATAGCTTCTTGGAATTGGACAGCTGCAGAATCCTTTTGCTGTGAAGACACAATTGATTGTTTCTTACCAATGTGTTCTACATGAAATCCACCTGTATATCTTCTTTTCTCAATCGTGCAACCGGAAAGCTGAACAATGAGCGTAGAGAGCAAAATGAAGTGTAGTATTGTTTTCTTCATGCAAATTGGGTGATGCTAATTAAGTTCTTTTTCAATTGGCTTGAGCCAAAAAAAAACTGCCATTCCTAACAGGAATGGCAGTATAACTATTTGCAATAAGAAACCAGACTAGCGTGTGAAAAGCAGTTCTCTCATTTTTGGCAGTGGCCAGGATTCATCTTCCGTTATCAGCTCGAGTTTATCGGCAGCTTCGCGCACGTCATCCATCAGCGGTTTGATTTTCTGGCTGTAAGATTCCGCTTGCTTTTCCAATTCCTGTTTGCCTGCTTTGTCGCGTTCGGAATTCATTTTGTCCAGCGCGATTTTCATCGTGTTGATCTCAGTCGAAATTTCTTTGATCAGATCAACTTGAGTTTTGGTGAGCGTTTTGAATTCGGAAGACGATAATACTTCCTTCAGTCCAATCACATTATCTACGAGTTTCGTTTGATAATTCAGCGCTGCAGGAATGATGTGATTGATCGCAACATCATTCGTCACTCGAGCTTCAATTTCTCGTTTGCGTATGTAAGTATCAACTTCAATTTCATAACGCGCATGTATTTCTTCAGACGTTAGTACATCCAGTGCTTCAAACATTTTATGAACGTCTTTATTTTTCCACACTTTCAATGCACTAGGAGTATCTTTCAGATTGCTCAATCCACGTTTTGCAGCTTCCTTTACCCATTCATCACCATATCCATTTCCCTCGAATCGGATGGCTTTGCTTGTCTTGATGAGTCGCTGTAATTCTTTGAGAATAGCCTCGTCTTTGTCATCACCTTTTGCAATTCTGTTGTCTACATCTTTTTTGAATTGAATCAATCGACTCGCAACGATTGTATTGAGGACAATCATAGCGTTGGCACAATTCGCACTACTTCCAACCGCTCTAAATTCGAATTTGTTTCCGGTGAATGCAAAAGGCGACGTGCGGTTGCGGTCAGTGTTGTCAAGTAAAGCTTGGGGCAGTTTTCCAATGTTTAATTTCAGATCAGTCTTGTCTTCCGGACTCATTTTTCCGGCCTTGATATTCTTCTCAAGATCGTCGAGCATCGTACTCAAATGTCCGCCAAGAAAAGTTGACATGATCGCAGGAGGCGCCTCATTGGCTCCAAGTCTGTGATCATTTCCAACAGTTGCGATGGATGCTCGAAGAACATCTGCGTTTTCATGAATTGCAGCAACTGTATTGACGAAGAAAGTCAGGAATTGCAAATTTGTTTTTGGATTTTTTCCCGGCTTTAGAAGATTGACACCGGTGTTGGTACTCAGTGCCCAGTTGTTGTGTTTTCCACTACCATTGATTCCTTCGAATGGTTTTTCATGGAAGAGAATTCTGAACTTATGTTTTCGCGCAATTTTCTCCATCAAATCCATGACGAGTTGATTGTGGTCGTTGGCAAGATTCGCTTCTTCAAACATCGGAGCCAACTCGAATTGATTCGGAGCAACTTCATTGTGACGCGTAGTTACAGGAATTCCTAAAAGATGAGCTTCATACTCGAACTCCTGCATATAAGACATCACCCTTTCCGGAATGCTTCCGAAATAGTGATCTTCGAGCTGTTGACCCTTCGCTGGTTTAGCGCCAAATAATGCACGGCCGGTCATCCAGATATCAGGACGAGCATGATGCAACGAACTGTCTATTAGAAAATATTCCTGCTCCCAACCAAGAGTGACAGAAACTTTGTTCACGTCTTTATCGAAGTATTGACATACCGAAGTGGCTGCCTGATCTACCGCGTGCAATGCTTTCAGCAAAGGCATTTTGTAATCCAGCGCATGACCTGTATAGCTGATGAAAATGGTTGGAATGCAAAGCGTGTTTCCAACGATGAATGCCGGAGATGAAGGATCCCAAAGAGTATAACCGCGAGCTTCGAAGGTATTGCGCAATCCACCGGAAGGAAAAGACGACGCATCGGGTTCTTGTTGAACAAGCATGCTCCCTTCGAACTTCTCCAGGCCTCTTCCATCGTCCAGTGGTTTGAAGAAGCTGTCATGTTTCTCGGCAGTAGCACCCGTCAATGGTTGAAACCAGTGAGTATAATGTGTGACTCCTTTTTGAATAGCCCATTCTTTCATTGCGGCAGCTACATATTCTGCTGTCTGCCTGTCAATTCTAGTTCCCGAATGGATGAAGTCCATCAATTTGTTGTAGGCATCTTCCGTGAGATACTCTCTCATTTTGTAATAATGGAAAACATTCGAACCAAAATATTCGCTCACACGCGTGCCTTTTGGGACAAAATCGATTGGCTGACGCTGATGTAATTCTGAAAGTGCCTGAAATCTGGTGCTGGACATTGGAGTTGATTTTTGAAAATTTTATATTTTTTGACAGAGTACCCCCCTAAAAAAGAGGGGTGTTCTCCTTAAAAAGTGATTTTAGTTGGCGAAGGTATGTAAAATTGTGGGATATAAGTTCTCAAAAGTACTTTTTTACGTTTTTCAGGGACTTACATTTCACAACAGGAAATAACTGCTTATGTGATATCAAATTTTGATATGTCTTTAGGCTTGAGCTTTACTAAGTTTGCCTTTCAAAATATTTTTTGATGATGAGAAGGTTATTTCTAAAAGGAAAAGTGTGGACTGTAATAGTGACATTGAGTGTCGTGATGCAGGCTTCAGGTCAAGCATTAATAGTCAATTCAAATGAATTGCCTGTTGATAGACAACAATATGAGCATCCTAAGCAAATTCCGCTGACAGATTTTTTCCGCAATCCAAGTAAAACATCATTTAAGATCTCACCTGATGGGTTAAATATTGCCTTTCTTACTCCGCATGAAGGTAGAATGAATGTCGCTATTCGGTCCACAGATGGCAGCGACGAAAGAATTATGACCAACTTCACAGACCGAGACGTTGATAGCTTTGAATGGGGTAATGACAATACCATTATCTGTCTGAAAGACAATGGGGGAGATAAAAATTTCGTTCTCTATGTCATTGATGTGCAGGGCAAGTATATAGCAATCACTCCTGCCGGGAGTCATACCATGATTGTGGATCTGTTGCAGCATGACGATGAGCATATTCTATTTCAAAGCAATTTGAATAATGCTGAGGTTTTCGATCTGTACAAGCTCAACCTGAGTAAAAAGAATTTTGAGTTATTCATGGAGAATCCAGGAAATATTACGAATTGGTTCGTGGATAGTAAAGGATTGCCAAGGTTAGCATCCGCGACTGACGGCGTTGGGACAACACTTATGAAGTTTGATGGTAATAGTAAATGGACTCCTATTTTAACTACTTCATATCGTGAAAGTGTAATTCCGTTATTTTTTGATTCGGACAATAAAAATGTCTTCTGTTCAAGCAACGTAGGAAGAGATAAAAGGGCAATTGTATCCTTCGATATTGAGCTGGGCAAAGAGACGGAGATTATCTACGAGCATCCTGAAGTGGATGTAAATGTTCTACACCAATGGCAAACCAAAGAATTCGCAGGTGCTGGGCGAATGGGAGAACCACTTGGTGTGGTTGAGTACGAAACTGATAAATTGAACAGGCATTTCTTCGAGGATGCACTTGTCGGTTTGTATGCAAACATTTCGGCAAAGTTGCCGGATAATTATTTGTTCAAGGTAGTTAGTAAGGATAAACAAGAAAAGAATCTGATCATTCATGCATACAGCGATAAATCTCCTGGAGCATATTATTTGTATAAAGTTGAATCTGTAGAATTATTATTACTCGGAGAACTTGCACCGTGGATAAATCCAGCGCTGATGGCTGACATGGAACCACTAACATTGACCTCCAGACATGGATATCAATTGCACGGTTATCTGACCTTACCCATCGACTTAAAGAAAAACGTACCTATTGTGGTAATTCCTCATGCCGGGCCATGGACACGTGACTCATGGGGCTATAATTCCGAGGTTCAATTCCTTGCCAGCAGAGGCTATGGCGTGCTTCAATTTAATTTTAGCGGGTCAGTTGGTTATGGCAGAGCATTCTGGGAACAAGGATTCAAACAGTGGGGACAGAAAATGCAAGATGACATTTCCGATGGTGTGCTATATCTAAAGCAAGGAAATATTGCAGAACGCAACCGAGTGGCTATTTATGGATGTTCATACGGTGGATATGCGGCGCTTGCCGGATTGGCTTTTACACCCGAGCTATATACTTGTGGAATTGATTATAGTGGAATATCCAATTTGTTCACATTCGTTGAAAACATTCAAGCTAATTGGCAACCAAATAAGGAAATGCTTTATGAAATGGTAGGTGATCCAATAATGGACTCAACCATGATGAAGAAGTTTTCGCCTGCCTTTCAAACGGATCAAATTAATTCTCCTATTCTAATTGTCCAAGGTGCCAAGCATCCGAGAGTAAGAAAATCGGAAAGCGATCAAATGGTGAAAGCTCTTGAAAAAGGCAATGGTAGTGTTGTTTATTTGGTGGAGCCTGAAGAGGGTGATGGATGGCACAATGAAGAAAATCGGTTTAAATTCTATGCTGTCATGGAGAATTTTCTTGCGCAGCACTTGAATAATGGATGGAAACACGATCCAAACGCTTTAAAGAAATGATGTATCGTCTTGCGCCTATTTAGGTAAGACCGGCGAAGGGAATTTGAAGCGAAAGTTTTGATTAAATAAGTCAAATACGAAAGATGCCGTGGCGTATTGCAAATAGCACCAAGCCGACGCGTGATTGAATGTTTGTCTTGGCATAGACCTGATCGCGATAACCATCCACTGTCCTTGGACTGATATTCATTTTCACACTGATTTCTTTGTGCGTAAGATCACTGCATGCGTGTTGAATATATTGCATTTCATGAGGCGCAAATGAGTCGATTACTTGCTGCATTCTGTCTGATTCATGAGCATGATTCATAGAATGAATCAACTTACCGGAGATCAGTTCCGAATAATAGAATCCTTTTCGAATTACTTCGTCGATTGCATGTTTTAATTCTTGTGGTTCCGTGTCTTTCAACAAATAGCCATGTGCTCCGGCGCGCAACATTTTGATGATGTCCTTGTCATCATTTGACATAGTGAGCGCAAGTACTTTGATAGCGGGCTTGTTTTTATTTAGCCATACAGTCGTTTCGAAGCCATCCATTACCGGCATGTTCAAATCCATCAACACAACATGAATGTCACCGTTTTTTTCCAGTTGTTGGATGAGATCTTTGCCGTTTTCGGCCTCTAATTTTATCTCATAATGAGCATCATTAAGCAGTCCCATAAGACCCTTTCGAAGCAAAGCATGATCATCTGCAATGGCTATGTTAATTTTAGAGGTCATGTGCAGGTTTAGTTTTTTAGTTCAGTCTTTAGTGGAACTTCAAACGTAAGCATAGTGCCTCCTCCAACTGTGGCGGATATCGAAAACTTTCCACCAAGCATTTTCGTGCGTTCTTCAAGGCTTTTCATGCCGATGCCGGTTGCTGTGTTCAGCGTCTCGGGCATGCCTATTCCATTGTCCTGAGCAAGAATCATCAGCGAATGATTGACAACATCAAAAGTGATTTTGAGTTGGCTCGCTTGTGCATGTTTGATGCAGTTGTTGATAGTTTCCTGAATACATCGGAAGATAATTACCTCATGCATCTCGCTTATTTCAATCAACTCAATTTTCATCTCTAACTCAGCTTGAATTTTTCCCGCAGAATTGAGCAATTCAATTTCGCGATTTACCGCGGCTACTAATCCAATGTCTCTGATATAACTTCCGCTAAGCGATTTTGATAAATTGCGTAAATCTGCAATCGCACGTGTAAGTAAGCTTGAGGTCAAACTGGATTGTTCTTTATAGTTTTCTCCATTGAGTGCATGAAGGTTCAACTTTGCGAGTGAAAGCGATTGTCCAATGTTGTCGTGTATTTCCTGCGAAATATTTTTCATCAGTTCTTCACTGAGCTCTAATTCAACTTTAATCAGTTCATTTTCTTGTTCAAGCTTAAGTTGTTTTTTCTCAACGTCGAATTGCGATTGACGATGACGGTATTTTAGAATAAATACAAAAATGAAACTGAACATCATCAATCCAAAGGCAATCAACGACGCAACTACGATATTGAATTCCAGATTATCGGACATGTTTTGCTTTTTTATAATTCATCACCAAGGCAAGAGCCAGTAAGCTATAAAAGATTACCACCGCTGATATTTTTGTTACGTGAAGTGCATTTAATGGGTATCCATGTCTATACAGGTACTTTCCAACTATGGTTGTGGCATTTGTTGTAGAATAAAAGAAAAAGACTGCCGTATTGAACCAAAAGACAGGCTGCCGAAGTAAATTATTTTCAATTGGCTCATCAAGCATTTGAAGGAATACTATCAATGAAGTGATGATCAATATGAAGCCATTTACCGATTCAACTTCAGTTCCACCAATACTATAATCGGGAACGGAAAGTGTTTTGAAGATAGAAAATGCGAAACCAACTATGAACAGAATTCTTAGCCACCCCCAATACTTGGAGAGACCAAGGAAATTTCTATAGATGAAAAAGTGGATGGGAATTACCAGCGCCGCATAAATGTGGTAATGTAAATAACTATTCAATGGCTTAATGAAATAGGAATAATGACCAATGGCCTCAGCTGTAATAGTGATCCACAGCAATAAGCAAAGCCATTTAAATGAGGCGTCCACCTTCTTAAACACGACTATCGTTACAATAAGGCATGTGAAATAGACAAGAATGACTGCGACGTCGAGAATGATCATGGCAGATCGTTTTTATCAGCGCATATTGTCGGGCAGGACTTCGCATGATCTATAACAGAAAGAGGCAAAGAAATACAATTCTCGCGTATCGTTACGCCACCAGAAGTTGTGAGCTGCGAAGCCATCCAAACAAGTTCATTGACCATTTTGTTGCTTTCATTTTCCTTTAAGCCTACATACAATTGTAAGCCGTCAGCATTCGGATACATATTGAATAGTTCTTCAATCACACAACGTTCGATGTACCATCCTTTCAAAGTATTTGTTCCGTCATACGTGAGATGAGTTGGATTGAGCGAGTCAACATATGCCGCCACCATGTCTTGTGCATCTTTCCAATCAATAGCATGTGCAGCTTGTTCAGGACAAGGCTTTACTGCGGAAGAATCCAGGCTTTGATTTGATGCAGTGTTTAGCTCAGATTTGTTTACTTCATCAGGCACGTCAACGAAGTACGCAACGGCAGTGGCAATGCCAGCACCAATAAGACCGGAAATCATCGCGCTTTTTGATATCATTTGCATGGTAGAATGGTTTAATTATTTAATCGCCTAAATTGATTCAAAAATTTTTACGAATTCGCTTTTTTTAATGAGATACTACAAACTCATATCAAGCGATAAAAAATTCTAGTTCATTTTTGGCCGAAGCGATTAAATTTTCTATCCTTTAGATTTGAGAACCACGTGCATAACCATTGAATTGTTTTAATGTGCAATGCGGGTATAAGAATTAATGATGGTTTAGTGATATTGAAAAGCCCCTATCGCTTGACAGGGGCTTAAAATTAATTGAATGGATTCAATGAAAAATTTCAGCAGTCTGCTCTATCATGAATTCACGAAACAGAAATTTGGCGAGCATTTTCCTTTATTACTTCCGGTTTTTTTGGTAGCTGAATTTTCAAAACTCCATTTTCATAAGTCGCTTGAATAGCTTCAACTTCTATTGAATCAGGAATGTTAAACGCACGGGTGAAAGAAGCATATACAAATTCCTTTCTTGTGTATTTCTCGCTTTCAGAATTTACCTCCTGTTTCTTTTCTGATGAAATACTGAGGATGTTTTGTTCCGCTTTGATTTGAAAATCAGATTTCTCAAACCCCGGAGCAGCTAGTTCAATGAAATACTTTTCATCCGACTCTTTAATGTTGGCTGAAGGAATTGTCACCCCTGTCCTTGGCGATTTACCTGCGTTTTCATTCGGCTGAAATTCATTCAAGAAATGGTTCATTCTTGAAATGGGCGATGCAAAACTGCGATACTTTGTTGTGTACATTTTTTTAGATTTTTAAATTATGCAATGAATATTTTCCTTTCACTTCCAACATACAAGCCATGGCATTTTTCATGAAAAATTTGCAGAAAATTGAGTTGTGTGAAGACAAAATTTCTGTTATTCATTTTATTAAGTGCCAGATTGACTTGTTAGCGCATAACAACAATCTCAATATTTAAAATCAACAGGTAAAGAGCATCGACTTCACTTTAGCTTTGCAGCCAGATATGGCATTGACATTCAAGTTAGAAAAGACAGATCAACAAAGTAGCGCCCGAGCGGGTGAGATTACCACAGATCATGGTGTGATTAAAACGCCGATTTTCATGCCGGTAGGCACAGTGGGCACCGTTAAAGCAATTTCTCAGCAAGACCTTCTGCAAGACGTGAATGCTGAAATAATTCTAGGCAATACTTATCATTTGTACTTGCGACCGGGAACAGGAATATTGAAGGATGCAGGTGGTCTTCACAAATTCAATGGATGGGACAGACCAATCCTTACTGACAGCGGAGGTTATCAGGTTTACTCACTTTCGGCCAATAGAAAGATCAACAGAGAGGGTGTGAAATTCAAGTCACATATCAATGGTTCATTGCACGTTTTCACGCCGGAAAATGTAATGGATATACAAAGAGTAATCGGTGCAGACATCATCATGGCTTTTGACGAATGTCCGCCTTATCCATGTGATCGCGAATACGCAGCGAAGTCGCTCGAAATTACCAACCATTGGCTTGATCGATGTTTTGATAGAATTAACGAAACGGAGCCGCTATATGGACATCATCAGAGTTTGTTTCCAATTGTGCAGGGCAGTTCATTCGCTGATCTTAGAGCAAAAAGTGCGGAGTATGTTGCGGGTAAAAATGCTGAGGGAAATGCGATAGGTGGATTAAGTGTCGGTGAGCCTCACGAGATGATGTACGAAACAACGGCGCTTGTGTGTGGAATTTTACCCAAGGACAAGCCACGCTATCTCATGGGTGTCGGTACGCCGGCCAATATTCTTGAGTCTATTGCGCTTGGAGTAGATATGTTTGATTGCGTTATGCCAACACGAAATGCGCGTAACGGACAAATTTTCACTTGGAATGGAATTATGAATATGCGCAATAAGAAATGGGAAAATGATTTTACTCCGCTCGATCCTGAGGGAGAAAGTTATGTGGATTCATTTTACTCTAAGGCATATGTGCGTCATCTTTTCGCCGCTGAAGAAATTCTCGCTTTACAGATTGCAACAATTCACAATTTGAATTTTTATCTGAGGCTTGTGAGGAGAGCCCGTGAAAAAATATTGGACGGGACATTCGCTTCCTGGAAGAATGAAATGGTGGTTAAACTTCAGAATAGACTCTAGTGGTAAAGACACTCGATAGATATATCATCAAGAAATTTCTCAGCACTTTCTTCTTCATGATTGGCGCATTCATGGTGATTGCCATTGTTTTTGATATCAGTGAAAACATTGATGAACTGGTGAAGTCCAAAGCTTCTTTCTTCAAGATTAGCGTTGACTACTATTTGAATTTCTGTTTTTATTTCGGAACACTTCTCAGTTCGTTTATTGTTTTTCTTACCATTATTTGGTTCACGAGCAAACTCGCGCAACAGTCGGAAGTAATTGCTATGCTGAGTGGAGGCGTAAGCTATTCCAGATTCGTTCGGCCTTATTTCATCGCGGCGGGAATTTTGGTTGCGCTCTTGCTTTTTTTGACACACGTTGTTGTTCCAAATGCCAACAGAGTGAAATACAATTTCGAAGTGGAATACATGAAAGATCCGCTGACAGTCGCCGAGAGAAACGTCCATCGTGAAATTGAGCCGGGCGTAATAGCCTACTTTTTTGCCTTTCATCCGGAGACAAATTCCGGTGACAATTTTTCACTTGAAACTTGGAAGGAAGGAAAACTAACTAAGAAAATTATTGCCTCGAGTGCACAGTATGAAAAGGAAAAAAATTCATGGAGCATCAATGGTGCAACAATCAGAATATTTCATGAAGATGGATCAGAGGATTTGATTCAACGTGCAAAAATGGATACTGTACTCAACATGGACGATCAGGATTTTGGACTTCGCGCAGAAATATCCGGCGCCATGTCATGGTCGGAGCTCAACGAGTTTATTGATGAACAGAAACTTGGAGGCTCGGGGCGTGTTGCACAATTTGAGATCGAGAAATACAATCGCACTGCCGGCCCATTTTCCATTTTTGTTCTGACATTGATCGGCGTTTCCATTGCTTCACGCAAGCAAAGAGGTGGCACTGGACTTCACCTTATGTTAGCGGTAATCATCGGATTCGTATTTGTCTTTATTTCGAGAATGACAACCGTTAGCGCTATGAATCTTGGTTTTTCAGCGTCACTTGCTGTCTGGATTCCGAACATCATCTTTCTTTTCGTCGGGATTTATCTCTATAGTAAAGCTCAGAAGTAGGCGGGAACATCACATGATCCAATGAATGTGACATTTGTCACGTTGTTGGCCCATTTTCCTTTGAACTCTTGTATGGCGTAATGAGATTCCAATCAAGATTAAAGAAAATTGGATTTTACGCGAATTGAAGTGCTTACCTTTGAATGGAATCTTAAATGCGTCGCACACTTCTCATATTGTCTATGTTTCTCTATTTGACTTCCAATAGTCACTTGAGTATGGCGTTTCATTTTTGTTGCGGCGAATTGGTGAACTGGGGATTGAATAGCGAAGCAAAAGGATGTTGTGAGAATGCTGCTGCCAAGAAGAGTTGTTGTTCTGATTTTGAATTGACATTTGGAGTTTCTGACCAACACGCATGCTCTCAAAATTTTACTTTGGAAACTGGTGTTTCGACAATACAGACACTCGAATTCCCGATGTATACCTCCCACGTAGTTCGTTCGTTTGATTTGTTGGAAATCGGTCATGTTTCTCATGCGCCGCCCAATCTTTACACACCCGATTTCTATTTGTTGTACGAGGTTTTTCTGATTTGAGATTGTATGTTATTGCTCGCGGAGATTTTGGAATCGCCGTTTTATCATTCATCATAACTCATTCTAAAAAATCGTCAAATGAAAAATTCAATCTTAATGTTACTATCTGCAGTAGCTGTGTTTTTTACGCTTTCATTCACAAGTGCGGATGGTAAGTTTGTCACCGAAAGTTTTTGGGTCAATCGCGATTGCGAAATGTGCAAGGCAAAGATTCAAGCAGCGGCCGATCTCAAAGGCGTGAAGACTGTTTCATACGACATGGATTCATACATGCTTACTGTTGTTTACAATCCTAAGAAGATCAATATTCAGCAAATTCATCAGTCCATTGCCGATGCAGGATACGATACCTCTTTGATTAAAGCATCTGCGGATGCATACGGAAATCTTCCTGGATGCTGCCAATATGATAGAAATATGCAACCAAAATAATAAGATCATGAAATTACAAGCAATAGTGATATCAATTGTTTTACTGGCTTCATGCAAAAGTGGAATCATCAATAAAGAGAATGATTTCAAAGTGTGGGGCAATTGCAATATGTGCAAATCGACAATAGAGAAATCTGTCGATGTGGATGGTGTCGTGAAAGCTGAATGGAACAAGGATACGAAAATGATGCATGTAGCTTATGACAGCACTAAGACCAGTCTTGACAAAATTCAGCACATGATTTCAGATAGCGGATACGATACTGAAATGTATCGCGCAGCTGATGAAAAGTACGATGGCCTTCATGAATGCTGCCATTATGAGCGCAAACCATCAGAACAAGAAATTCAATAATCACAAGTCAAATTAACAACCTTAAAAAAATAATCAAATGAGAAAAATTTACTTTACGATGGTCATGCTTTTTTCCGGTGTGATCGCCAATGCGCAATCTGTTGCAATGGACTTTACACAAGACGACTGCCTGGGTTATCCGCATCATCTGTTTGAGGAACTTGATCAGAACAATGTAGTGATCATGGAATTCTTCATGACGAATTGCAGTCCTTGCATCAATGCGGGAAATGCATTGACACCTGTTTTCAATCAACTATCGCTGGATTATCCCGGACATGTAAAATGGTATCACTTTGCGTTCAACAATTCTTACACTTGCGCAACTGTTCAGAATTGGGTAGACAGCAATGGATTTCCTTCGACACCTTTTACTCAAGGTGCAGCGATGGTTGCTTACTACGGAGGATTTGGTATGCCAACAATTGTGGTCGTTGGTGGAGCCGATCACGAGGTTCTTTTTTCGGAAATAGGATTCTCTTCCGGTGATCAGAATTTAGTGAAGGCAGCAGTCGATAATTTCTTCGCAGGAAGTCCAATATCAGTTGCTGAAGTTGGTCAGTCTTCGTTGTCGATGAATACCATTTACAAAGCATCCACAGATGAAGTGATGTTGAATTTTGCGGGCGTTACCGGAAAAACAGAGATTGCAGTTTATGCTGTTGATGGTAAAGTGGCCATTCAAAATTCAAATCACGCAGTAGTAAGTTCAGGAACAATCGTGAATTTGTCCACAGCTGGTTTGCCTGTTGGAACTTATATCATCAATGCTCGCAATGGTGGAGAACAGATTACAGGTCGATTTACAATCATACGCTAATTCAGAATAGGTAGCTCGTTTCAACATCGAGCTACCTTTTTATATCTTCAAATAATGATGATGACGAGAATTTTTATTGTGTTTTTGATGTTTGCCTCAGTTTCTACTCAAGCACAAAACCCTCTTTTTATTCCGCCTGTGTTGAGTGGCCCTATATATGAACTCAATGTTCAACACGGAACCAAACAGTTTTGGCCCGGCATCAATACGCCGACATATGGTGTCAATGGTGACATTCTCGCGCCTACTCTAATTATGAATAAAGGTGAAGTCGTTACGCTGAACGTACATAACAATCTCAGTTCAACAACAACGATGCACTGGCATGGATTCCATGTTGCACCCATTCATGATGGTGGCCCACATCAGATAATTAATTCGGGTGCTGTTTGGTCTCCTCAATTTACAATACTTAACAATGCCGGAACATTCTGGTATCACCCGCATGGTGAAAACAAAACCGATTTGCAGGTTTCAAGAGGCATTGCAGGCATGATTATTATCCGAGATGAAGCCGAGGCCGCGCTCAATTTGCCGCGTACTTATGGTGTGGATGATATTCCGCTTATTGTTCAGACGAAGAGCTTTGACATTCTTCACCAAATTCAGATTGCATCGCAGTTAGATACGTTGGTGATGGTGAACGCAACGGTCAACGCATATCAAAACGTACCGGCACAAGTTGTTCGTTTTCGTTTACTCAATGGTTCATCTGAGCGAAGTTATTTTTTCGGATTCTCGAACAATATGAGTTTTAGTTTGATTGGTACCGATGGTGGTTTGAAGTCATCTCCGACATCCATGAATCGATTGAGACTTTCACCCGGTGAGCGCGCGGAAATTCTTGTCGATTTTTCAAGTTTGCTCGAGCAAACTGTGAACCTGATGAGTTACTCAAGCGAATTGCCCAATGGCATTGTAGGCGCACAAACTGTTGGAAATGGAATGGCGCAAATTCCTGAGTATTCACTGAATCCCTTGAATGGCGCAGATTTTATTCTTCTGCAGTTGAACGTTGTCGAGCAAACTGCAAATCCTGTCACAACAATTCCTACCACATTAATTCCGTACATTCCTTTTTCCGTTGCAGATGTTGACGTAGAACGCAATGTTATTATGGAGCCGATGATGATGGGACCAGAAGCGATGGTGGAAGGTCCGTTTGGAATTGACGGTGTTCAATTCGATATGGAAGTCATCAATATCACATGTCAGTTAAATGATGTCGAGGTTTGGACAATAACGAATCAAACAATGGTGGCGCATCCCTTTCACATTCACGATATCCAATTCAATGTTATTAATTTCAATGGCAACACTCCGCCACCTGATCAGGAAGGTTGGAAAGACGTTGTTTTGGTGATGCCGCAACAAAGTGTGAGCTTCATTACGAAATTTGAAACATTCGCTGATCCTGAAGTGCCTTACATGTATCACTGTCACTTATTGCATCATGAAGATGAAGGAATGATGGGTTCGTTTCGCGTAGTTGATCCCAATCTTGTGAGTGATAATTCTGTCGAATCTTTTCGCTCTTATCCCAATCCTGCGAATGATTTTCTCAATGTGATTTCTGATGTGCGTATCGATCGAAAATCATCAGTTTCAATCGTGGATATGCACGGAAGGACGCACAATACGAATTCACAAATCAGCGACAAATCACTCACAATAGATACTTCGGGTTTGTCCGCGGGCGTCTATCAAGTTGTGTTGAATGGAAAGAATGTTATCAGGTTTATCAAAAACTAACCGATGGAATTGATGAAAAATTTTTCTTTGCTGATTTTGAGTTTTTGCTTACTGACTTTGGTTGGTAAAGCACAAACTTTTAGTGTTGAACCAAATCAGACTTTGTATCTCAATAATGTGCCGATGGATGAATTGTCAACTCATTATATCTACCAGTTCAATATCATGAACGATGATATTCAAATGGCCTGGGAACGCGTGTATGTGGATGTTCCGGTGGGTTGGGAAAACTATCTCTGCGACATAGGTGCATGTTATGTGAATATTCCTGAAGGTGCAACTGTAAATGGTTTAGTCGCACCCGGAAGCAATGGTTTTATAGGTTTGAATCTAGTGCCGAATTCCGAAGGCATGGGTGAAGTGCAAATCAACGTTTGGGACGTTGCATTTCCTGAGTATAAAGTGCTGTGCACGTTTTATTTTTCGAGCGGAGTTGTTTCCGTTCTGGATGTGAACGAAACGGAAGTATTAATGTATCCAAATCCTGCGAGTGATGTTCTCAATCTGAAATTTCAGAGCATAGAGCAACTCAAATTCACGAATTTCACAATGTTGGATTTCACGGGAAGAGTTGTGATAAATGAAAACATCAGAACGGGTTCACATGTATCATTCAACGTTAGTGAATTATCTGCAGGCATTTATGTTGCATTGTTTCGCAACATAAATGGTATTTCCATTGAAAAGAAAATTGTCATTCAGTAACAATCGAAAAAAATTAAGCCATGAATAAGAAGAATTTGATTTTTGTACTTCCACTTTTGTTGATGTCCTGGATTGTGCAAGGACAGGTTGGAATAAGTACACCGGAAACTGTTGCCTTGCAGGCTCAATGGGGTAGTACCAGACCGCGAATTGTTTTGGATGCAGCTTCCAATCCTGTTGTCATCTGGAGCAATCCAACTACAAAGAACGTTTATGTTTCGCGTAAAAGTGATGACACATTTCAATCGCCAGTCAAATTGAATCCCGATGGAATGGAGCTTTCTATTTTCGATTGGTCGGGTCCGGAAATCGCTTCCAGCGGCAATAATATTTTTGTCGTGTTCAAGCAAATTCCTGAGCATTCAAGTCCAATATTTTGTGTGAAATCATCTGATGGTGGAACAACGTGGAGCGATACAGTGCGTGTTGATTCTTCCACGCCAATGATTTCGCGAATGCCTGCTATTGGAATTGATAACGCAGGCAATCCTATCATAGCTTTTTTGCGTGAAAACATGGATAACGGTTACAGCGATTGGGCAGTTGCAAGATCGCTGGATGGTGGCGCATCCTTCGAACCGGCATTTTCCGTAACCACTGCTACCGGTGGTGCTGTTTGCGATTGTTGTCCGGCCGCAGTAGAAACCAGTGGAGATAATATTGCTGTGTTGTACAGAAACAACGACGTAAACCTGAGAGATATTCGTGCTTCCATTTCTCATGATGGAGGTGCAACATTCGATACCAACATTGATATGGATAATCTGGATTGGATGGTGAATGTTTGTCCTTCTTCCGGTCCAAGTGCATTTTTCGCAGGCACTGAATTGAAAAGCGCATGGATGAGTAAAGCATCTGGCTATTATAGAGTGTACTATTCTTCGGCCGATATTCAAACTTCTACAAGCAATGGAAGTATGCTCATACACGATGCCCCGACGACACAGATTCAAAATCGACCGGCAATTGCAGGCAATGAATCAGAGGCTGGAGTCGTAGCTGAATTTAGTCAGACAGGGCAGAACGAAATATTCTTTTCCTGGAGCTCAACTGATTTTTCTGAAGGTAATTTTATTTCAGTTACCCAAAATTTATCAGGTAATCAATTGCGCCCAGACTTGGCATTTGATGGCGTGAAGTATCATCTTGTTTTTACCGACAACGGCATTGGCGGAGTTACTTATTTGCAACTTGAAGTGGGTGGCGTAGCTGTATTGGATGTTGAAAAGAATGAAGATTTTCAACTGATGCCCAATCCTGCCAATAATGAATTGAGGCTGCAAGTGGGTCGAAGTCATTCTCCAGAAACAACAATCTCATTAATCGACTTATCTGGACGTATAGTATTTGTAGAACGCCTTGGAAGTTCACCGGTGAAAACTATCAACACAAAACAATTATCTGATGGTTTTTACAGTTGTGTCATTATTGATAAAGAAAATATTCTGGCAAATATCAAAGTGGTCATTCAACATTAAAGATGAAACAAGACAAACAGATAATGAATAGTATTAGAGTGATTTGTTGCGGAGCTGCATTATTGCTTCTCGCATCTTGTGGGAATAATCAGCCTGTGGATAACCATGATAACAAAGGAGACATGAATAAATTACATGCAACCGAAATATATGCTTGCCCAATGCATCCTGAAGTGATAGGAGCGAAGGGTGATAAATGCAATAAGTGTGGAATGGATTTGATGCCCGTTGATTCTAAATCAGCATCAAAAGAATTCGTGATGGAAATGCGTGTTGAGCCGTCAAAACTTTCTGCTCAGGGGCAAGGCAAATTGATCTTCACTCCTAAAGTGAAAGGTTCAACTACCGATCGCGTTCCCCTGGAGATTGTTCACGACAAAAAAATTCACCTCATCATCGTTAACAATGATTTGAGCTATTTCGATCACGTACATCCGGAGTACCAATCGTCAGGCGATTATTTGATAAACGTTGCAGATGCAAAAGCAGTAAGCGCTGCCGGCATTGGGAATAGCACTACCCAGTTTCCAAATGGAGGTGATTATACAGTTTTCGCTGATTACTTGCCTACCGGGGCATCACATCAGTTGGAAAAATTGAATCTACAGATAGATGGAAGCGTTGCACCAAAAGTGTCATGGACAAAAGAAAATCTTACAGCGTTTGCGGATGATTTTTCCATGACTTTAAAACCTGGAGGCGGAAAATTTGTAACCAAGCAGAGTATGCATATTGATGCTCCGCTTACCTACAAGGGTAAAGCATTGACGACATCGGAACTGGATAATTTCCTTGGAGCAAAGGCGCACATGGTTGTTATTGGTATTGATGATATGTCTTATCTACACGTTCATCCTGAAGAATTTGAAGGGAATCTGGATCTTCATGCGAATTTTGAAAAGCCGGGGATGTACAGAGGTTGGATTCAGTTTTCATACAAAGGCAAATTGCAAACCATGTCTTTTGTGATCAAGGTGGAAGAGGGAACCGGAGAGTCTGTTACAACACATGACCAACACGAACATAATCACTGATAAATCCGTATGAAATTTTATCCCATGAAATAGCTAATATTGTGCACGTGAATAGATCACTCGTTTATATCATCATCATTGCCATGTTGTTTTCTCAATCCGGTTGGAGAGAGATGATGAAGTTGCCGGCGCTATTGGGACATTTTCTCGAGCATGTTGAAGATCACAACGACCTTTCTTTTGCTCAATTCATTCATGAACATTATGACCACCAAGGTCAATGCAACAAGTCCGATGACCATTGCGAACTTCCTTTTAAAGATCCGCACTGTTGTGTTTCTCTATCAGTGTGTGCCGTGCTTCCCGTAATCACTGAGTTTTCATTTTCACAAATTAGTGATTCACACGAAGTGGGTCACAAGTATCTCATGCAATTTGTAACTGGAGCGCTGGACGTCATCTGGCAACCACCGGGTTGATAACATAAGATTCGTCACATGGCTATGCCATGCGGCTCTTGCGTTTTTTAGTACATGATATTCGAATCATGAATGCTGAAATTTAGTGGGAGCGTTTTTCAAACTGTTTCATCTTATCATGTTATCATGCTCAACAGAATCATAAAATTCGCGTTAGAGAACAGACTTTTCGTTGTAGCCGCAGCTGCTTTTATCATGGTCTATGGCGTTATAACCATCGCCAATTTACCGGTAGATGTACTACCAAATCTGAATAGGCCGCGCGTAACAATTTTTCTTGAATCCAACGGTCTCGCGCCGGAAGAAATCGAAACACAGGTTGTGCTTCCCGTTGAGACATCGCTCAATGGCGCGCCGGGTGTTGAAATGGTTCGCAGCACTTCCGGAATAGGAATAGGTCTCGTTTATGTCGAGTTCGAATGGGGAATGGATGTGTATCGCGCACGTCAACTCGTTGCTGAGAAATTGCAGACAGTGCAACTTCCTCCGGGTATCACACCGGTGATGGGACCCGTGAGTAGTATCATGGGACAAATCATGTCCATCTCTCTTTCTTCCGATAGTACTTCTGCTGCGGAATTAAGAACACTCGCTGACTTTACCATTCGCAGAAGATTGATGTCGGTGAAAGGTATCAGTCAAGTGATTTCAATTGGTGGAGATAGACTTCAATATCAAGTACTTATTTCACCCCAGAAGTTGAAACAATTCGGGCTGACTATTGATCAGATTGAAAGTGCTCTTAGCTTAAGTAGTCACAATAGCACAGGTGGATTTTTTGATCACTATGGCTCTGAAGTTTTTATCCGGAATGTCGCGCGTGTGACAAGCCTCGAAGATTTGAAGCACACCGTTATCAGCAATGAAGAAGGTCAACCTGTTTTACTTTCTCAAGTAGCTGAAGTTCGTTTTGGTGCGCAGATCAAACGCGGTGATGCTGGAGTGAATGGCGATGCCGCAGTTATTATGACTGTTGAGAAGCAACCTGATGCCAACACAGTAAAACTGACTGATGAGGTTGTAATGGCACTGAAAGAATTGCAATCTTCATTACCTCCAGATGTCAAAATAAATCCGGAAATATTTCAACAAAAACATTTTATCACAAACTCAATTAGCAATGTAGAAGAAGCTCTACGTGATGGATTTATCCTGGTAGTGATTGTGTTGTTTTTGTTTTTGTTGAATTTCAGAACGACGATTATCACTCTCACAGCAATTCCACTTTCAATCGTCATTACAGCCATCGTTTTTAAAATCGCCGGCATCTCTATCAATACGCTAACTCTCGGTGGGCTTGCCATTGCGATTGGAGAACTCGTGGACGATGCTATTGTTGATGTTGAGAATATTTTACGGCGATTAAAGGAAAATCGATCGCGTGAGCAACCGAGATCATCACTAAAAGTTATTTACGAAGCGAGTAGTGAAGTGCGTAATTCAATCGTGTATGCGACCATCATCGTTGTACTTGTTTTTCTTCCATTGTTTTATCTTCAAGGTATCGAGGGAAAAATTTTCGCACCTCTTGGCATCGCCTATATCACGAGCATAGTAGCTTCTCTTTTTGTTTCGCTGACAGTAACGCCCGCGCTTTGTTCGTTACTCCTTTCCGAAGATGATAGGAGTAAAGTAAAATGGTGGCATAGGTTTATTAGAAAGAAGACGTCATCAGCAATCGATGTAAAAGGATCTTCCAATCATGACGATGGGTTTCTTGTGCTTTGGTTGAAAAAGCAAGACAAGAAATTATTGAATAGCAGTTTGAAGCGTCCGAATCTTATAATAGCAGTGGCACTTCTGATGGTGATAGTTGCTGCTTCTATCGTGCCGTTTTTTGGAACAGAATTTTTACCTCCATTTAATGAAGGCAGTTTCACTATCAATATGTATGCGCCTCCCGGAACATCTTTAGAGGAAAGCAATCGCATGGGAACACTTGCGGAGAAATTAATACTGCGCGTTCCTGAAGTCGAGTATGCAAGTCGAAGAACGGGTAGGGCAGAGTTGGACGAGCACACGGAACCCGTTAGTAATTCGGAAATTGATGTTACCCTCAAAGATGGTATCACAAGAAGAAGAGAAGAAATTATTGCCTCTATTCGAGAAGAGTTGAAAGTGATTCAAGGTGTCAACATTAGTTTGGGTCAACCAATTTCTCATCGCGTTGAACATTTGCTGAGTGGTGTGAAAGCGCAAGTCGCTGTGAAAGTTTTTGGTGCGGATCTCAACGAGATGCGGCTGATGGCGGGGAAGATTGAGAAAGTCATGAAGAGCGTTGAAGGAACAACAGATGTTCAGATTGAACGCCAACAAATGGTGCCACAGCTTTTGATTAAGATTGATCGTGAAGCATTGAAACGCTATGGACTACAAAGCGGAAAAGTGGCCAATGACCTTGAAGTGTTTTACAATGGAAAAGTAACAGGGCAAATTATCGACGGACAAAAAACATTTGATATCATTTTACGCACGACAGATGAGAACAGGAACAATATTGAAAACATCCGTCAGACTTTAGTTGATGCACCTGACGGCACGCTCATTCCATTGGAGAGAATTGCGAAGGTGGAATACACTTATGCGATCAACAATATTTCTCACGAGAATACTCAGCGCAAGATTTTCATCTCGTGCAACATTGCCGGAAGAGATTTGGGAACAACGGTCCAAGAGGTGAAGAAGAGAATAGAAGCAGAAGTCAAGCCTCCTCAGGGATATTATATTACATATGGCGGACAATATGAAGCACAACAAGAAGCATCAAGCAAAATTCTGTGGATGAGCTTGCTTGCTTTCGCTGGAATATTCATTGTACTCTACGCGCACTTTAGGTCATGGCGGATGACCGTTCAAATCATGCTCAACATTCCACTTGCATTGATTGGAAGTGTAGTCGCGGTGTGGCTTACCGGAGGTGTGCTTTCCATTGCTACACTTGTCGGATTTATTACACTCACGGGAATCGCATCGCGCAATGGCATCATGATGATTTCGCATTACATACACCTCATTGAGCATGAAGGGGAAAAATTTTCTCGCGAAATGATTGTACGAGGTTCGCTTGAAAGATTGATTCCCGTGATGATGACGGCACTTGTGGCGGCTCTGGCATTGGTGCCACTCACTCTTGATTCACAAGCGCCCGGAAAGGAAATTCTTTATCCTGTTGCCACGGTCATTCTCGGAGGACTCATTTCTTCGACCTTGCTCGATATGATTGTCACACCTGCAGTGTTTTATCGCTTCGGTGAAAGAGCATTGAAGGAATATTTTTCAAAACAGAAAAAGGAGGAATTGTAATGAACAAGAAAAATTTATACCCATTACTTATGGCCTTTCATTTTCTCGGGTGGATGCGTTCATCGTTTGTCATCTTGACATTGATCGCACCTCTTTTTTCAGTTGGTCAAAAGATCTATTCTGAAGATGAGATCATTTCAACGGCATTGAGGTTTCATCCGGCGATTCATGCGAACGAAAGCAATGTTGAATCAAAAACCCAAATGGAAAAAACCGCGTTTTCAATTCCGGCTCCTGCAATTTCTACACAAAGCCCTACAGGAAATTTTTATGCGTTGGGTATTAACCAGAATATTGATTTCCCGGGAGTTTATATTCAACAGAAAAATGTTTTGAAGGCAGAGACAGATCTCGCTAAAACACAATTGCAATTGACCCGGCAGCAATTATCGTGGGAAGTGCGGACGTTGTTGGCTGAAGCACGATACGCTGAAACTCAATTGAAATTTCTCGTTACACAAGACAGTCTGTTGCAGATTTTGCGGAGTACAAGCGTGCGACAATTTGAAGCCGGTGAAATAGATTTCCTCGAGAAGTCATTTGTTGAATTGCAATTTGGTGAGGTGCATCAGCGCATGTTCGCAGCGCAGAATGCTTCAGTAGCTGCGTTGCAAAAATTGAGAAACCTCAGTGGAGTTATGGATCTCGACAAAGTGAATCCTTTTAATCAGGATGAGTTGTTATCAGCGATGATAGGCGATACCACTTTGAGCATGAAGAATGCGTTTTTGGAAGCAGCAAAAATTGAAGTCATCATTGCAGATAAAGGAGTAAAACTCGAACGTTCCAGGGCGATGCCCGGCTTTCAATTTGGATATTTGAATCAAGCGGAAAGAAACAGTTCATACACGTATAGATGGCAGGCTGGCATCACTATTCCCTTATGGTGGTGGCAATACGATGGCAGGATAAAGGCATCCAGAGCGAATGTTGAAAGAGCTACTCAGAACGAGTTGGCTGCCATCAAAAGTTTCGAGAATTCCAAACTGGATGTAGTATCACAACTTAATTCTTCTTCGCAACGACTCAACTATTATTTCGCGACCGGTCTAATTGAGGCCGCGGCACTTGAGGATGCATCGCTTCGATTTTTTCAGGCAGGAGAAAGAAATTACACCACACATCTGCGCACTTTGAATGATGTGTTGCAAGTGAAATTTGGATATGCCGAAGCAGCACTTCAATATACAAGAGCATTGGCTCAGTTAAAGTTTATCAACGGTTCCAATTAAGATTAGAAATTATGAAATCGATATTAAGAAGTCTTAAATCAATCACATTGCAATTAGTGATTGCAATCTGTTGCTTGTTCTACACAGCAAATGTTGGGTTGGCTCAGCATGATCACGACCACAGTCACGGCAGCGAAGTGGTCGCAGAGGCAATTGAAGATACACCTCTGCCTACTTCGGCTGAAGGCATATCAGACAAGTATGAAGTATTGTTAAAGTTCACTCCAGTTGAACCGGGAGAACAACTTTCAATGAAGTTGTTCTTGAGTGATGTGAACTCAAATGCACCTATCAATAAGGCGAACCTGCAGTTGATGAATGTGGAATATCCTCAACAGTCATTTGAGCTAAGTATGATTGAGAATGGAATCTATCTTGTCAATACAACAATGCCGGAGGAAAAAGAATTCGATATCGATGTGAGTATTGATGCTTCCATTGGTGCGGATCTAATTCGACTGCAACATATAGATTTTACGCATCATCATGATCACGCAATTGTTGATACGCATAAACATTTGTCAGTGATTTGGTTCATCCTTGGCGCTGTTCTGTTACTAATTATTGGAATTTTCATAGGAAAATATATTTCTAAGTCTGGCCTTAGAAGGCAAGCAATGTTATTACTGCTCGCATTGTTGATGTTACCCGCTACACAATTAAAAATCGCCAATGCGCATGAGGGAGAGGAACATGGTCCGAAAAAGAAAAGCAATTCTCTTGCGTCAGAATTTAACGTGCTAAAGGAGAGTCAGTTTTTGATGAGTGTACTCACGCAGAAAATGGACGCGAACGCATTTGTAGAAAGCAGAAAATTGTATGGTACAATCATTCCGGCGGTCGGTGGACAATCAGTTGTGAGCAGTCCGCAAGCGGGAAAAGTTGTTTCGGTAGGTGTAGTCACCGGTCAACACGTAAACAAAGGACAGCAACTTGCCGTGATTGAAAGACTGGCCGATGCAGCTTCCGATGTGAATTATGCAGCCGAGAAAAACAGATACGAAGCTGAATATATCGCTGCGAAAAAGGAGTATGAAAGGATGAAGGCATTGGAAGATATCGCAGCGAAAAGACAACTTGAATTGGCAAAAGCGCAGCTTGATATTGCTGAACAGAATCGCGCTTTATACAATTCTGGTAGTATTAAGAACATCATCCTAAAATCTCCAATTGATGGAGTAGTAGGCACGTTTACATTTAGTTCAGGTGCTTCGGTGAATGCCGAGCAACCGTTATTCACAATTACGGACATCAGCACAGTTTATGTCGAGACACAAGCATTCGAAAAGGATGTTGAACTCATTGCCAATGCTTCAAAATTCAAAGTAGAATGCACAGAGGAAAACCATTCGTGTGATAATGTGAAATTGGTGAGTATGGGTCAAGAGTTCAACCGAAGTAATCAATCGCAGCGCGTCATTTTTTCTTTCGAAAATAAAAATGACGAATTCAAGATCGGTGAGTTTGTCAATGTTTGGGCCTTTGGTAGTGACAGCGAAAACAAAATGTCACTGCCCAATGCCGCCATCAGTGAAATGGAAGGACGGACTGTTGCATTTGTGAAAAGCTCGGCCGAGATTTATGAAATGCGATATATCGCGGTGGGCGAAACCAACAGCGAAATGACAATCGTAACAAAGGGTATACAGCCAGGAGATCGCGTTGTGACTTCTGGAACGTATCAGATGAAATTGATTTATCTGAATCAGTAAAATGTCGGTGTGGATTTAGTTATTAGAAAAGGTCGATGAAATAAACGAAATTTATTGTTATGAAAAGACTATGGATAGTGTTGAGTTTTGGGATGCTGCTTTCGCTTTTTGGAAGTGCCCAGAAAGTTTACCTTACATCTTATAAATCAGAAGCCGATAAAATCATTTATGTGACGGAGTACAAAAGCGAGGCGAAGATGATTGTGTTTGAAAGCAAGTACAAAAGCGAGGCGAAGCCTTTCAGTGGAGTCTGGTTCTGGACCGAATACAAAAGTGAGGCGGATTGGAAAGTCTATTTTACAAAGTATAAAAGTGAAGCTGATCTCATAGTCTATTTCACGAAGTACCAGAGCGAAGCGGGGATGAAGTAGTATTGCTAAAAGTGATGAAACGAGGCGGGCATCAACAAATCACTTTCGCACTTCTGCAATAGAAATCAGGGAACATTCTTTCGAGATTTTTATCAGATTCGAACAATCCATAAACTGCAGAACCACTTCCGCTCATCGATGCATAAAAAGCGCCTTTCTCAATCAACTTGTTTTTGATATCACCTAAAACCGGATGCAACTTCATCATCGGTTCTTCGAAATCATTGCGAATTGTTTTCTGCCAGTCTTCTCGTTTTAATTCATTGATTTTTGTAAGATCGAAATCGACGGTTTTCGGTGTAATGTGACCAAAAGCTGTTGCGGTGCTGATGTGTATTTCTGGATAGATCAGGACGACATGTGCATCTCTCATATCAATGTTGATCGGCTTCATTATTTCTCCGCGACCGGTGACATGCGCTGGCTCATTGCGAATAAAAAATGGACAATCACTTCCCAGTTTCTCTGCATAAAACAACAATGTTTCTTTGGAAAGATTCAACTCAAAATGTTCATTGAGCATCTTGATCATTTGAACGCCGTCTGACGATCCGCCGCCAAGTCCTGCACCAATTGGTATGTTCTTCAAAAGACAACACTTGATACCGGGAAGTTCAAAATCATTATGAAGTAGATTATAAGCTTTCACACAAAGATTTTCTGATGGATTTCCTTCAACATCGATTCCCACTATTTGAAAATCGATACCTGCATTTTGAGAAGGAATAAATTCCAGAGCATCAGCAATTGAAATGGGTAGAAAAATGCTTTCTATGTTGTGAAAACCATCAGTACGTTTTTCAGTAACGTACAATCCGAGATTGATTTTAGCATTGGCGAAGGCTATCATCGTTTTCTTATTCGAAGTAGCCGAAATTTTTAAGCTTACGTGCGTCATCTCGCCAGTTCTCATCCACCTTCACATGGGTTTTAAGCATGACTTTCTTTCCAATGAATGATTCCATATCCTTGCGGGCCTGGGTTCCAACGCGTTTCAACATACTTCCTAAATGACCAATGATTATGCGCTTTTGTGATTCTCTTTCCGTTGCTATGATGGCCGAAATATGAACGATGTCCTGCTCTTCTTTATACTCCTCAATATGCACTTCGCATGAATATGGAATTTCCTTGTCGTAATTCATAAAAATTTTTTCGCGAATGATTTCGCTGATGAAGAATCTAACAGATCGATCACTTACTTCATCCTTTGGGAAATACGGAGGGCTGTCGGGAAGTACTCTCAATATTTGAGCAAGCAATTCTTTTGTGTGAATTTTTTCAGTAGCCGAAACAGGAAAAATCTTTGCTTCAGGCAGTTCTTTGGACCATGTTTCGAAAACGACATTGATGCCATCGTTTCCAACGAGATCATATTTATTCAACACAACAAACACCGGAATCTTCGTCATTCGAATTTTCTCCAATGTTGGCGCATGCAATTCTTTCTTTTCGGCGCTATCAATGACGAGCAGTATCAGATCAGCATCTGTCAAAGCTGTACCTACTGATTTCATCATTCCTTCCTGCAATTTGTATTTAGGATCGAGTACTCCCGGTGTATCGCTGTATACAATCTGGAAATCATCGCCATTGAAAATTCCCATGATTCGGTGACGCGTTGTTTGCGCCTTAGGCGTGACAATACTCAACTTCTCGCCCATCAGGGCATTCATCAGGGTTGATTTACCTGCGTTGGGATTGCCAATGATGTTTACAAAACCTGCTCTGTGCTTGACTTCTGACACTTTTTTCGTATAAATTGTTGTAGGTTCAAAAGTAGGCTATATTTGCGCCCCCCAAACCAGAAGAGGTGCGGGTGAAAATTTTATATTGCGGGGTGGAGCAGTTGGTAGCTCGTTGGGCTCATAACCCAAAGGTCATCGGTTCGAGTCCGGTCCCCGCTACTAAAAAAAAACGGTAATAGAGAAATCTGTTACCGTTTTTTGTTGTGCTCTATTCCATCGTGCCGGAAATGAGGATCAAATCAAAAAAGAAGGGTCAATTCGATCCCCGCTTTTTAACTCAAATCAAACAATAGAAAATTCTAGTTCATTTTTATGCGGTGAAAGTGAATTTTCTTTTGCTTAGATTTGAGAAGCCCCCACGCATGGCTATAAAACATATCTAATGCGTAATGCGGGTTTAAAGAAAAAAACAGGAATTGAGAAATCACTTGATGATTATCCTAAAAGTTGCTGCGTTTAAAATCATGACAAACAAATCCAATAACATTTGTATTGAATGGTCGATCATGGGATTGACGATTTGCAGTTATCTAAAAAATGATGTACACCAAGTTGAATCTCAAACTGAAAACACGAATATCATTTGAATTCTTCATTCGAAATTTTGAAAGCAACGAGCAAAGTTTTATCTTGATATCAATTCTTCAACACTCGCCCGACAGCCATGTTTTCACCGTCTACAACGCGTATGACATACCAACCTGAAGCCAACATGTTCATGTGAATTCTGTAATTGTTTTGAGTGCGCACACTAGACCATGCCGTCGTTTCTCGTCCCATTGCATCGAAAATTTGTATCGCTGTTTTGGGTCCCCATTTGTCCGGTAATACCAAGTTCAATTCATCGGAAGTGGGGTTGGGATACAAATGAGTTTCATTAATTGTTGAACTGGTTTCTTCTACTTGAATTATTTCACACCATGAATAATAGTTGCCGGGGGAACCGTTCAAACATCCCGCGAACCAATTTCCTGCGCTATTGAAATTCCCTGCGCTGTCAGTCAGTTCAAGGGTATACCCCCCTGCGTTTGCTTCCAATGGCCATGGCGCATTAGATGAATAATACATAGAGAAATAAAGTTTGTCGACTTCGTCGTATAGACGAATTGTTTCACCTGAACTGTTGAGAGACATGCCGATATTACCAATGCGATTTGTTATGACGGGGAACTGTTGATCAAACAAATTGACATCGCTGCTCAACACAATCATTTCGCCTGCACTTAAAATAGTTTGTGGTGGAATTTGATATACGTTGCTGTTGGATCCATCTCTGAATTTCCACCCTGAAATATCTGTCGTCATGTCTCCGATATTTCTGATTTCAATCCAGTCACCGCTATTGGCTGTTGGGGCTGATGCATAATTGATCTCACTGAACACAATGTTTTCTGCACAAGGATGAAATGCCACTCCGGGTGAACCAAACATGCATCCTGCAAACCAGTTTTCAGCATCGTTTAAATTGCCGGCCGTATTCCCTAGTTCCAATGTCCTTCCACCTCCATCGGCAATAATCGGCCACGGAGAAGATACCGAGTAATTGAGAGTTAGTTGCAGATCATTTGAGTAATTGTAAACTCGAATTCCATCACCATTATTCGTTAAGTTAAAGGGAATTGATGCAATGTAATTTCCTACGTTGGGATGCTGAGCATAAAAAGCAGCGGCATCATTCACGAGTACCAAATATTCTTGTGGATACAATACAATGCCCATTGGAATTTCAAAAACAGGCTGTGTATCATCATTCGTAATCCGCCAGCCCGAAAGATTAACTGCCGCATTACCGTAGTTGTGTAGTTCAATCCAGTCGCCTGAATTCCGAGTATCATCTGAATGGTAGTTGATTTCGCTGATAGTAATATTCGTCGGTTGAGCATTGCCATTGAAATAGGCGGTGAACATATCATTCATGTAAACATCTACTACTATCGAACTGTCATTCATTGGTGTTGTGATGATGTTTTCTGATAGCCAGTGATCGAATGAGTAACCCGGGTTCGGTATGGCGGTAATGGTTACCGGAACGCCGTTGAAATAAACGCCGGTCCATGGCAATTGTCCCGGTGTAATTGTGTTGAGAATAATTCTTCCGGCCCCGGCCGGTGAAACATTCAACGAAACTTCAACTTGCGAATCCAGATTTAGGTCATTCTGCAAGTGATTTCGAACTTGCTCTGTTCGACATGCAAGTTCAGACTGAAATATCAAGTGATTGTTGTAGAAGTAATCCATCCAAGCCGGGACATTCCATGGTTCCGCCCAGCGTTGAAATTCTTTTGGCATTTCAACCACAGTTTGATTGAAAAATGAATTTTCGATTTCGATAAGATGCGATGCATCGTACGAAGTATTCATCAAGTCAGCAAATCGGTTGATGAAATAATCATGGAAACGCGGATTGTTCATTCCAATATTCCACATAGCTAGAAAGGGATTCGATGTGCCTATATCAAGCATATACTGAATGTGGTCGTAGCTGCAATCAGTCCAGGAGTTTGGGAGCAATGAGAGTTCCATATCAATAAGGCAAAATCTCCATCGATTATCTGTTGCGTCAGATCGATAGATCTTGATGTTATTCCATGGCCAGTCAACGTTACCTATCCACGATTCGCCGATGATATAGTCAGTATAATATTTCATGTCGAAAAATTGATCTGCTTGTTCCCAGTAATTTTCATCGTCCGGATCAATTGATGAATAAGCGATGTAGTCGCTGATATAATGATTCACGTCACCGGCCACTGCTCTCAATATCCCGCCATAGAAAGCACTCACAGAAAGAATTTCAATCGTGCTTTTTGTAGCGTTGTCTTCAATGTCGAATTTATCTAAGTTGAATTTTTCCCTCAATTCATATAGCCCGAAATATTGTCCATTTATATAAACTGTAATCGGGCGCCAGGCGGAATAATAGTTATGCGTTTCACCTCCCATCATTTTTACCTGTGCCGCATCTTTATAAGGCAGTACTAAATATTGATTGCTTCCATTGCGCAAATAAAAATCGCCATATTCATGTCTGTTGGGACGTGATGGTATGACATCGTATTCCATCGGAGCACCACCGAGTACGCCATTCGTCATTTCAATTCGAAAGGATCTTTGCGGATTCGTTCTGCTTCCACCCCAACCACCATCCTGAATCATTCCGCAGTTTTGTGAAAACAAAAGCGGATGAGTGGGAATTGAATCAAAGTATTCGACATAGGCAGATTTCAGCCAATCGTTGAGCGGATTATCAAAATTTCCCGTTGGGCCATATAGATTCACATTGTCGGTTGTAACAGACAGAATGGGTGTTACGTGATTCACATTGATAAAATAAGTGGCGACAGTAACATCACTGGCAATCAAGTTGGGATCAAAGGCGCGTGCGCGAATTACAGTTGATTGATATACATAAATGGATTCACCTGCATAGAGCAAAGAATTTTGATCAGGATAGCTGCCATCAACGCTATAATAGATCTGAGAGTTGATTCCATTTGGATTGGCCAAGGTCACATATAATGGCGAAGTATAAAATCCCGATATTGTAGATATGATAGGTTTGATTGCATAATCGTTCAATGGCATGTTTGAGTTATTGGTCGTTCCCGGAGTCGGTGTTTGAAAGAGGTATGCATTCGGATCCCCATCAGGAATGGAACCTTTGCTCAGGTCTTGCGAATTGAGTTGGATATAAAGACTGTCGGCAAGAGATTGATCGGGAGCGAAAAGATATACCGTTTCACCCTGTGCGGAGATTCCAAAATTGGTGTGAAAACTATATCCTTGCTGGTTGATAAAGGAATTCGACAACGAATTAATAGAAGTTACATTCATTTGAATTTCTATGTAGTCGTATACAACATTGTCTGTTGCAGCAATATCAAAGGCGAGCGAATCAATAGGACCGGCTGTTAGTCCTGCTGCGATCAATTCACTGGATAGAATGAGCATTTGATTGCGCGCTCCCCAATACCAATTTCCGTAGGGCGCGGGATAACATGTATTGCAATTTTGATTCGTTCCATTGCCGATGATTGTTCCATTCAATCGCATGTTCGGTCTTTGCATAGCGATTTCACCGGTTTCAAAAGAACAAGCGCCCGGACTTCCATCCGCGTAGGCGAAAGTAGATGATGCAAACGGTGTTGTGCTCTGATTGAAAATTGAATTGGTGATATAGCCAAGTGAACTGTAAGAGCATGTATTGATGACGATATTCGATGACCCGTCCCAGATAAATGGCATTGCAAAGAGATGTGTGTTCCAGCCTGTTGTCGGAGTGAATTCGCCTGTATTTACCACCAGTGTTGCAGCTGGAGTTTGAAACCTGTTTTTTCCGCTGCAAAAAATAACCTGGTATGCTCCCGGCTCCAAAATGAAATGTGGAAGTGTCCATTGATTAGGCTCTGCAGGATTATCTGTCAACGAATAATTGAATAAATCCACAGGGTCGCTGCTGTTGTTGTAAAGTTCAATCCAATCGGGATGGTCATCGTTTTCATCTGCAATGGATGAATAATTTTTATTGCTTCCTTCATTGATCACAATTTGTCCCTGAAGTATTGGACAAACGAATATGGACATCATTATCAGGTAGTGGTTAGAAAATAATTTCATAAGGATTCGCTTTGAAAAATTGGTTGTTATTCTTCTAATAAACATTCGAAATATGTTCGATGATGTTGAGTGTAAAATCGTGTAGTTCTTGCCAAAAATAGCGGCGAGCTTGAGGATATTTTTGAAGATCATAATAAATCGCCTTCGGTTATAGGACTTCCATCTTGAAAAAGGGATTGTGAAAAAGCGAAATATAAATGTTGCAGCAGTCGACCTACTTGATGGCATAAGCCGAGAATGACGCTGTCTATTTGAGCGAATATGGTATTTTCGCGGCCGCATTCCGACTTATTGGTCGTAAAATTTGTTCGCGAGTGTTGCAATTTTGGTCCCGTAGTTTAATGGATAGAATGGAGGATTCCGGTTCCTCAGATGGGGGTTCGAATCCCTTCGGGATCACTAGTTCATAGCGAGAAACAGAATAAGAAGGATGAATGTGCAAGCGGTGATCTTTCTCATTCTACGTTTCTTAGAGCTTTTTTGCTTAATTTGCAGAGAAGTAATAACCTAAAATCATACCTCCATGCCCTTCAATTCCGTTTTCGGATGGTTCATGAAAAAACGCATTCACCAGATCGAACTTTTCATGAAGTATCCGGTCGAGGTGCAGCAAGAGGTATTCCGATCACTCATTGATCAGGCCGCACTCACACGTTTTGGTATTGAGCACGGGTTTTCAAAAATTACTTCAGCGGAGGATTTTAAAAAGGCTATTCCGATTCGCAACTATGAAGGTTTCAAAGAATATGTGAATCTGCTTCGCGATGGACAACAAAATGTGACATGGCCATCACGTGTGAAATGGTATGCGAAGAGCAGTGGCACAACAGACAATCGCAGCAAGTTTATTCCTGTGACCAAGGAAGCTCTTGAGGAATGCCATTACAAAGGTGGAAAAGATTTGCTCGCTCTTTATTACAATCAAAAACCCGATGCAAAAGTTTATAGTGGTAAACACCTTGTGCTTGGTGGTTCTTCCAAGATGAACGACTTCAGCGATGAAGGTTATACCGGCGATCTTTCTGCCATCATCATTCGCAACTTACCTATTTGGGTGGAATTGCGAAGAGCGCCTTCACGCGACATTGCACTGATGGACAACTGGGAGGAAAAAATTGAGCGCATCGCACAGACCACTATGGATGAAGACATCTACATGATGGCCGGTGTTCCAAGTTGGACACTCGTTTTGCTGAAGCGCATCATGGAATTGAAAGGAACCGATAACATTCGTGATGTGTGGCCAAACCTGGAATTGTTCTGGCATGGGGGCGTAAGTTTTAAACCTTATAGAGATCAATTCAAACGTCTCATTCCTTCCGAGCAAATGAATTATGTGGAAACGTACAATGCGAGCGAAGGATTTTTTGGAATTCAGGACAGACTGAATTCTGATGATCTCTTGTTGATGCTCGACTACGGCATCTATTACGAATTCATGCCAATGTGTGAATATGGTAAAGAGAATCCTAAAACCGTTGGTCTGAAAGATGTTGAATTGGGAGAAAATTATGCAATGGTGATTTCCACCAACGGAGGATTGTGGCGATACCTTATAGGCGATACGGTGAAGTTCACTTCAAAATATCCCTTTAGAATTCAGGTAAGCGGTCGCACCAAGCATTACATCAATGCATTTGGTGAAGAACTGATGGTGGACAATGCGGATGAAGCGATAAGTCATGCGTGCATGGGAACGGGCGCACTTGTTGCAGATTATACTGCAGCGCCGGTATTCATGTCGGAGAATGCTACCGGGGCACACGAGTGGCTCATTGAATTTGATCAACAACCAACGGATATTGAATTGTTTCGCGATCTTCTCGATGCGAAATTGAAATTGGTCAACACCGATTACGAAGCCAAGCGCGCATTTGATTTTGTGCTGCAAAAGCCGATGGTACATGTTTTGCCAAAGGGCACATTCTATAACTGGCTCAAGGAAAAGGACAAGCTTGGAGGACAACACAAAGTTCCGCGTTTGTGCAACGACAGAAAATACGTGGATGACGTGATGCAGTTCATTGAGCCGGTGAGAATTCACTCTTGATAAGCGCAAACATGCACATTCTACTTTTCATTTTTCATTTACTGATAGCAAATGTTTCTCCATTCACTTTCGAGAAAAGTATTGCAACAGACGCCAACGATTTCAGCATCGATGAGTTGGGCAATTTGTATTTGATGCACCCAACGTATATCCAGAGAATCAATGCAGTGGGCAATACACAATTCCGCACATCTGATCTCAATTTTGGAAGTATAGAATATTTCGATATTACAAATCCTCTTAAGCCATTTATCTACTATCGTGGTCTTGGAAAATTGGTAGTTTTTGATAACACCCTCAGTCAGCAAGGCTCGGCTATTGATCTTTTTGAAAAGGGATATGAGCAAGTGGAATTGGTGAGTGGTTCACGCGGTGATGCCTATTGGATGTGGGATTCACGCAATTCGGAAATGATAAAGGTCGACGTGAATTTTAAGCGACTACTTTCAACGGGAAATCTTTCTGTGTTGCTTGCAAAAACAATTGTTCCGGCGCAAATCATCGAACGAGGGAAGCATGTTTACCTGCGCGATCCGAAGCTGGGCGTTTTCGTCTTCGACATCTACGGAACTTACAGAACGACTTTGAATATTCTTTCCAATGAAGATATTCAAGTAGTGAATGACAATATTATGTATGCCGATGGAAACAATGTTTATGTGCTGAGCGCCGACTGGATCAATGAAGAGAAACTAGAGATGCCCGTACTTGGTGCCGAACGCGTCATTTACAACAATGACAGACTATACATATTATTGAACGGTGCCGTGCAGATCTGGAAGCACAATGAAACAACAAGAAACTAACAATCGATTTTCAACGCGGTGATTTGTTTTACTTTCGGCCACGTTTTTATTACCTCACAACTCTATGCATATAGCGATCGCCGGAAATATCGGGTCAGGAAAAACCACACTGACAACTTTACTCGCCAAACACTACAAGTGGCAGCCCCATTTTGAAGAAGTAGATGACAATCCATATCTCATTGATTTTTACAAAGACATGCAGCGTTGGTCTTTCAACTTGCAGGTTTATTTTTTGAAAAGTCGTTTCAGACAAATCCAGGATTTAAAGAAGAGCGGAAAAAAGATTGTTCAGGACAGAACGATCTATGAAGATGCTTTCATCTTCGCTCCGAATCTTCACGCCATGGGTTTGATGACCACAAGGGATTACGAAAACTACGTAGATCTTTTTGGAGTGATGGATGATTTTATCACGCCACCGGATTTGCTCATTTTCTTGCGTGCTTCTGTACCGGCTTTGGTAGAGAACATCGGCAAGCGCGGCAGAGAATATGAAGAAGCCATTCGTTTGGATTACCTCACTCGTCTCAATGAGCGTTATGAGGCGTGGATCAGCACTTACAACAAAGGCAAAATGCTCGTGATAGATATCGACGACAACCGATTCCATGAGAAGCCGGAAGACCTGGGAAGAATCATTTCCAGCATTGATGGACAACTCCACGGACTTTTTAAGTAGAGATCATTTGTCACTGCGAAATGGATTCGTAGAAAAATATTTTTAAACAGGCCGCCCAAATTTTTGGGCGGTTTTTTTTTGCCATGAAGTCACAAGGCCACGAAGATTCACAAAGAAGAAATAATCATTTGAGTCAGAGAGCGCTCTTGCACAAATAGCAAATTACAAATCTTAAATAGTTTTGGCCACAAAGGCTTGAAGACTCAAAGAAGCACGATGTCTATTCTCTGCGCAACTCTGTTCCTTTGCGTAGCTCTGCTTCCAAATTTTTTTTGTCCAGTTTGAACAAGCGTAAAAAAGTTTATCTATGAAAGCTTTGTCAAATCATGCACAAAAGCATGAATGTCTTTAGCCCGAACCCTTAATTCCTTTTCCCTTTGAGATCCAACACCATGATCACTTCATTGCGGATCATGTTGTCGCCGAGATTATCGAAGTACTTGTCTGAACCGTAACGCACATCGAATTGCGATCTGTCGAACATAAATCCGCCACTGATATTCACGTCATTCGTGTTTGGTGTAATAACAAGATTACAGGGAACTTCCTTCGTAATTCCTTTGATGGTGAGATTGCCCTTCACGTCGTATTGAATGGCATTTTTTGCCACAGATGAAGTAATTACATATTTCGCATCATTGAATTTTGCAGTATTGAAAAAGTCTTCACTCTTCAAATGACCTTCCAGTTTTGTTTTTCCTTCACCGGTTTGGTCATCGACAGTGATGGATGTCATATCGAGAATAATTTCTCCTGATAATTTACCATCTGCAATGTTCAAAGTGCCCGAACGCATGCTAATAGTGCCGTTGTGCTTCTTCCCTGTAATCTTTTCACCGTACCAGGTAATCTTTGAATTCGTTCCTGTGATTGAATAGCTACCGGCTTCTGCAGATTTCAAGTTCGTTGCATCAGATGCTTTCTGCAAAGTGATCATCGAAGTGTCCTTGATACCAGAAGCAGCAGCGAGTTTACAGCGCTGATAATCCGCTTCGAATTTTGCGTCAGCACGAAACTCTTTACACTTCTTGTAATCTTCACCGTCCATGTCCTGAACAGTGGCGCAACTGCAAGCGTCGAAATTTTTCAATCCACTTTTGGCATCCGAACCACACGAAGCAACAATCAATGATGTAATTACTGCGAAAAGAAAAAATTTGATTTTCATAGAATTTAATAATTAATAATGATTAATTAATAATTATGCTGGTTTCCGTGCATTCTCTGAAGTTCTTCTTCGGTGAGTGGACGATCTTCTGTTGTTACTTTGATGACGTCTTCGCCATTTGTATGTGTTGTAACTGTTGTAGTTACACGTGCAGTCTTTCCATCAGGCAATGAAAGGATTTCTACTTTCTCGTCAGCATCAGGTTGGTTCGTTGTAGCAGTCACATTCATGGTTGTAACACCATTGTCGTCCTTGATGATCTGAATATTCTTTTCGATTTTCTGTTCACCCATTCCGTGATTGTCTCCATCTTTATTGACGTGTTCACCCAACATTGGTGCAAGTGTCAAACCAACAAGGCAAGTCAATTTGATAAGGATATTCATCGACGGACCTGAGGTGTCTTTGAATGGATCACCAACAGTATCACCTACAACTGCAGCTTTATGTGGCTCAGATTTTTTGTAGAAAATTTCTTTCTTGCCGTTCACTTCAATCTCAACACCTTTCTCAAATGACTTCTTCGCATTGTCCCAAGCGCCACCGGCATTGTTCTGGAAAATCGCCCACATTACACCGCTCACAGTAACACCCGCCATGTAAGCTCCAAGCGCTTCAGCACCCATTACGAAACCAACGATGATCGGACTCACAATAGTGATGATACCCGGCAATAACATTTCGCGTAATGCAGCTTTAGTTGAGATCTCAACACACTTGCCATATTCAGGTTTTCCTGTTCCTTCAAGTATACCCGGTATTTCACGGAATTGACGACGAACTTCATTCACCATTTGCATGGCCGCTTTACCAACCGAGTTCATTGCAAGAGCAGAGAAAACAACTGGGATCATTCCTCCAAGGAACAATGCAGCCAAAACTTTCGCGTCGAAAATATTAATACCCTTGATGCCAGTGAAGGTCACGTAAGCTGCGAAAAGCGCCAGTGCAGTCAAGGCCGCTGAAGCTATCGCAAATCCTTTTCCGATAGCAGCAGTCGTATTTCCAACAGAATCGAGGATGTCGGTTTTCTCGCGCACGTCAGCAGGAAGTTCACTCATCTCAGCAACACCACCGGCGTTATCTGCAATAGGTCCGAAAGCATCAATCGCCAGCTGCATAGCAGTGTTAGCCATCATTGCCGAAGCTGCAATTCCCACACCATAGAAACCGGCGAGGGCATAAGCTCCCCAGATCGCTCCTGCGAAAAGAATCACAGGCATCGCTGTACTTAACATACCTGTTCCAAGTCCGGCGATGATATTTGTTGCAGCACCTGTTGCAGACTTCTGAACGATGCCATGAACAGGCTTGCCATCAAGTCCTGTATAGTATTCAGTAATAAAAGAAATTGCAGCACCTACAAACATTCCAATCAATGTTGCAAGAAATACACGCATGTTCGACGTAATAGCCGTGCTGAATTCACCATCGTTGAAAACGCTGATTGTCATGGTCTCAGGAAGACACATCATGATCAACACATAAGAAGCAATCAAAGAAAGAATAATCGACGACCAGTTTCCAACGTTAAGAGCGCGTTGAACACCTGATGTATCTTGCTTGGCAGATTCACTGATACGTACGAAGTAACTACAAATAATAGAAGCGAACAGACCAACAGCTGCGATCAACAGAGGCAAAATGATTGGACCAATTCCACCAAAGTTGTCAGTGAAATTGTCGCCGCCATTGCTTTGAATAAGGTAATTTCCAAGTACCATGGATGCAAGAACAGTTGCTACATAAGAGCCGAATAAGTCGGCGCCCATACCCGCAACGTCACCAACATTGTCACCAACGTTATCAGCGATAGTAGCAGGATTGCGAGGATCGTCTTCAGGAATACCTGCTTCAACTTTTCCAACAAGGTCAGCGCCAACGTCAGCAGCTTTGGTATAAATACCACCGCCAACACGAGCGAACAATGCGATACTTTCAGCACCAAGAGAGAAACCGGCTAGTACTTCAAGTACTTGGGTCATCAATTGATTGGAAGTCCACACTTGACCATCGATAGTCTGTGGTGCCCATGTTCCGTGCATGAAGTAAGAGAAGAAGAGGATGAATAACATGCTCAAACCGAGCACAGCCAATCCTGCAACTCCAAGACCCATTACTGTTCCACCTGTGAAGGAAACTTTGAGTGCTTTGGCGAGTGAAGTTCTTGCAGCTTGTGTAGTGCGCACGTTTGCTTTTGTCGCAATGCGCATTCCGAAGAATCCAGCGAGTGCGCTAAAGAAACATCCAATGACAAACGCCACAACGATCAACCAGTGAGATGTCGCCACAACTTGCGACAAGAAGCCGAGGCCGATACCAGCAACCACAACATAGATTGCGAGGATGCGATATTCAGCCTTGAGAAAAGACATCGCGCCTTCGGCAATGTGGCCGGCAATTTCTTTCATGCGGTCAGTGCCCGCATCTTGTTTGGTAACCCACGCTGATTTCATGGCCATAACTATGAGGGCAAGTACGCCCAGGGCCGGAACTAAATAAATAAGATTATTCATTGATATGATAGTAAATAATGGTTTCTATGTTGGTTGTGAAATCACATTGTTCAGGTTGGAACAAAGGAATTTCGGGGCGCGAATATACATCGGGGGTCTATTTTGTAAAGCATTGATAGTGAGTCATAGTTTCCGGATGCAACTATTCAAACAAATCAACTGTCTTTTATTCGCCTTCCAACCTTAACATACTTCACGGATGAAAACACTTGTACTTTTTATTGCCTTATTTTCAACTACATTTTTTGCCAGTAGTCAATGCGATATTTTTCCTGTGATTAGTCAACAGCCGGGAACATGCGCTGAATCCTCACTTATGTTTTTCGGATATGCGTCCATCAATTGCGTCAACTGGACAAATATTGATTACACATGGACTGCGAATGATGCTTCCGGTGTCATCGTTATTGCAACTCAATCAGGAAATGCCATTGCTCCTACACAGATTCCAATTTTTACAGTAGATCAATCGATCACAGCAGGCTTAATCAGTGTTTGTCTTTCTGTTACTGCAAATGACATGAACGGTGATCCGATCAATACCCAGGAATTGTGTTACACATCCATAGCCTTTCCCACACCATTGGCAGTCACGCTTCAGACATCATCGAATCAATGCGGCTCTGTGTGTTTGTCAAACGTGGCAGTGTCAAACGGATCAGCTCCTTATACTTATGCTTTGAGCAATGGTGAGGTGGTGACACCGAATTTTTGGACTTGCTTCGAAGAAACGGGTGTGTATATCCTGACTGTTGTCGATGCCAATGGCTGTACAGGATCTGCGAACATCAATGTGTCTCCTAATACTGTGGTAAATAATTCATGCGAGAATGCAATGATGCTCAATAGCGGTGAGACATTGATAGACACGCTTTGCACTCTTTCTACTGTAAATGTTTCCTGCAGTGGAATTCAATACTACCAATATGGTTGGTATATGATAAATTCAGGTACAAGCTCACACATGAATATCGGCTTGTCTAGTTTCTATTCTTCCGGAGTGAACAATAATTTTCCATCCAGTATAGAAGTCTATGAAGTGCCAACGGGAGAAAATTGTGCCAATGCTGCCGTGGCCTATTGTCACAGCATTACCACATCGGCGAATTCGAATTGTTTCGATTTGGCTGATCACCTAACTATTCAACCCAACACAGATTATTACATACGCGCGGTGATTCAATGGACGAGTACAATACCAATTACGATAGTTGCGGTTTTATCGGATGCTTCAATGCCATCGATTTGCGGATGCACGAATCCTGCGGGTTGCGATTACAATCCGGATGCAATCATTAACTCTTCATGCGGTTATCCTGGATGTATGAATGCAGGCGCGTGTAATTATTTGACATATGCAACATGCGACAATGGTTCTTGCTATTTCGGAAGCGATCTCAACGGTCACATTTTCCATGATCTCAACGGCAATGGAACATGGCAACAAGGCGCATTTGGTGAGCCGGGAATTGGCATTGGTTTTTTGACCATCGCAGAATTGGGCTTCAATGTTTATCCTGATGCAAGTGGTTCGTTTGTCATACCGAATATCACATCAGGAGTTTATACAGTTACCTATACTGATCCAACAGGCGCGTGGGTGTCATCAGGCAGCAATCCGCTGTCGCTCACATTACCCACTTGCACAGGACTTGTGATGGGACTCGTTCCATCCAATCTTGCCATGGCCCAGGTGAGCGGATTGGGCAGCAACTGGAATCCGAATATTCATTGCATCAATGGATTCAATCCGGGGATTTGGGTTTATAACAACGGTAATGTTGCGCTCAATGGAACATTTACCTTGTCGTTCAATCAAATGTTCACGGCAACAGCTTATAGCAATGGAGCGCCTTTCGTATCGAATTCTAATGGTGTTGTAACATGGAACATCAACAATCAGGCACCCGGTACGTATGCTTATTATCAAGTGCACATCAATGGACCGGGCTCGGCTTATACAGGACAGTCGTTTCCTTTTACTATGAATCTTGTGTTGTTGGATAATTTGGGAAATGAATTTTACAGCAATACCTGGACAACCAATTCTACGGTGTTGTGCAGTTATGATCCCAACGATAAACAGGCGACACCCGAAGGTTATGCAGACCAGCATTTCATTCTGCCAACTGATGAAATTGAATACCGCATTCGTTTTCAAAACACTGGTAACGCATCAGCAGTTGATGTCAGCATTCATGATCAACTTGATTTGACCAAACTCGATCTCAGCACATTTTATCCTGTAGTTGCATCACATTCTTATAGTACGATCATACACAACGATGGCTTTGTAGAATTTGTATTTCACAACATCAACTTACCTGATAGCGCCAGCAACGAACCTGGCTCACAAGGTTATGTAGTTTATAAAATAAAGCCGCTTGCAGGAGTTGCACCGGGAGATGTCATTTATAACACTGCTGATATATTCTTTGATGATAATCCGGCTGTGGTTACCAATACCACGTTTCATACAATCTTCAGTTGTGATATGTTAGAAAGCGTGATCGATGTGGATGACGTTTGCGCGGGAGAAACATTTACCTACACAACTTATGACACATATGTAGATGAATTCGAGTGGCATATTAATGGCGTGCTGGAATCCACAGAATCTATTTTCAATTACACATCAGAACAAGCGAGTGACATGCAGATTTTACTTGTCCGCAGCAATCCGCTTTGCACCAGAGAAGATGTTTTCATTTTGCAAAATCATGCATTGCCGGGAACAACAATCACAGCCAGTGGCTGGACACTCACTGCGCCACAAGGCACAAGCTGGCAGTGGTATCTGAACAATACGCTGATTCCAAATGTAACTTCACAAACATTTGAAGCGAGTAGCGAAGGAAGTTACACAGTTGAAACAACCAATGAATTTGATTGCACTTCAATAAGTGAAAGTGTATTCCTGGTTGGTGTAAATGAATTGAATGATTTTGCAGTTTCACTTTATCCAAACCCAATGACAACATTCTCCACGTTGCAATTGCCTTCTGGAAATCACAGTGTCCTCTTGGCGAATGCACTTGGTGAAATTGTACAACAATGGAACAATGCAAAGAGCAATGTGCGCATTGATCGCGATGCATTGAGCGGCGGTATCTACTTCCTTAAAATACAAAACGAATCGGGTCAGCAAGCTGCGTTGACGTTGATGGTGAGGTAATCACTTTATTGAAAAAAATATTTCCCCGATACATTGTGTCGGGGATTTTTTTTGTTCATTCATTTCGGTGTTGAATACACATGTTTAATCAATTCCAGGCTTTCATCTGTGCGCATTCAATTTCTGAAATACCTTCGCCGATATGGATGACACATTACAGAAGGTAAACGCTTATAGCAACACAACTTTAATGGGTGCGCTTGGTATAGAGTTTACCAAAATTGGCAACGGATACCTTGAAGCCACTATGCCCGTAGATCATCGCACGCATCAGCCATTCGGTATTCTACACGGCGGCGCCAGTGCAGCGCTCGCAGAGACACTCGGAAGTTTCGGTTCGCACATGATGGTGGAGAAGGATGGAGGCGTATGCGTGGGTGTTGAACTCAATATCAATCACGTCAAAAGCAAGCGAGAAGGAATCGTGACAGGCAAAGCGAAAATTATCCATGGTGGAAGAAGTCTTCATTTGTGGAGCATCGAGATTGTGGATGAAGAAGATCAACTGATCGCTATCAGTCGCATCACGGTGATGGTGAAACAAAAAGCGCAATGATGTTGGTTGGTCACCTTGATGAGTGGATTGATCGCGGCGAGTCTTTCGCTGTGTGTTCGCTTCCAACTTCAATTGAATCCAGAACAATTCTGCATTTCAAAAAAAACAAAGAAAATCGGTTCGTCAATGATGACGGAGCGAAGTTTCATTTTTCTGCTTTCGAAGATTATCTGAACAATAAAAGTCAGGCTGAAACGACCAAGATTGATCACATCAATGCAGTGCAATCTGCCATTGAAGAGATCAAGTTCGGCAATCTGGAGAAAGTCGTGATCAGTCGCATCAAGCATGTAGAAAGAAACAGGGAAATTTCATTGAGTGACATTTTCAATTCACTCTGCATCAAATACCCTTCAGCTTTTGTCTATTGCCTGAACGATGAAGAATATGGAACATGGATCGGTGCAACACCCGAAGTACTGCTTCAAAAACGTCAATCACAGTATACAACAATGTCTTTGGCTGGCACTCTTCCAATTGCTGAATCCGGTGTTGTTCTTTGGGATGAAAAATTGAAACATGAGCAACAACTCGTCACGGATTTTATATCTAATGAATTAAGAAATCTCGGAATCGTTGACATCGAAATTCGTGGTCCGGAAACAATTCAAGCCGGACCATTGGTTCATCTCAAAAGTAACTTTCAATTTCAAACACAAATAGAAACAGATATCATCGTGAAGGCTTTGCATCCTACGCCGGCTATTTGTGGTTTGCCCAGAAACAAGGCAAAGGATTTTATTTTACAGTGCGAAAATCACGAACGACGTTTATATACGGGTACTATCGGAACATCTCAAAGCAATGGCGAAGCAGATGTATTTGTCAATCTTCGCTGCATGCAGATCTATCAAGATCACTTCGAGTTATTCCTCGGCGGAGGAATTACATCACATTCCGATCCCGAATCCGAATGGCTGGAAACAGAACTAAAGTCGCAAGTCCTGATAAGCGTTTTGTAAATTTTGTTCAGACAAGCAGACAAATGTTCAATTTCAACATCAAATCCTCTAAACTTGATACCTCGTTTTAAAACTACATTCATCAATTTCCGATTAAGGCTCAAACCCCTAAATCCTAGCTCCTAAATCCTAGCTCCTAATTCCTAACCCCTGAATAGCCCCAAACGAAAAGAGGCCATCACACTGTGACGGCCTCTCTCCAAATATTATCCGACGAATTAGAAATTCAACTGATCCTTGTGATTTCTGAATTCAAGATCTTTTGATGCTTTGTCTTTCAAAGAAGCATCTTTTTGAACTGCGCTCTTCAGGTTGCTGCCAACAGCAGAACCATCATTGCTACGAGCAGCGATAACTGCACGCAGATAGTCGGCTTGAGCCGAAGTATCGTTGCTGGCATCGATATCTGCTTTCGCAGAACCGTTGTCTTTGTTAAGCAATTTAGCAAGAGCTGTATTGAAAGTCTTGTAGCTTCCCATTTTCGAAACAGCAGATGAATAGTCACCTTTCTGAATGTCGATCAAAGCTTTATTGTAGTTCGATTCTGCAGAACCACCAGCTTCGCCGAAGAAAGTAGATGCAGCCGCTTTGTCACCTTTTACGCGACTTACGATACCCATGTTATTACTTGTCTCTTCACATTTCTTCATGCCGTAAGCTTTCTTCCACTGTGTTTCAGCATCGTTCATTTTGTTCTGCATATAATAAACACAACCGAGGTTGTTTGCAGCGCGGTAGTCGGCATCGGACTTAGCAGCGGCAGCTTCATAGATAGCAGCTTTCTTATTCAAGTCTTCCACAAGTGTACCGGCTTTCATCAATTCCTCGTATGTCATAACTGATGGATTTGAAGAACCGATTTGAGCAAGCTCAGCGTCGCTGTATCCTTCCATATCGTAAGTAACAATAATTCTGCAACGACGCAAACTTGGAAAAATATCTTTCTGAATCTCCACGTAAGTTTTAGAAATATTCTTGATTTCTGTTTCTCTTTGATTGAGGTCAGAGGTCATCTTCAATACATTGATAATAATATTGCGGTCAGCTATGTTTGATTTTTCCATAGCAAGACGGAAACCTTCCCAGTCCTCACCTTTTGGAGACATTGCCTGAAGTTCGTCAGGAGCGTTTGTCAACTTTGCTTTTTTAGAAATGTCAACGAATGCTTGCTTACCTGCAGCAGAACGCTCAGTAGCAAGATCGTCATTCAACAACATTTCACCTTCCGGAGAAGCATATCCAACGAAATCAATTTTCTTGATTACGAATTTTGGATTAGCAGCAGCATTTTGTAAGAAGGTCGTTAGACTATTAATGTCATTGTCCTTCAATTCTGCAGCCTTCAGCACAGAGGAGTTGTAGTCAAAATTGATCTGAGCGCTGTCGTTCACATAAGAAAGTGTGCGAACGAAGTTGTCTTTGCTCATCATCGTTTTATCATCATTCTTCATTAATAGTTGAGTGGTGATAACACCATCAGCAACAAAAACAGGAGTGAAGTCGGCCTCTTTGCTTCCTTGCTTGCCGTGCATTCTCACTTCGAGTTTGCTTGTTTCCATAGCTGGAACATAAGCCACGCGATCTGTGTAGCTAAAGTTCTTCCCTAATTTGTATGGAATCACAGCGCCGTTACCGGCAGCTTGTTCGCCCTGGTAGGCCTGCATTTTGTATTTGGCTTCTCCTCCGCTGTAAACAAGTACAGGAGTCGCTTCTACGCTTGCCTTCTTGGCAAAATATTTTGGTGGGAATTTTCCCGAAATAGTGACTTCAACACTGTCACCTTTCAATTCCAATGGATTCGGAGTGGCTGTAGCACCCAAGTCTTTGATGTGCTGGTCCATTTTCTTAAGTCCGTTGCACGATACAATGATCAGGCTGGACATTACAGCTGCTAGAATTACGAGGTAGCTGTTCTTTTTCATGCGTTTAATTGTTTTTGAGTTCATATTTGAAATAGCGTGGCAAATCTAATACTGTGAGCGCGTCATTAAAGCGAAAATCGTTGTGTGATTGAAGTGTTTTCAACATAAATGCGCACAATAGCGCATCTTTTCATTCAATATTATTTAAAAGTGTTTTTCCGCTGAATGGATAAAATGCGTGCAGTATTTATCTCTTTAGCCCTATTCTATTGAGATTTTCAGGAATTCATCCCACAATGAATCTTCCGGTGGTGGAGCAATGATTACCAAGGGTTCTTTTTTCACCGGATGCATAAATTCTATTTTTCTTGCATGCAAGTGAATGGATGCATTATCGTTTGTCCGTCGAGCGCCGTATTTAATATCACCTTTAATCGGACATCCAATACTAGCGAGTGTTGCGCGTATTTGGTGATGCCTTCCGGTTTTTGGATAAACCTCAAGGAATGTATAATTGTCACCGGCACCTACAACTTTATAGCTGAGCTCTGATTCTTTGCGATCATCTTTCGCTTCATCGTATGCGAAGGTCTTATTGAGCTTTTGATCCTTCCACAAATAATTAATGATCGTTCCTTCCGGTGGATCTGGAATTCCTTTTACAATTGCCCAATAAGTTTTTTGAATTTCACGGTACTTGAACATATTAGAAAGGCGATTCAATGCTTTGGTTGTTCTTGCGTAAAGTACTATGCCGCTCACCGGACGATCCAGTCGGTGAACTGTTCCAATAAATGCGAGTCCGGGTTTATTGTATTTCCACTTCACATAACCTTTAACTGTTTCGCAAAGTGTTGTATCGCCACTTATGTCGCTTTGGATGATATCCGAATTGCGTTTGTTGATTGCAATTATGTGATTGTCTTCATAAAGTATGCGGAGATTTTCCACAGTACTCATAACGATTTGCTCTTTTGGCGCCGTTTTCCAGTCGCGGGTCGGGCGTGGGCCGTTTTGCTTTTCTTCCATTGAAACTTGTTTTTCATGCGATGATCACATCGCTTCACTTAAAATATCCCTTAGTACTGCTCTTTCTCATTCGGGAAATCGCGACTCTTCACGTCTTTCACATATTGGTCAACAGCATTGTTGATTTGCTCTGCGGCATTCATATAACGCCTTAAAAATCTCGGACTAAATTCGAGTGTAAGACCTAGCATGTCATGCACCACGAGCACCTGGCCGTCAACATCGCCGCCGGCTCCAATACCTATGGTTGGAATTTCTAGAGACGCTGTAACCTGCGATGCAAGCTTTGCGGGAATTTTTTCCAATACAACGGCAAAACATCCACAGTCGTTCAACATTTTTGCATCTTCAAGCAGTCTTTCAGCTTCCGCTTCTTCTTTTGCCCTTACTTGATAAGTGCCGAATTTATAGATGCTCTGAGGCGTAAGTCCGAGATGTCCCATCACCGGAATTCCTGCAGTGAGAATACGCTGAATACTTTCCTTCACTTCAGCACCACCTTCGAGTTTCACCGCGTGTGCGCCACTCTCTTTCATTATTCTGATAGCAGAATTAAGTGCCTCTTTGCTGTTGCCTTGGTAAGAACCGAAAGGTAAATCAACAACGATGAGACAACGCTTTGCAGCTCGCACAACGCCTTGTGCGTGATAAATCATTTGATCTAAAGTGATTGGCAATGTTGTTTCATGCCCTGCCATCACATTGCTGGCGCTGTCTCCCACAAGGATTACGTCAATGCCGGCTTCGTCTACAAGCCGCGCCATACTGTAATCATAGGATGTGAGCATTGCAATGCGCTCTCCACGCTGCTTCATTTCCTGAAGCGTATTGGTTGTAATCCGTTTTACTTCCTTGTTAACCGACATGTCGCGAAAGTAACTTCCTAATCGCCAATTGAAGAAGATTCATGAAAAATGTCGCCCAAATTGTTCGTTATTGCAATTGCCGTCAATTCCCTTTTGAACAGGTCTTCAGTTTGTAACTCCAGCAATGTTGGTAAATTCAGCGTGAAATTTTGTCTTAGGAACTGCGTTCAACAGCTGAATACGTTATTTTTAGTCACTCAAAATGGTTGAATGAAAAAATCGTCTACTTGTTTGTTTGTAGTGTTTTTGGTCATTGCGGGGTGCAAGAAAGATCCTGAAGTTGTTACGTTCAGCAACAACACGATTCCTGATTATGACGAAGTACCAACCTTGCTTGTGGAAAATTATGTCAACAGATTGTATATCGATCTTATCGGCCGATCTCCTACAAATGATGAGATGAGTCGCGATGTCAATAGTCTTGAATCTGATCACTTGAGTTTTGAATCCAGAGGCAATCTTGTAGATAATTTAATGAATGGAACCGCAGCGGTGGAAGGTGATACAACATACTCTCACGCCTATAGTCAAAAATTTTACGACGACAACAAAGCGCGTTTTTTGGATGGAATTTCAGAAGCGGAAGTATTCGAACAATACTATCTCTACTACTATATTTCTGTGCAGGATAGCATGTCAGGTAACATGCTCGCCTACGAATTGAACAGGGAAACTTCTAATAATGTAAGACGCGTAATTGACGTGAAGACACAGGTTCGCTCTGGACAAATTACCAATGATGAGATATGTCGTCGCATGTGTTTCAATGTTATCTACGATGATCTTCACATGGGATCTTTCAATTTTATCAATGCGACATTCGATGATTTGTTTTTTCGCTATCCGACAGATGAAGAACTCGATGAAGCTTTTGAGCCAATTGAACAAGTGCCATCGGCTGAGGATCCTGATCTCACAGGTTATTTATTCGGTCAGAATTTTTCCAATAAAACAGAATACCTGCAAATGTTGACCTCCACGCAAGAGTTTGCAGAAGGAATGATTCGTTGGGCATACATAGCCTTACTTTCTCGCGAACCGGCCACCGCCGAAATTTTTGGAAAACTCAGTACTTATAATAACGGACACAACATCAAAGCCATTCAGAAATCAATATTGATCACAGATGAATACGCAGGATTTCAGTAATAAAGAAATTGAAACAACGAATGATAACGGTCAATTTGGTCTTCCGTCATTCGAGCATGTCGGTTGCAATTGTCACCCAAAAACGAAGGCAATGGGCCTGCCAGGTGCTCTGGCTGCAATCACAGCAGTTTCTGCTTTTCTGGTAGCTTGTAAAAAGGAGCAAATCGGTTTGTATGAATTGAATGAAGTGTCGTTAGCTGGCGCTTCTGCCGACAAGAATAAATTGAAATCGAATCAGCAATTTGTCAGCATACTTTATACAAACCTATTTCAAACTGCATTGCCCGGGAGCAGTGTTTTTGTACTCGATCAACTTTTTCAAAGCATTGGCGACAAGGACCTGGCAAAGGAAGTACTCATCTCGAATTTCTTCAATCAAAGTGGCGTTCACTTGCCAACGGTCGAGGAAATGAATGCAGACATTGAGACATTCATAGACAACACTTACAAGAAATTTTTTGTACGATTACCAAATGCTGCAGAGCGGGCATGGGTGAAAAATTTCATCGCTTCAAATGAATATATGACGCCGGAACTGGTGTATTTCTCATTCGCACTTAGCACGGAATATCAGTTTTATTGACACAGAATTTATGCACTTTCTACTTAAAGACGAAAAATGAAAAGAAGAGAATTCATAAAGAAAACAGCACTGACGACGGCAGGTGCATTGGTGGCGCCATACATTTTGCCAAGTGGAAGATTATTCGCTCCAACCGGCAACAGAACTGCGCAACACGTGGTACTCGTGATGTTCGCCGGTGGTGTTCGCCATCAGGAAAGCGTTGACATGACCTATTTGCAAGGCAGTCAAATCATCGATCCATATCCCGGAAACATCATGTATAACATGCTCACCGGCGAAGCTCCGGTGATGAAAATCGCATATGGAACAGGGCAGGGTGGAATCAATCCAATCCCGATGTTGACTTCTTTTGCCGCGACCGGAAGTTTGCAATCCAAAGGAACACTTTTTAAGGAGGTGCGCGCTTTATCAGCGGGCCATTTCGGTGGACTGAACTCTATAATACAAGGTGCAGACGTTACTGGTCAAGGTTTAAAACAGCGACCACTTAATCCTACAATATTTGAATACTTGCGCAGGCATGGCGGATACAAAGCCACGGATACTTGGTTCGTAGGAAACGGAATTGATAGCTCCATTCCTCTTTTGAATTACAGCGGAAATCCTGACTATGGAATTAAATATGGTGCTAATTTTTTCGC